>JAZKSB010000001.1:0-38106 GCA_036626315.1 Halobacteriales archaeon
CGTTCAACCTGAAGATGGTCGGGCTGAAGATGGCCGGCGAGCCGATCCGCGACTACGCGCCGGACTTCTGGCTCGTCTCCGACCCCGAGACGGGCGAGGAGGTCGGCTACGTGACCTCGCCGTGGTGGAACCCCGAACTCGAGACGAACATCGCGATGGGCTTCGTCCCCGCCGAGAAGCTCCAGGAGGAGACGGACAAGCCGCTCAACGACGAGATCTACACGGAGGACCTCGACATCGAGTTCCGGGTCCACCTGCCCGACGAGTACGCCGAGGAGCCGGGCGAACCGGTCTACGCGACGGTCGCGGAGGTGCCGTTCAAGGAGTCGGTCAACCCGAGCGCCCGCGAGCAGGCCAAACTCAACGCCCGCGAGGAAGCCGACGAGTAAGTCGCCCCGCGGTGGCTCCACCGTACCCTGACCAGTTCGGCGGTCGCGAGCGGTCTTTTTGCGCTCGATGCGCCCGACAGCGCCGCCCACGGTTTACGGAACGGCGGCTCGACCGATCACGCCGATGATACGACTCGCCCGCGCGCGCAAGCTTTTATACCCGGGTCCCCTTCCTTCCGGGAAACACCGAAGACGCCGGGCCGACTCCCGGGAGGAACCCACCACACATGGAGGACATAACGGTCGTCACCGAGGAGGCATCGTTCGTCGAGACCGCGGCGTCGGCACCCTCCGATGCCCGAGTTCCCGTCGAGGTCCGGGTCACCGTTCCGGACCCCTTCGAGGCGTACCGCCGCGCCCGGTCCGCAGACGCCGACGGGGTCTTTCTGGAGACCACCGGCGGCCAGTCCGGCTGGGGGTATTTCGGCGTCGACCCGGTCGAGCGGGTGCAGGTGCGCGCCGACGCGACGCCGCGTGCCGACCCCGGCCAGCACGACGTCGCAAGCCCGAGCATCGAGGCCATCGACGGCTTGCTCGACCGGGAACGACTGGTTCGGAGCGACTGCGACGTGCCCTACCCCTGCGGCGCCGTCGGGTGGCTGTCCTACGATATCGCGCGCGAACTGGAGGACCTGCCAGCGACGACCGAACCCGACGGTCTGCCCCGTCTCCAACTCGGCGTGTTCGACCGCCTGGCAGCCTGGACGGAGCCCCACGAGGGCGCCGTCGAACTCCGCGTGACCGCCTGCCCGGAAGTCGGCGACTCGCCGGCGGCGGCCTATGAGGCCGGGCTCGAATCCGCAACCGGCCTCGCCGAGGCGGCGCTCGCCGGTGAATCGACCGTCCGGGCACCACAGTCCGACGCCGTCGAGGCGACCTTCGAGAGCGAGGCCGGGGCGGCCGAGTTCGCCGACCGGGTCCGGACGATCAAACGCTACGTTCGGGAGGGGGATACGTTCCAGACGAACGTCTCCCACCGGCTCGTCGCCCCCGCCGCCGTCCATCCCGTCGAGGCGTACGACGCCGTCCGGCGGGTCAATCCGGCGCCGTACTCCGGGCTGCTGGAGTTCCCGGGGATTGACCTCGTCAGCGCCAGCCCGGAACTCCTGCTGGAGGTCGAGGGGGACCGCCTGGTCACCGAACCCATCGCCGGCACCCGGCCCCGCGGGGAGACACCCGAGGAGGACGAGCGACTGGAGCGGGACCTGTTGACTGACGAGAAGGAGCGCGCCGAGCACGCGATGCTGGTCGACCTGGAGCGTAACGACCTCGGGAAGGTCAGCGAGTACGGCACCGTCGAGGTGTCGGAGTACCGCCGGGTCGACCGCTACTCGGAGGTGATGCATCTCGTCTCGCTGGTCGAGGGCCGCCGACGGGACGAAAAGCGGCTCTCGGACGCGGTCGCGGCGGTGTTCCCCGGCGGCACCATCACGGGCGCGCCGAAGCCACGGACCATGGAGATAATCGACGAGGTCGAGCGCACCCGCCGGGGGCCGTACACCGGCAGCGTCGGCATCTTCGGGTTCGACGACCGGGCGACGCTGAACATCACCATCCGGACGCTGGTCCGCCACGACGACCAGTACCGCCTCCGGGTCGGCGCCGGCATCGTCCACGACTCGGTGCCGGACCAGGAGTACCAGGAGACCCTGGACAAGGCCCGGGCGCTCGTCACGGCCGTCGACGAGGCGCTCGGCGAGCGGGCGGCGCTGGCCGTCGAGAACGCAGCGCGGGAGGGCGCCCGATGATACTCATCGTCGACAACTACGATTCGTTCGCGTACAACCTCGTCCAGTACGTCGGCGAGTTCGACGAGGTGGTCGTCCGGCGCAACGATGCCATCGACGTCGCGGCCATCCGCGACCTGGACCCGGACGGCGTCGTCGTCTCGCCGGGCCCGGGCACGCCCGCGGAGGCCGGCGTCTCCATCGACGTCTTCGCGGAGACGACCTATCCGGCGCTGGGGGTCTGTCTCGGCCACCAGGCGCTGAGCGCGGCCCACGGCGCCCCGGTCGCCCACGCTCCCGACGTGGTCCACGGCAAGCCCTCCGAGGTCAGCCACGAGGACACCGCCCTCTACGACGGCGTCTCCGATCCGTTCGACGCAGGGCGGTACCACTCCCTGGCCATCGAACGCGACGACCTCCCGGGGGATCTGGTCGAGACCGCCTACACCACCGACGAGCGCGGCGTCGTGATGGGGGTTCGCCACGTCGACCACCCGCACTTCGGCGTGCAGTTCCACCCCGAAAGCATCCTCACCGACGAGGGCAAGCGCATCGTGGAGAACTTCGTCGCCATCGCGGCCGGGGGCTGACACACATACGTGGCATCCTCAGACAGGGACTCGCCGTAGGACACCCAACTAATTAAATAGAATCCGGTGTCGGACGCCACTCTTGTCGGCTCATATTCACCCGTCGTCAGGCACCAATAAAAAGGGTCGCTGAACTTCGGTTGAACTCCTGTCTCGCTAGCTCAGAACAGCCCGGAGATGTTGCCGTCGTCGTCGATGTCCATGTTCGCCGCCGCGGGGTCGGCGGGCAGGCCCGGCATCGTCAGCACGTCGCCGGTCAGTGCGACGAGGAAGCCGGCCCCCGCCGAGGGGTAGACCTCCCGGACGTCCAGCGTCCAGCCGGTCGGCGCGCCCTTCTTGCTCGGGTCGTCGCTCAGCGAGTGGAACGTCTTCGAGAGACAGATGGGGTACTCGCCGAAGCCGAGTTCCTCCATGCGCTCGATGTCGTCCTCGGCGTCGCCGGTGAAGTTGACGCCGTCGGCGCCGTAGACCTCGGTGGCGACCGTGCGGATCTTGTCCTTGATCGAGTCCTCGTCGTCGTACAGCGGCGCGAACTCCGAGCCGTCGTTGGCCTCGGCCTCCGCGACGACGTTCTCCGCGAGGTCGACGCCACCGTCGCTGCCCTGTTCGAAGACCCGCGACTCGGCGGCCCGCACGCCCAGGTCGTCGTGAGCGTGGTCGAGCACGGCCTGGACCTCCTCGTCGGTGTCGTCGGGGAAGCGGTTGACCGCGACGACGACCGGGACGCCGAACTTCTGGAGGTTCGAGACGTGCCGGTCGAGGTTCTCGAACCCGGCCTCGACGGCGTCGACGCCGGCCTCGCCGATCTCGTCCATGTCGGCGGGCCACATGTCCAGGCCGTGGTATTTCAGCGCGCGGACGGACGCGACCAGCACGATCACGTTCGGGGTCAGGTCGCCCAGGCGGGCGACGATGTTCATGAACTTCTCGGCGCCGAGATCCGACCCGAAGCCGGCCTCGGTGACGACGTAGTCGCCCATGCCGAAGGCGGCCTTGTCGGCGATCAGGGAGTTCGTCCCGTGGGCGATGTTCGCGAACGGCCCGCCGTGAACGAACGCCGGGGTGCCCTCCAGGGTCTGGACGATGTTGGGCTGGATGGCGTCGCGCAGCAGGATGCTGACGGCGCCGGTGGCGTCGATGTCGTCGACGGTAATGGGTTCGCCGTTCTGGTCGTAGGCGACGATGATCCGGCCGACCCGTTCCTTGAGGTCCGCCAGGTCCTCGGCCATTCCCAGGACCGCCATCAGTTCGGAGGCGGCGGTCAGCAGGAAGTTGTCCTCGCGGGGAGTCCCGCCGGTCGACCCGCCGAGGCCGATGACGATCTCGCGCAGGGCGCGGTCGTTCATGTCGACGGCCCGCGGCCAGGCCACCTCGTTGACGTCGATGCCCGGTTCGTTGCCCTTCGCGAGTTTGGCGTCAAGCATCGCCGCGATGAGGTTGTGTGCCGACGTGAGCGCGTGGAGGTCGCCCGTGAAGTGGAGGTTGATGTCCTCCATCGGGAGCACCTGGGAGTAGCCGCCCCCGGCGGCCCCGCCCTTGACGCCGAACACCGGGCCCAGCGAGGGCTCCCGGATGGCGATCATCGCGTCCTCGCCGATGGCGTTGAGCGTCTGGCCGAGGCCGACGGTCGTGACCGTCTTGCCCTCGCCCATCGGCGTGGGGGTCATCCCGGTGACCAGTACCAGGTTCTCGGCCTTGTCGGCCGCCTCGTCGCGGAGTCGGTCCACGGCCTCGTGTGTGACTTTCGCCTTGTGCTCGCCGTACACCTGGAGGTCGTCGCGGTCGAGCCCCCAGCCGTCCACGACGTTCCAGATGGGTTCCGGCTCCGCGTTCTGTGCGATCTCGTAGTCCGTGGGGAACGACTCCCCGTCGTCGTCAGAAGACATCTCCCTTTCATATCCTCCGCACACCGGCAAGAACGTTGTCCTATCTACCAGCCGCTAGATGCGACTTGGCCAGGTCGCCCCGGAACGCTCGACATATATGAAAATTTATCGAATTTGGTTCACCCATTCGTGGAACGGGCCCCTTTCGGGCTGTCCGTGTCACCCGCGCGTGGCGACACTACTATGTCCGGGCGGGTCCACCTTCGTGTCATGTCGACGCATGACGAGTTCGGGCTGGAGACGCTGCTCCGGCGGGCCTTGGTCCCGGTGTTCGTGCTGTCCGGCACCGTCGTCGTCTCCGGGTTCTTCTTCCCGCAGTTCGTCAGCGCGGTCGCCTCCGGTCAGGGGTGGCTGGTCGTCGCGCTGCTGTTTTTCGGGTCGGGACTGGCGTACGTCTCGCTGTTGCCGCTGGCGGCCGGCGACGCGGCGGCGGGCCGCGGATCCGGCGCGCAGTACCTGCTCCGGGTCAGACACGGGTCCTCGCTGGAGAGCCTCCGTGGATTCGTCGGCCGGCAGGACCCGGCGACGTTCGGCGTTCCCGTGGTCGTGTTCGTGCTGTTTTTCGCCGCCAGGCTCCTGTTTCCGGGCGGCACCGAGACCGCCGTCTCGGCGGTTCAGGGCGTCCTGCTGACCCGGTTCGACTGGCTGTTTCTCGGCGCGATGTTCCTGTCGGTGGTGTACGTCCTGTTTCTTCTGGTGGGGCCGTGGGGCGACGTCAGGCTGGGGGGCCCGGACGCGGAACCGACCTACACGTACCCGACGTACTTTGCGATGTTCTTCACGGCGGGGATCGCCGCGGGCATCGTCTTCTGGGGGCCCGCCGAAGCGATCTTTCACTACGACTCGCCGCCGCCGCTCGTGGACGCCGCGCCCCGCTCGGAGGGCGCGATCGTCGGCGCGCTGACCTACGCCCTGTTCCACTGGGGGATCTCCGCCTGGAGCGCCTACGTGGTCGTGGGGCTGCCGATCGCGTACTTCACCTATCACCGGGGTGCGCCGCTGCGGGTCTCGACGATCCTGACGCCGTTTCTGGGCGTCGACGGCCTCGACGGCCGGTGGGCGACGCTGGTCGACGTGCTGGCCGTCTTCGCGACGTTGGGCGGTGTCGCGACGTCGGTCGCGTTCGTCAGCCAGCAGTTTCTCGCCGGCATCGACTTCCAGTGGGGGGTCACCTACGGCGCGCTCGGCCCCGTCCTGTTCGTCACGGGGCTGACGGTCATCTACGCGATCTCCGCGGGAACGGGGGTCCAGCGCGGCATCCGCCGGATAGCGGGGGTCAATCTGGTCCTCTTCGGCCTGTTCGGACTGTTGCTGTTTGCGGTCGGGCCGCGGTCGTTCGTCTTCGACCGCGGCGCGGCGGCGCTTGCGGGCTACGCCGTCGACTTCGCCCCGATGAGCCTCCACCTGGGCGGGGAGTGGATGGCTAGCTGGACGGTCTGGAACTGGTCGTGGTGGTTCTCGTGGGCGCCGTTTGCCGGCCTCTTCCTGGCGGCGCTGTCGAAGGGCCGCACGGTTCGGACGGTCGCGTTCACGGGCGTCGTCGCGACGTCGGCGGCGAGCGCCGCGTGGTTCCTGCTGCTCGGCGGGACGTCGCTGTCGCTGCAGCACACCGGCACCGCCGACGTCCTCGGGACCATCGCTGCGCACGGCGGGTCGGAGGCGGTGGCCGGGTTCCCGATCTTCGCGGCGCTGCCGATGGGCGAGTTGCTAATGTTCCTGTTTCTCGCGCTGATCGTCGTGTTCATCGTCTCCTCGGCGGACACCTCGACGCTGATCGTCGCCATCCTGGCGACCGAACGCGACGTCGCCCCGACGACGGGCACGATCGTCTTCTGGGGGGCCTTCCAGGGTGCGATCGCAGTCTCGGTGCTGCTCGTCGGCGGCGGCCAGTCCCTGCAGGCCGTGGCCGTGCTCACCGGCGGCCCGTTCGCCGTCCTGTCGCTTGTTGCACTCGTCGGCCTGACGGCGACTTTTTACCGCGAGGAGCGGGGCCACACCTCGCTGTTCGGAAAGGCCCGATCCGCCCTCCAGGAGCGGGGTCTCGTGCCGCCGGCGGAGATGCCACACATCCGGGACGACGAGCGCGAGTGAGCGTCGATGGGCCCGCTGGCGTCGTCGCTCCGGCTGGCCGCCGATGGCCCCGCCCGGAAACACGACTTCACGGATATCGTATGTATTGTGCGAACTCGGCGAGTCGCGGACGGATCCGGTCGAACCGCCGGATCCGGGAGTGGGGTCGTAAGCCCCGAAAGCGTCCGGAATTTCGACGATTGAGCCATTTCTGGCGCCGTACCCGGGGCGGGCTTGCGCCCCCGTGCGCGACACGTTACCTAACCGTTCTTTCAGTTATGCTGTCCTTTAATAGCCAGCTACCCGTTCATCCAAAGAGTATGGACCCAACCACCACCGCCGCAGGTACGGGCATCACTGACCGACGCTCCCCCCACAAAGCGGGTGGTCGTCGATGAGCGAGGACTTCCCGTCGAGCGCGGGGACGGTCATCGTCGGCGCCGGGATCGTCGGCAACAGCCTGGCGTATCACCTCGCCGATCAGGGGCGGGACGACATCCTCCTGATCGACAAGGGGCCGCTCCCGGACCCGGGCGGATCGACCGGCCACGCGTCGAACTTCCTGATGCCGGTCGAGCACTCCAAGGAGATGACCGAGCTGACCTACGACGCCATCGAGCAGTACGACGAGGCCGGCGTCTTCACCGAGGCCGGCGGCATGGAGGTCGCCCGGTCGGACGAGCAGATGGAGGAGCTCAAGCGCCGCGTCCAGTCGGCCAAATCCTACGGCGCCAGCGCGGAGCTCATCGACGCCGAGGAAGTCAAGGAGATGGTGCCCTACATCAACGAGAACATCATCCAGGGCGCGATGTACTCCGAGGACGCCGGGACCTGTGACCCGCTCCGGTTCGGCGAGATTTGCCGCGAGCGGGCCCGGGACATGGGCGCGCTCACCGTCTCGCCCAACACCGAGGTCACCGACGTCAAGACCGAGGGCCGGACGGTCACCGCCGTCGAGACCGACCGCGGCACCGTCGAGGTCGAGAAGGACTTCGTCGACGCCGCGGGCATCTGGGCGCCGGAGTTCGCGGAGATGGCCGACACGGAGGTGCCGCTGACGCCGGCGGTCCACCAGATGATCAGCGTCGGCCCGATCGACCAGTTCGAGGAGAAGGACGGCGAGATCAGCTACCCGATCGTCCGGGACATGGACGTCCGGATGTACGAGCGCCAGCACGGCAACGACATGGAGGTCGGCTCCTACCAGCACCGGCCGATCCTGCTGGACGTCGAGGACATCCCCTCGATCGACGAGGCGCCGCTGTCGCCGACCCAGCTGCCGCTGACCGAGGACGCCTTCGAGAAGTCCATGGAGGACGCCCTGGAACTGATGCCGGAGATCCTCGACGACCCTGACGCCGGCATCCGACACTCCATCGACGGCCTGCTGTCGATGACCCCGGACGGCGGCCCGGTCGTCGGTCCGGTCAAGGACCTGAACAACTTCTGGTCGATCGCCGCCATCTGGATCAAGGAGGCGCCCGCCATCGCAAAGGAGACTGCCCGCTGGATGACCGAGGGCTGGGGCGCGCTCGACACCGACATCCACGGGATGAACATCGCCCGGTACGACGAGTACGGCCGGTCCGACGAGTACGTCAAAGAGCGCTCCGACGAGGGCTTCCGCAAGATCTACGGCATCATCCACCCGATGGAGCAGTGGCAGACTTCCCGCCCGCTCCGGACCAGCGGCTTCTACGACCGCCAGGTCGACCTGGACGCGGAGTTCTTCGAGGCGGCCGGCTGGGAGCGCCCCCGCTGGTTCCGCTCGAACGAGGACCTGCTCCAGAAGTACGAGTCGGAGATCAACCACCTCCAGCGCACCCACGAGTGGGACCGGCGCTGGTGGTCGCCGATCATCCTCGCCGAGCACCTCCACATGCGTGACAACGTCGGCATGATCGGCGACACCGGCTTCGGCATCTTCGAGGTCGTCGGCGACGACGCCCTCGACGTCGTCCAGAACCTCGCCGTCGGCCGGATGGACGTCGACGTCGGCAAGACCGTCTACACCCCGATCCTGGACTCCGACGCCGGCTTCCGGTCGGACCTCACCGTCGCCCGGATGGACGAGGACCGGTTCCGGTTCATCACCGGCGGCGGCATGGCCGGCGCGGACAAGCAGTGGGTCCGCCGACACATCCCCGACGACGCCGACGCCGAACTCGTCAGCAAGAGCTCCTCGCTGGCGACGCTGGGCGTCTGGGGCCCGAAGGCCCGCGAGGTCGTCGACCCCGTCGCCGAGGAGGACATGTCCCACGAGGCGTTCCCGCCGTACACCGCCCAGAAGGTCACCATCGGCGAGGTCGAGGCCTGGGCGATGCGCATCTCCTACGTCGGCGAACTCGGCTGGGAGATCTACGCCCCGATGGAGCAGGCCGGGCGGCTCTGGGACATCATCTACGAGGCCGGCCAGGAGCACGACATCCGGCCGGTCGGCACGGGCGTCTATGGCGCCACCGGCCGCATGGAGAAGGGCTACCGCCTGTACGGCCACGAACTCGAACACGACTACAACCCCGCCGAGGCGGGCCTGACGTTCCACGGCGTGAAGGACGCCGACTTCGTCGGCAAGGAGGCCTACGAGGAGGCCCTGGAGGACGAACCCGCTGCGAAGCTCTGCACCCTGTCGGTCGACGACCACGCCCCCGACGGCGGCCAGCGCCGGTTCATGCTGGGCGGCGAACCGGTCAAGGACATGGAGGGCAACGTCCTGATCGACGACGAGGGGCGGCGCTCGTTCGTCACCAGCGCTGCGACCGGCCCGTCGGTCGGCAAGCACCTCCTGATGGCGTACATCCCGACGGAGGTCGCGGAGGAGGGCAAACAGCTCCAGGTCGAGTACTTCGGCCAGGACTACCCCGTGAGCATCGAGGTCGTGGGTAGCCGCCCGCTGTTCGACCCGGACAACGAGCGGATCTTCAGCTAGACCCGCTCTCCCCGGCGAATCGCGTTCCAACCAACTCGAAGCAACCACTACCGAAACGACACCATGGACACGTTAGCTTGTGTAAAGCGGGTCGCCGACACCGGAGCCGAGATCATCCTGACGGACGACCGCCAGGACGTCGATGCGTCGATGGTGGGCTACACGATGGGCCCACACGAGGAGTGCGCCGTCGAGGAGGCCGTCCGAACCGTCGAGGAGGAGGGCGGCACCAGCACGGTGCTGAGCCTCGGCCCCGAGGGCACCGACGACATCATCTACGAGGCCATCGGCCGCGGCGCCGACGAGGGCGTCTACCTCGAGACTGACGGCGACGAGGAGTGGGGGCCGAAGGCAACCGCCGACGCCGTCGCCAACGCAATCGGCGAGGTCTCCGAGGGCGAACTGGACTTCGACGTCCTGTTTTTCGGCAACGAGTCGGGCGACAACGCCAACTACCAGGTCGGCATCCGGGTGGCCGAGGCGCTCGACCTCCCGGTCGTGACCGGCATCAAGGAGTTCGATGTCGAAGGTGATACCGTGGTCGCGAAGCAGGAGGTCCCCGGCGGGTCGAAGGTCTTCGAGGTCGAGACCCCCGCGGTCGTCACCGTCAAGGAGGGGCTCAACACCCCCCGATACCCGTCGATGCGCAGCCAGATGCGCGCCAAACAGCAGGAACTCGAACGCATCGAGCCCGAAAAGCCCGGCGAGGGCCTGCAGATGGTCGAACTCGAAGTCCCCGAGTCGGACGACAGCGAGGCCGAGATCCTCGGGGAGGGCCCCGAGGCCGTCGATGAGGCCGTCGAGGTCATGCAGGAACTGGAGGTGCTCTGACGATGGTGCTCGCATACGTCGAACACGACGACGGCGAGGTCGCGGAGACCTCCCTGGAGATGCTCACGCTGGCGCGGGACGTCGCCGAGCAGGTCGGCGAGGACGTCGACGCCGCGGTCTTCGACAGCGAGGAGGTCGCCGCGGACCTTGGCGAGTACGGCGTCGACACCGTCCACGTCGTCGAGGGGCGGGTCACCGAGACCTACGCCCCCGAGGCGCGGGCCGAGTCGCTCATGGCGCTGATCAACGACCTGGACCCCGATGCGGTGCTGGGTGGCGGTTCGGACCCGGTCCACGAGGTGCTGGCCCACGTCGCCGCGAAGGCGGACCTGCCGATGGCGACCAACACCACGTCGGTCGACGCCGGCGAGCCCTACGAACTCCGGCGCCAGCGCTGGGGCGGCAGCCTCGTCGAACACGCCGAAATGACCGGCGAGACCAAACTCCTGACGACGCCGGAACACGAGGTGTCGATCGAGGCCGTCGGCGGCGACGAGCCGGGGGTCGAGACCGTCGCCCCCGACGTCTCCGAGGACGCGTTCCGGGTCACCCTCGACCGGTTCGAGGAGTCCGACATCGAGGGCGTCCCGCTGTCGGAGGCCCGGGTCGTCGTCGGCGGCGGCCGCGGCGTCGGCGGCGCCGAGGAGTTCGAACAGCTCGAGGAGCTCGCGGACCTAATCGAAAACGCGACCGTCGGTTCGAGCCGCATCGCGGTCGACGAGGGCTGGCGGCCCCACGACGACCAGATCGGCCAGACCGGCCAGAAGATCTCGCCGGACCTGTACATCGCCGCCGGCATCAGCGGCGCGGTCCAGCACTGGGTCGGCGCGAAGGGAGCCGAGAACGTGCTGGCGATCAACACCGACCCCGAGGCGGCGATCATGTACAAGGGTGACTACGCCATCGTCGGCGACCTCCACGAGGTCGTCCCCGAACTGATCGACCGGATCGAACAGGAGCAGGGCTGACCGGTCCGGAGCGCCGGCGGTCCCGTCCGCCCCGACTGCTCGGCGGCTCCGGTCCGGCGTCCCTCGCTCGGCGGTGATCCGCAGGCTGCGACCTGCTGCAGTCGGCCGGTGCGACGATCCGTTGCGGACCTTTCGTGTCCGGCGGCGGTTTCGTGACAGTTCTTGCGCCCGCAGAAAGCTATTAACACCGGGTCTCCCCAGGGTGACTTGCATGAACGACGTGGAGCACATCGTCATCGCGGGGGGCGGCCGGGTCGGCCGACGAGTCGCCGAACACTTCGCCGACCGCGGGAGCGACGTCACGGTCATCGAACAGGATGAGGACGCCATCGAGGCAGCCGGCGACCTCGCGGGCGTCGAGTGCGTCAACGGCGACGCGACCAAGCCCTCGACGCTCCGGACGGCGCTCTCCGAGGAGACGACCGTCCTCGGTGCCCTGACCGAACGCGAGGACACCAACCTCGCGATCTGCATGGCCGCCAAGCAACTGGCGCCGGAGATCAAGACGGTCGCACGGATCGAGGAGGCGGGCGCCGACGAGTACACCGAGTACGTCGACGCCGTCTACTTCCCCGAGCGCGCGAGCATCAAGGCCGCGATCAACGCCCTCTCCGGCAGCGACGTCCGGACGCTGGAGGGGGTGACCGGCGACCTGGAGGTGCTCGACGTTCGGATGGACTTCGACGCCCCCGCCGCCGGAGAGGTCGTCTCCGAGGTGCTCCCGGAGGGGTCGATCGTGATCTCCCGGACGGACGGCCATGTGACCGTCCAGCACTCGACGAAACTGGTTGCGGGTCGGCGCTACCTCGTCGCCGCCGACGACGAGGTCGTCGACGACGTGATCCGGGCGTTCCGGGGCGACTGAATCTACCGGTTCTCGGTCGCCCACCGCTGCCAGAGCGCCCGGTAGACCGTCCGGAGGTCACTGCCACACCGGTCGGCGACGTCCCGGCACGCGGATAGATACCGCTCGTAGTCCCCGGCGTCCGGTTCGGCGGGATAGGCCGCGTCCAGTTCGCCCGCGTTCCGGAGCACCGTCCACTCGCGGGCCGACATGACCAGGTAGGCCTCGGGGTCGAGAAATTGCAGGAACGCCGACGCGACCGGCACGTCGACGCCGGACAGGGTCGTCAGCGCCTCGAGTTTTGCCCTGGTCTCGGCGGCGTCTGCCGCCTCCGCGATGGCGTCCCGGACGGCCTCGTAGTCGTTGTCGCCGTAGGCGGATTCGCGTTCCCGTCGGGCGGCGTCGGGGTACGTCCCGAGGAACCGACGGTAGAACCACTGGTCGATCCACTCGGCGTCCCGCCAGCCGAAGTCGCCCGCCGCCAGAGCCGACGGGAGCATTTCGTAGTGCTCGTCCTCGATGGCGGCGAGCGGCTGGGTGTCGTGGTAGTCGTCCGCGAGCGCCTCGACGGTGTCGGGGGTCAGCGCCATCGTGCCGGATGGTGCCGCCGCGGCGGGGTGAGTGTTTCGCCGTGGCGACCGGATGCACGACGTCACGGTTCCGGTACCGTTTCCAGCAGTGGGAGAAACTTTCATGCCGGTGGGAACCTCACCTCGAACCGGCACGTCCAGACATTGGGGGCGCGGCCGGGAGATTCAGTCATGTCAAGCGAGAACGAACCCGTCAAGACCATCTGTCCGTACTGTGGCGTCGGCTGTGGAATACAGGTACAGCCGGGCGAGGAGCCCGGCGACATGCAGTTCAGGCCCTGGGGGGACGCCCCCGTCAACGAGGGCCGGGTCTGCATCAAGGGGGGCGCGGCGACGGAAGTCGTCGACCACGAGGATCGACTGACCGACCCGCTGATCAGGGAGGACGGCGAGTTCCGGCAGGCGACCTGGGAGGAGGCCATCTCGCGGGTCGTCGACGAACTGGAGCGAATCCGCGAGGAGCACGAGCCCGACGCCATGGGCTTTTACGGCTCCTCGAAGACGATGAACGAGGAGAACTACCTGATCCAGAAGCTCGCCCGCCGGTACGGCACCAACAACGTCGACAACTGCACCCGGATGTGTCACGCCTCGACGGTGTACTCGCTGCGGGAGAGTCTGGGCGCCGGCGCGATGACCAACAGCATGAAAGACCTCCGGGAGGAGGCCGACGTGCTCTGGATCCAGGGCGCCAATCCCGGGGAGCAACACCCGATCGCGAACAGCGTCTACTTCAGGCAGGCAGTCAACGAGGGCGCGACCGTCATCCAGGTCGACCCTCACGCCAACAAGACGACCCGGTCGTTCGACGTTGAGGAGACCGACCGACACATGCTTATCCAGCCGGATCCCGGCACCGACATTCCGCTTCTGAACGTCGTGCTCAAGACGGTCCTGGACAACGGCTGGATCGACGAGGAGTTCATCGAGGCGCGCACGAAGGGCTTCGAGGACCTGAAAGAGACCCTGGACGGCTTCGACAAGGCCGAGGCCGCAGAGACCGCCGGCGTGCCCCTCGAAGACATCGAGCGGGCCGCCGAGAAGTACGCGACGGCGGACAACGCGGCCATCTTCACCGGGATGGGGATGAGCCAGCACACCTGCGGCGTCGACAACGTCCAGAACGAGATCAACCTCGCGCTGGTCACCGGGAACCTCGGGCGGCCCGGAACGGGTGTCAACCCGCTTCGCGGCCAGAACAACGTCCAGGGCACCTCCGACGTCGGCACGATGCCGAACGTCCTCCCCGGCTACCAGCCAGTCGACGACGACGAGGCCCGCGAAAGCGTCGAGGAGGTCTGGGGCTTCGAGATCCCCGACGAACCCGGCCTGACCAACGTCGAGATCTCCCACGAGGCCGGCGACTCGGTCCACGGGCTGTACGTCATGGGCGAAAACCCCGTGATGAGCGAACCCGACGCCCTCCGGGTCGAGGAACGGCTCCAGAAACTGGAGTTCATCGTCGTTCAGGACATCTTCATGACCGAGACGGCGGAGTACGCCGACGTGATCCTGCCGGCGACCACGTGGGCCGAGCGCGGCGGCACCGTCACCAACACCGACCGGCGCGTCCAGCGAATGCGGCCGGTCCGGAAGGTCCACGAGAACACCCGCCACGACCTCGACATCCTGATGGAGGTCGGCACCCGGCTGTTCGGCGACGGCTTCGAGTTCGAGGACATCGAGGCGGTGTTCGAGGAACTCCGCCAGGTCGCCCCCATCTACCACGGGATGACCTACGACGCGCTGGGCGAGGAGGGCATCCAGTGGCCCTGCTACGAACCCGGCGACGAGGGCGACCAGTACCTCTACGAGGATTCCTTTGACACCGACGACGGCCTGGGCAAGATCGAGGGCGTCCGCCACCAGCCCCCGAAGGAGACCCCCGACGAGGAGTACCCGCTCATCCTGACGACCGCCAGGCTGGAGGAACACTACAACACGGGGACGATGAGTCGGCGCTCGCCGACGCTGAAGCGCCAGCACCCCGAGAACTTCGTCGACATCCACCCCAGCGACGCCGAGCGCTACGGCGTCGAGGACGGCGACACGGTGACGATCTCCTCGCGCCGCGGGGAGATCGACGTGAAGGCCCAGGTGACCGAGGACATCAAGGAGGGGACCATCTGGACGACCCCGCACTTCGCCGCCGCCTCGGCCAACATCCTCACCAACGACGTGCTCGACGAGCGGGCGAAGATCCCCGAGTACAAGGCCGCCGCCGCCGAGATAGAGGTCGACATCGAGGCGGACGAGGGTGCTACCGCCGACGACTGAGATCGGGTCGCCAACTTCTCCTGGCCGCCGGTCGAGCGGACCTTACGCCCCGCCGTGGTCCGGCGCGATTGGCTCCTCCGCGACGGGCGTGTGCTCGTCGACGGCGCCGAGCAGGTCCAGACGCTCCAGCACAGGCTCCGAGGGAATGCCCTCCCGGCTCCAGCCCCGGGCGGCGTAGTAGCGCGACAGAAGCGACTGGAACCGGTCGACGTCGATCGCCCGCTCCCGCTCGGAGCCGTCCGCCAGCGGCCTGGCGAATAGTTTGGGAAGCGCGTCGTCGCTGCGGTCGAACCCCTCCCGGACGTTGAACAGCCGTGCGAGCGTCCAGACCCGCTGGCCCACGCGGTAGAGTTCGGTCGGCGTGTACTCCAGGCCGACCGCCCGGAGCCACTCGGCGCCCAGGTCGTCCCACAGCAGTTCGCCCACGAAGTCGTCGGCGACCAGGCTCCACAGGACCGACCGGACCGTCTGGCCGTGGTAGACGACCTCGACGCGGTCGGCGTCGGTCCAGGCCTCGCCCTCGAACGGCTCGACCTCGACCGGGCGGGCCCGCCGGTGGCACGCCCCTCGGTCGCTGGTCGCGTACGCGAGCGTCATCCCGAAGGTCCCGCGGGGGTCGTAGGCGGGGAGTTCGGCGGACTTCACCGTCGGGATCAGTTCGCCGCCGCCGAACCGCTCGCCGGCGGCGTCGACGCCCTCCGCGAGCGCTTCCCCGAGCGACCCCTCCCTGCGGGCGATCTCCTCGATGAGTTCCCGCGCGGCCTCGCCGTCGCCGAAGGACGGCGAGCGGTCGAGGTAGCCGGCGTCGCCGGCCCGGACCGCCCACGCCACGGCGTTGCCGGCGCTAATGACGTCCAGACCGAGCCGGTCGCAGGTCTCCCCCAGTGTGGCGACGGCGTCGAAGTCGTCGATGCCGAGACCCGCGCCCAGCGTCATCGGGGTCGCCCCGCGGGGGATGTGGTCGCCGTCCTCGGTCTCGACCCGAAAGCCGCCGGGGACGGCGGCGTCCTCGCGTTCGCGCTCGGTGGCCGCCGCCTTGACGGCCTCGATGCCGACGTCGTCGGTTCCCTCGAACCGGCCGTCCTGCCACCCCCGCGATGGGAGGACGCCGACCTCGTCCGCGAAGTCGATCGTCTCGACGGTCCCCCCGGCGGCCTGCCACCGGCCGGTGTCGTCCTCGCTGTAGCGCTCGGCGTATTCGGCCCGCAGATCCGCCAGCGCGTCCGGACGCTCGCCCCGGGCGACCACGGCCTTCAGTCGCTTCGCGCCCATGACGGCGCCGGCGCCGCCCCGGCCGGCCTGGTGGTCGCCGCCGTCGGAGGCGACGGTCGCGAAGTGGACTTCGTGTTCGCCCGCGGGACCGATGCCGGCCACCGACCAGTCCGGGAACGCGTCGTCGATCTCGACGGCGTCGCTCCCCCACAGGTCCGGCCTGGTCCGGAGTTCGGCGGTTCCGTCCTCGACGGCCAGCACGGTCGGTTCGTCGGCCTGCCCCGTGATCAGGACGCCGACGTGGGCGCCTAGCGCGCCCACCAGTGACGACGCGAACTCGCCGCCGGAGTAGGAATCCAGGAACGTCCCCGTCAGCGGCGACTTCGTCACCGCCGCGTAGCGGACCTCCCCCGGCAGCAGCCCCGACAGCGGCCCCGACATGAAAAGCAGGGCGTTCTCCTGGCCCAGCGGGTCGGCGCCGGCGGGTACGGCGTCGTAGAGATACCGAACGCCCAGGCCCTTGCCGCCGAGATACCGCTCCAGCCACCGGTCGGGGACCGGTTCGCTCTCGACCGTTCCGGCGGAGAGGTCGACCCGGAGGATGCGGTCGGGGACCGCCACTGTCATCGGTGTTCCGTACTGGCCGGAGATGCTAAAACCGTTCCCTCCCGGTCGGTTCTCGGCCCGGGGGCACTCGACTGGACGTGCGGCGCGCTGGGCCGGCGGCCCCGCCGTTCGGAAGCGTCTTGCCGTCCCCCGCCGAACCCGCGGCCATGCACAGCGGGGTCATCGTCGCGGGCGGTCGCTCGACCCGGTTCGGCGACGCCGACAAGGCCGTCGCCCCGCTCGCGGGGACGCCGATGGTCCGCCGGGTCGCCGAACGGATCGAACCGGTCGTCGAGGAACTCGTGGTGAACGGCCGGCCGGACCAGATGTCGGCCCTCCGGGACGCGATGGCGGGGTACGGCCTCGAGGTATTGTACGCGGAAGACGAGCGGGTGGACCGGGGCCCGATGGCGGGCATCCGGAACGGCCTGCGGGCCGCCGACGGCGAGTACGCCTTCGTGGTCGCGTGTGACATGCCGTTCGTCTCGCCGGACCTGGCGGCGTTTCTGTTCGAACGGGCGACGGGTCACGACGCCGCCATTCCCCGGACGGACGACGGGTGGTACCAGACCACCCAGGCGGTCTACCGGGCCGACGCGATGGCCGACGCCTGCGAGGCGGCACTTGCCGACGGCGAGCGCCGGATCGTCGCCCCCATCGAGCGCCTGGACGACGTGGTCGAGGTCTCCGAGGACGAGATATCCGCGGTCGCCTCGATGGACTCCTTCGAGAACGTCAACACCCGCGAGGAGTTCGAGGACGCGGCCCGCCGGATCGGCGGCGGCGAGTGAGGTGGATGGTCCGCTGGACGGGCGGCGAGTGAGGCGGGCGGCACGTCGGATCACCGGGAGTGACGGCGGCGTTTGCCTCCGCCGTCGGGTCCGTTCAGGACACCACGTCGACGAGCGGTTCGTCGGCGAGCATCCGTGCGAGCGCGACGCGCTCGACGTCGGGGTGCTCGACGACCTGCTCAGCGACGGCCCGGGCGCTCGCCTCAAGTTCGCCGTCGTCGACCTTGTTGAGGACGGGCCGGACCGTCGCGCTCCCGGGGACGTCCTTCAGGCCGCCCTCGGGGCTTGTCAGCACGGCAGCGACGTCCCGTGGCCGG
This sequence comes from Halobacteriales archaeon, assembly GCA_036626315.1. GTDB lineage: Archaea > Halobacteriota > Halobacteria > Halobacteriales > PXRE01 > PXRE01. Next base: position 18,028 of record JAZKSB010000001.1, read on the forward strand.
ATCTCCTCGCCCGGCGCCCGTCCCGTGACGTCGGCGACCCTGGCGGGGCGGTGGATCGTCTCCTCGTCGAGCGGGCGACCGACGGCGTGGACGCTCGCGACGGGGACGACGACGTCCGAGCGGGCGGGCACCTCTGGCTCGCGCTCGTCGGGGGCCTTGAACTCCCGCATCCGGGCGCCGTCTGCCTTTACAAGCACCGCGTCGGCGACGCCGGCGGCGGCGACGTCGTCGACGACTGCGGGGTCGTAGCCGAGATAGCGGTCCGACCGCTCACGCTCGGGAACGAGGCCCAGCGGCCAGTCGTCGACCCCGGCGGCCCGCAGCGCCGCGACCGGCTCCGGCGTCACCTCGACGGTCGCGACCTCCGAATCGAAGATCGGGATGCGGACCGTCGCGGTTACGATCGCCCGGTCGATGCGGTCGGCGAGCGCGTACAGCGTCGACTTCTTGCCGCCGGCGCCGACGACGGCGACGAGGCCACCGCCGGGCGCCAGCGCCTCCAGGACGTCCATGTAGGAATCACGGGTACGGACGCCCGAAAAGATTCCTCAACCGGCAGGAGCGCCCGTAGACATCGTGCGGGCAGGGGCCCCCGACGGCGTCATGTGGGCAGGAGCGCCTGACGACACGACCCGTCACCGGGTGGGGGGAACGGCAGGCGGATCGGGTTCGTCGAGCGCCGGCGGATCCGGTTCGCCGATCGACGGTCCCGGGAACCGGGGCGGGATGGGGTGAAATGTGTTGAGATTGGATGTGGTGGGGTGGAATGTGGTGGGGTGGCCGGGGCTACCGCGGGATGGGATGGAACGGGGTGGGATGGAATGGGACGAGCTGGAATCGAGTAGATCGGGTTGGGGACGAATTGGATACGATGGACAGATGAGGGGACGGCGGGACGGTCGGGGAAAGAACGCCCGAGGCGAACGACCGGTGTGGCGGATCTACTCGTTCTGGATCCGCGGCGCCAGCATGTAGGTGACGTTGCCCTGGGCCTCCGCGATGTCGAAGTGCATCTTCACTGGGAAGTCCTCGCCGAGTTCCATGGCGACCTCCGCGTCCTTCGGGATGGCCTTGTTCATGTCCTTCAGATAGTCGAGGCTGTACAGCGAGTGGGCGCCCCCGGCGGTCAGGTCGATGAGGTCGGCGGTGCCGAGTTCGAAGTGGACGTCGTCGGTGTCGCCCTCGGCGTCGACGTAGAACAGTTCTGCGTCCTCGTCGACCCCCAGCGCGATGTGGTCGGACACCATGTCGGCGGCGGTGACCGCCCGGTCGATGTCCCGGCCCTCCAGGACGATGCGGGCCGGCAGGTCCAGGTCGGGGATGTCGGGCTCCTCCCGGATGCTGTCGGGGTCGATGAGCGCGAGCGTGTACTCCAGGCCGTCGATCTGGATGTGGAGTTTGCGGGTCTCGACTTCGAGTTCCATCTGGACGAGCTGACCCTTGTCGGCCATCCCGGCGATGTCCTCCAGGCGGGCGAGGTTGACCCCGACCAGTTCGCCGTCGGCCTCGTAGGATTCGAACGCCGACGCCGAGAGATCCAGATCGACCATCCCCACGTTGGCCGGATCGACCGCCCGGACGTGCATCCCGTCCTCGTCGAAGTGGATCTTGCATTCGTCGACCAGCACGCTCACGGAGTCCAGCGCCGCCCCCAGCGTCTCCGCGCTGACGATCGCCTTGAACATGTTGCAGGATGGTTCGGCGCCACGTCTTAAAAAGTCACACGTTCCGTTCGCCCGATAGCGCGCCCGGCCTGGTGACCGGGCCTCCCCCGCTTCCGCTGCGGAAGCCGCCCCGTGGGACCCGCCTGACCGCCCGGTGGAAATGTCAGAACTCGCAATATCGCTCTCCCACACGGTGGATTCGATACCGTTCAGCCGTCGGGATTTCACAGTTTGAAAATCAGATACCGCGTTCTGGAGGATGAGTTCCATTCATCCAAAATCGGATTATTGCACAATACAAAAAATACTACGGAAAGTCTTATTTCCTCTCCACGAATACCAACGGGCAACTGATGTCCGACGATCCGTCCACCGAACAGGCGAGATCCGCGCCTGCGATCGACGCAGCGACCCTGAAGGCACGCATCGACCGGGGCGAACCGGTGTTCGTCCTCGACGTGCGGGAAGCCGGCGACTTCGAGGAGTGGCACATCGACGGCTTGTCCGCCGAGGTCGTCAACCTTCCCGGCGACGAGTTGACCGAGGGCGACGTCGAGACCGCCCTGGCGGCCGTGCCTGACGACCGTCAGGTGGTCGTGCTCTGTGCGAAGGGCATCTCGAGCGAGGCCATCGCCGCCGAACTGAACGAGATGGGGTACGACGCCACCCACCTCGAAGACGGGATGGAGGGATGGGCCGAACTCTACGAGGCCGCGGAGGTACGGCGCTACGACGGACCGGGAACGCTGGTGCAGTACCGCCGCCCCTCCAGCGGCTGTCTGGGCTATCTCGTCCACGACGGCGAGCGCGGGGCCGTCTTCGACCCGCTGCGTCACTTCGCCGACCGGTACATCGAGGACGCCGCCGACCTTGGGATCGACCTAGTGTACGCCGTCGACACACACGTCCACGCCGACCACGTCTCCGGCGTGCGGGGGCTCGAGGACCGCGGCGTCGAGGGCGTCGTCCCGGCGCCGGCGGTCGACCGGGGGATCACCTCCGCCGACGAACTGACGATCGTCAGGGACGGCGAGACGCTCTCGGTCGGCGAGGTCACCGTCGAGGCGGTTCATACGCCCGGCCACACGACCGGGATGACCTCCTACCTCGTCGGGGAGAGCGCCCTCCTGACCGGCGACGGCCTGTTCGTCGAGAGCGTGGCCCGTCCGGACCTGGAGGAGGGCGACGACGGCGCACCGGCGGCCGCGAGGATGCTGTACGAGAGCCTCCAGGAGACGGTGCTTTCGCTGCCCGACGACGTGGTGGTCGCGCCCGGCCACTTCAGCGACGCTACCGACCCGGCGGCGGACGGCACCTACACCGCGACGCTGGGCGAACTCCGCGAGCGGATGGCCGCGCTGTCGATGGACGAGGCGGAGTTCGTCGACCTGATCCTGTCGGACATGCCGCCGCAGCCGGCCAACTACCGGGAGATCATCGCCACGAACCTCGGCCAGGCGTCCGTCGACGATGCGGAGGCGTTCCAGCTGGAGCTGGGACCCAACAACTGTGCCGCCAGCCAGGACGCGATGACGGGGGACTAGCGTGTTCGAGACGCTGTTTCCCCACGGCGTCGTCCACTACGCCCTCGGCGGACTGTTGATCGGCCTGGGCGTTGCGACGATCTATCTCGCGACCGGCATCATCACCGGGGCGAGCACGTTCCTGGAGTCGACGCTGTCGTACGTCTCCGACGTCTCCCGGTTCAACCGGACGAAGTACGTCGCCTCCCGGGACTGGCGGGTGCTTTTCACGGTCGGCATTGTCGCCGGGGCCGCCGCCTACCGACTCGCAGTCGATCCCACCCCCTGGACGACGGAGGTGCAGTGGTGGCGGCTGCTGGCCGGCGGCGTCCTCGTCGGCGTGGGCACCCGCCTCGGAAAGGGCTGTACGTCCGGCCACGGCGTCTGCGGGGTCGGGTCGGCCTCCCGGACGTCGCTCGTCAACGTCGCGACGTTCCTGCTGGTGGCGGTCGCGACCGCCGGACTGGTGAGCGCGGCGGGAGTGGCCCCATGAGTGGCGACGGGCCGGGGCCGGTCCCGTCCGGAGGCAAGTCGGATCGGCACCCGCTGTTTGCCCCCGTCGTGCTCGTCGGTGGCCTCCTCTTCGGGGCCGGTCTGGGGATCAGCGAGATGGCCCGCCCGGAGGTCGTCCTGCGGTTTCTCCAGCTCGACGACTTCGGCCTCCTGCTCGTGATGGGCGGGGCCGCCGCCGTCACCGGGACGACGTTCGCGCTGGCGACTCGGTTCGGCGACCGGGCGCCGGTCACGGGGCGTGCCTACGAGCGCCGGCTGAAGTCGTTCGACCGCAATGTCGTCCTTGGCGGCGCCATCTTCGGTGCGGGCTGGGGCCTGTCTGGCATCTGTCCCGGCGCCGCCTACGCCAGCCTCGGCATCGGCAACTACTTTATCCTGTGGGCGCTGGCCGGGATGTTTCTCGGCGCCTACGCCCAGGGGTACTGGCGCTCGCGCAGCACCGACGCGGAGACGACCCCGTCGCCGGCGGACTGACCGGCGGCGGACTCACCGGACCCGCAGCGGCGTTTCCCTGTCGTCGCCCCTCCCGTCGTCCCCGCTGTCGGCCCAGTCGCCGCTTCCGCCGCCCCCAGCCGTCGCTTTCGCTGCCATCCAGTCGCCGCTTCCGCCGCCCCCAGCCGTCGCTTTCGCTGCCATCCAGTCGCCGCTTCCGCCGCCCCCAGTTCTCGCTTCTGGAGTCGAGTGTAGTATTGTAAGAACCGTACAAACTCTTTTAATCGGGCGCCTTCTACTGCCGAACATGCGGAAATCGATGGTGGAGTACCTCCGCAGCGACATGAAATGCGAGGGGTTGCTGGAGTGTCTCCACGGGCTCAAGGGGCTCGACCGCACCTGCTTCGAGGAACTGGTCGAGGCCGACGAGCCCCTGACCGTCGACGAACTCGCCGAGCGAGTCGACCGGGAGCGGTCGACGGTCTACCGGGCGCTCAAACGCCTGCTCCAGGCGGGCATCGTCGAGGAGGAACAGATCAACTACGACCAGGGCGGGTACTACCACGTCTACTCGACGGCGGACACCGAACAGATCGTCGACGACATGCAACGGCTCCTGAACGACTGGTATGCCAAGATGGGCCAGCTCATCCGGGAGTTCGAGGAGAAGTACGAGGACGCCCAGGAGGTCACCCACTGACCGGGCGGCGCCGCCCCGGCGTCAGAACACCCCGGTCACGAACCCTATCCCCATCGCGGTCAACACCGCCGCCGAGAACGCCGGCAGATATCCCGCGTAGGCTTCGACGCGGTCCTCGAACCGATGATACCCCGCCAGCAGCAGCATCGTCAGCCCGACGATGCCGACCACGACGGTCAGCGCGTAGGCGGTCATCAGTTCCAGGCAGTGGCTGGACCCGGCACAGAGCGCGATGATCTCGAACTCCTCCTCGTGGGCGAACCCGAGCAGGAACGCGAACCACGCGATGCCCCAGAGCCCGCGGTCGGTCGCGTCGTCCATGCTGCCGTGGTCGTGGGCGTCCCCGCCGACGAGCGGGAGGTGGGCTTTCAGCCGAGCGAGTAGCCCTCCGTCGTCGGGCCGGTCGCCCCTGTCGATGGTCCGCACGCCGCCGTCTTCTTGTGAGTGGTCGCCCCCGTCGGCGTGCTCGACGTGGTGGTGGTCATCCCCTGAGTGGGCATGGCCGGGGTCCTCGTTTCCGTGGGCGTGGTCCTCGTCCGCGTGGCTGTGGCCGTGTCCGTGGTCTTCCTCCGCGGAACCGTAAGCGTGGCTGTGGCCGTGGCGATACTCCCGGACTGCCAGCCCGATGAGGACGACGCCGGCGACGACGCTGACCGGCCCACCGACCTCGACGGGACCGACTGCGACCGCCCCGACCTCCGCGGGGCCGAGTGTGATCGGCTCGTTGACCTCCGTGAGCCGGAAGTACGACTTCGCGAAGAAGAACGCCCCGACCATCGCGATGCTGCTGACCAGGTGACCGACGCCCAGGATCAGCGACGACGCGAACCCGTACAGCCACGGGCGGCGCCGCTCCAGCGCGTAGGAGGCGGCCACCGGCCAGCCGTGTCCCGGTTCGACGCCGTGGATCGCCCCCAGCGCGACGGCCCCGGCGAGCAGCCCGGACGCCTCTCCGTGCAGCATTGACGGCTACTGGATCCGCTGGACGTATATCGGTTGCTAAAGAGGAATGGGCCACTGCCTCCCCGGAAACGGCGTCCTCTCCGAATCCCGCACTCGTTCCCCGGTGGTGGCTCTTCCCGGTCGGTTCCTCCGCCGTGGATCGCGGGGGCTACCCCGCGGAGACGAGTCGCCGATTTCCTACTCCCGGGGAGTCGGGTTATCGACCTGCTTTATTTCCGCGTCGCCGGCGTTTTCCTTGACGCTCGCGATGCCCTGCTCGCACTTCTGGCGGGTCGCGTACCCCTCGCCCCCGTCGGCGATGATGTTGCCGTTGTCGTGGACGAGCCGCCATCGCCACTTGTCCGCGCGGTCCTGGTACACCTCGAAGGTCGCCTTCGACATCCCGCTCACTCCTCGGGCTGGGGGCCGCCGCCGGTCGCGGCCTCCCTGGCGTCCGTCCACCCGCCCTCGTCGACCACCTCGAACAGTTTCCGCCAGTTCTCGTCGTCCTCGCTTTCCGGCAACTGGTCGCGGAGTTGCCGGAAGTCCGACGCCGGCACGGTCTCCTCGAGCAGGCTGACGACGATCCGTGCGTGGTAGGCCGCGTCGGACGGGTCGACGCCCTCCCCCTCGATCTCGCTCACCCGGGAGACGAACTCCGACCAGTCGAACCGCTGGCCGTGCTCGCCGACGGCGCCGGTCAGATACCACCGGATCTCCATCGGAAGCGACCCGGCCAGGTCCTCGGCGTTGCCCTCCGGGATGCGCTGCCCCAGCGTCATCAGCGTCGCCCGGATGCCCCGGACCGCCTCCCCGGTTCCCGGAAGCTCCAGTCGGTGCTGGATCGTCCCCGTGAACTCGTCGAAGTTCATTGCGTTTGGAGTATCGCTGCCTCGCTGCATGAATCATGGTGGTAGTTCTCAACGTTCGGAGGGGAACTTCCGGGACGGCCGCCAGGGGGTCGGGCGTCAGGTTCCTGCACGGCGGTCGGGGCCGGGTGGCCTTGTCCTCACGCGGTCGAGCCTGGGTTGGTATGCCTCCATGCGGTCGAGCCTGGGTTGGTATGCCTCCATGCTGTTGGGTGGCGGTCTATATAGTCCACATAGCGAATCTTATTGCCGACTGGCCGTGACGACGTTGCATGACTGAACAGGACCGGGCGGTCGTCTTCGGTGACATTCACGGCAATTTCCCTGCCCTGGAGGCCGTGTTCGCCGACGTGGACGAGCGCTGGCCGGAGACGGACCGATACTGTCTCGGGGATCTGGTCGGGTACGGGACCTTTCCCAACGAGGTAGTCGAGTTCGTCCGCGACCGGTCGATCCCGACGATAGTGGGCAACTACGACGTCGGCGTCGGCGCGAATAGCGACGACTGTGGCTGTGCCTACGAGACCGAGGCAGAGCAGCGACGCGGGGACCGTTCGATCGCCTGGACGAACGAGGCCATCACCGACGAGAACCGCGCGTACCTCCGGGACCTCCCCGAGCGGATCGAACTCGAGCTCGGGGACCTGCGGGTCGTGCTCGTCCACGGCAGCCCCCGCCGGGTCAACGAGTACCTCTACGAGGACCGGCCGGATGCGAGTTTCCAGCGCCTGCTCGACGCCGTCGAGGCGGACGTGCTCGTCTGTGGCCACACACACCTGCCGTACCACAAGGAACTCCCCGACGGCGGTCACGTGGTCAACGCCGGCAGCGTCGGCAAACCCAAGGACGGCGACCCCCGGGCGGGGTACGTAGTCCTGGCTGCGGAGGGCGACGAGCTCTCGGTTGAGTTCCGCCGGGTCGAGTACGACGTCGAGCGGGCGGCGACCGCCATCGAAGCGACCGAGATGCCCGACCCCTTCGCCGAGATGCTCCGGGAGGGGAGCGGATAGACCTACCGGAGCAGGCAGACGGCACCGCGGTCGTCCCCTCCCTCGCGGCCGGTCGGTGGGGATGGAGACGAACGTCTCCCGATCGTCGGTCGTGGACGAACCGAGGCGACCCGCGTTCATCTCGACTGTCCCGGTTCCGGGGGGTTGGGAACGTCCCACACAGTACAAGCCCCGGCGGACCGAACGTCCCCGTAGAGATGTTCAGTTCGCCACCCTTCGAGGACCGTACGGACGCCGGGGAACGGCTCGCCGCCGAACTCCGCGATCGGGGGGTCGAGGCGGACCTCGTGCTGGCGATTCCGCGGGGGGCGCTTCCGCTGGGGCGGGCGGTCGCAGACGGCCTCGACGCGCCGCTGGACGTCGTCGTCGCGAAGAAAGTCGGCGCACCCGGCAACCAGGAGTACGCCATCGGCGCCGTCGCCAGCGACGGCAGCCTCTGGCGCAACGAGCGGGCCATCCGCCAGACGGGGGCCGACGAGGAGTACTTCGAGCGCGAGCGCGACACCGTCGCGGCGGCGGCCCGCGAGAAACTCGAACGCTACCGCGGCGAGGGGACGCCGCCGGACGTGGCCGGCAAGACGGTGGTCGTCGTCGACGACGGCGTGGCGACCGGATCGACGATGCGGGCCTGCCTGACGCAGGTCCGAAACGGGGGCGCCGAGCGGGTCGTCGTCGCGGTGCCGGTCGGTCCGCCGGACACCGTCGATGAACTCGGGGAAGTGGCCGACGAGGTGGTCTGTTTAGAGACGCCGCGCAACTTCCGGGGGGTCGGGCAGTTCTACCGGCGGTTCGGCCAGGTCACCGACGAGGAGGCGATGGCGTATCTGGAGTGAGCCGACCCGCCGACCGGTTCAGGGCGCGTAGGTCCCGGTCAACTCGGACTCCGCGAGGACGTGGCCCTCCATCGCGGCCTGCAGGTCGTCTTTCGTCGCGCCCGCCTCGATTGCGGGCTCGGCGTCGAGCGCGTACAGCCGGAACCGGTAGGTGTGGGGCCGGTCCGGCGGGTTCGGGCCGCCGTAGCCGCGCTCGTCGTAGTCGTTCCGTCCCTCCGTCGCCCCCGTCGCGCTCCAGTCCTCGGGGATCCGGCTCGTGTTCGGGTCGACGTTCCAGACCACCCAGTGATCCCACACCTTTTCGGCGGGTTCGACGGCGTCGGGGTCGTCCATCACCAGCACGAGCGAGACGGCCCCGTCGGGGACGCCGTCGACGTCAAGCGGTGGGTTCACGTTCGCCTCCGTGTAGCCGTACTGCTCGGGTATCGGGTCGCCGTCCGAGAACGCCGGGCTCGTCAGTTCCATTGGTTTTCGCCCTCCGGTGGGGGTAGGGGCGCCGGAACGGAAAAACCGGGGGTCGATCCGGCCGGTGGGCTCCGTCCGGGCGCCCCCGTCCCGAAGGTTGAGGAACCACGGCCCCGAATACCGAACGCATGGTCGACCCCGTCGCGGATTCGCTGAGCGTGCTGGTGTTGCGTGTCGCCATCGCGTTCGGCATCGGCGCGCTCGTCGGCATGGAGCGCGAGCAGAGCGAGTCCGGGGGCACCTTCGCCGGGAGCCGGACGTTCCCGCTGTTTGCCCTGCTGGGCGCGCTCGTGCAGGCGTTTTTCCCGTCGCTGCTCCCCGTCGCGGTGGTCGCGGTCGCGGTCCCGCTGACGGTGGCCTACGCCGGGAAGGTGTACCTGGAGCGGGACATCGGACTCACGACGCTGACGGCGGCGCTGCTCGTGGTCGTCCTCGGGGCGCTTGCGGCCCACTCCGAACGGGGCGCAATCGTGGCAATCATCGTTGGCGGCGCCGTCACCGCGCTGCTGTCGGCGAAGGACCCGATCCATACGTTCGCGGACCGCATCGACGACTCCGAGCGCCGTGCCTCGGTGAAGTTCATCATCGTCGTGCTGGTCGTGCTCCCGGTGTTGCCCGACCGCAAACTCGAGCCGCTGCTGGGGCTCAACCCGCGGTTCGTCTGGCTCATGGTCGTGTTCGTCACCGGGCTCAGTTTCGTGGCCTATGCCCTGAGCCGGACCGTCGGCGCCCGGCGGGGCATCGCGCTGACGGGCGTGCTCGGCGGGTTCGTCTCCTCGACGGCGACGACGGTCTCGATGGCCGAACGATCCGAGGAGACGCCGTCGCTGTACCGGGTGTCCGCGTTCGCGACGGTCGTCGCCTCCATCGTGATGTTCCCCCGGGCGCTCGTGGAGGTCGCGGTCGTCAACCGGTCGCTGTTGCCGCTGGTGGCGGTGCCGCTGGGGGCGATGACGCTGTTCGGCGCCGCCGTCGCGGCGGTCGTCTACTGGCGTGCGGCCGCCGCCGAGCGCGTCGAACCCCCCGTCCAGAACCCGTTCCGCCTGCGCCCGGCGCTGTTTTTCGGGGCGGTGTTCGCCGTCGTACTGCTGGTCTCGGAGTACGCCAACGCCTGGCTCGGGGCCTCGGGGGTGTACGCGACGGCGTTCGTCTCCGGGCTGGCCGACGTCGACGCGATCACGCTTACGCTGAGCCGGCTCGCCGCCGAGGGCGAGATATCTGCCGGCGTCGCGTCGACGGGCATCGTCGTCGGTGCCGTCGCGAACACGCTCGTGAAAGCGGGGCTGGCGTGGCTGCTCGGGACCCGGCAACTCGCGCGCCTCGTGACGGTCGTCCTCGTGACAGTCTCGGCGGTCGGAGTGCTGTTCGTCGTCGTGCTCGTGTGATCCCGCCTGCGTTCGGGGGCGTCGCTATAGGGTCGCCCTGATGCCGACGAACGACCCGTCGCCGTAGCCGTCCTCGACGGGTTCCGGCTCGTCTATCTCCTCGATCCACTCGAAGACCGTCTGGACGAACTCGAACTCCTCGAAGCCGGCGGCCTCCAGTTGATCGACCAGTTCGTCCGTCGAGACGAACGTCGCGTCCCGGTAGAACGGGTTTTCGTCCTTGTTCTCCTGGTAGATTCGGCCGACGGGGCTCTCCCGGTCGATGTAACCCATCACCAGCGCGCCGTCGGGGGCCAGCACCCGGCGGGCCTCCCGGAGCGACCGCGTGATGTCGTCGACGAAGCAGACTGTCGTGACCATCAGCGCGGTGTCGAACGCGCCGTCAGCGAACGGGAGTTCCTCCGCGACGCCCCGGACCACGTCGATGTCCCGGGCGCGGGCGCGTTCGAGCATCGCCTTTGCGGGGTCGACCCCCACCTCGATGCCCAGCGGCTCCGCGAACTGTCCGCTGCCAACGCCGAGTTCGACGCCCAGGCCCGCCTCGGGAACCAGTCGTTCCAGGGCGTCCAGTTCCGAGCGGTAGACCGGCTCGAAGTGGTCGAACCATGCGTCGTATCGGTCGGTGTGTTCCTCGAAGGGCGCCGATTTGGGCATACCAACCGTTGGGCCGAGCGGGCTTTACGAGTACCGCCGGAGTGCCGTCCGTGGCGCGCGGGAACGCTCCCGATCGGGTCGGTGCCCCGCGGTCAGTTCCCGTCCGCCAGCCGCGCTGACGCGACGACTGCCTGCCCGTAGGAGACCCCGCCGTCCCCCGGCGGGACCTGGTCGTGGCCGAGAAACTCCAGACCCGCCGCCCGGACTCGCTCGCGCAGGCGTCGGGTGATGGCGTCGTTGTAGGCGACGCCGCCGGAGAACCCGACCGTCTCGATGCCGCGGGTATCGGCGGTCTCGACGGCGATCTCGGCCAGGCCGTCGGCCAGCGCGCGCTGGGCGGTCGCGGCGACGTCGGCGGCGGGACTGTCGTCGGCGAGGTCGGCGAGGTCCCGTGCGAGGTCCGCAACGTCGACGACCCGCTCGCCGTCCCGGGTCGCGAACGGCACATCGTACTCGATGGGGGTCCCCTCGGCAGCCGCCGCTTCCAGGCGCATCGCCGGCTCGCCCTCGTAGGAGCGCTCGGTGGCGACGCCGAGGAGCGCACTCGTCGCGTCCAGGAACCGGCCGGCGCTGGAGGTCCGCGGACTGTTCACGCCGCGGTCGAGTTGTCGCCGGACGACCGCCGCGTCGTCGGCGCCGTCGACCACCTCGCGTTCGACCAGCAGGTCGTCGATCCGGTCGGGGTCGTCGAGCAGGCTCGCGAGAATGCGGGCCGGTCGCTCGATGGCGGCTTCCCCGCCCGGGAGTCGGAAGGTGTCGAGTCCACCCACCCGCTCGTAGTCGGCCAGTCCGGCGTCGAGCACCTCGCCGCCCCAGACGGTGCCGTCTGGCCCGTAGCCGGTGCCGTCGGCGGCGACGACGACTGCGCGCTCCCGACCGTGTTCGGCCAGCAAACTCGCGGCGTGGGCGTGGTGGTGCTGGACCGCTTCCGGTCCGTCGAGTCCCCGGTCGGCCAGTCGCTCGGCCTCCCCGGTCGTCTCGAAGCCGGGGTGCAGGTCGCAGGCGACGACTGCCGGGTCGGCGCCGGTGACGTCCGCGAGGTGCTCGCGGGCCGTCCGGTGGAACGACAGCGTCTCCGGGCCGTCGACGTCGCCGACGTACTGGGAGTGGATCACCTCGCCGTCGCGGGCCAGCGCCACCGTCACGTCGAACTCCGGACCGACCGCGACGACCTCCGGCGCCCCCTCGCCGCCCGTCCGGGGCAGCGACTCGGGGACCCACCCGCGGGAGCGCCGGACGAACCGCCGCCCGCCGGCGATCACCCGGGCGACGCTGTCGTCGGCGCGGGCGACGATTTCCCGGTCGTGGACGAGTGCGGCGTCGACCACGCCACCCAGGCGGTCCAGGATCGTTGCCTCGGTCGTCGCCATCGGACGGCCGGGCAGATTCGCGCTGGTCATCACGAGCGGCCCGTCGACGTGGTCGAACAGGAGGTGGTGCAGCCCCGAATAGGGAAGCATGACGCCGACGGTGTGTAACCCCGGGGCCACGGCGTCGAGCCAGGGCCGGTCGCCGTCAGTCTCCAGCAGCATGATGGGCCGGCGGACGTCGGTGAGGTGCTCGTGCTCGGTCCCGGAGACGGCGGCGAATGACTCCACGGCGGCGACGTCCGGCGCCATCACGGCGAACGGCTTCGCCGGGCGGCCCGTCCGATCCCGGAGCCTCGCGACGACCTCGGGGTCGGTCGCGTCGGCGGCCAAGTGGGATCCGCCGACCCCTTTGACGGCGACGATGTCGCCGCCCGCCAGACGCTCGCCGGTTTCCCGGATCGCGTCCCGGCGGGTCGCGAGTTGCTCGCCGCCGGGGTCCAGAAGCGTCAGCGTCGGCCCGCACTCCGGGCAGGCGATGGTCTGGGCGTGGTAGCGCCGGTCGGCGGGGTCCTCGTACTCTCCGCGGCAGTCGTCGCACATCGGGAACTCGTCCATCGAGGTGCGCGGCCGGTCGTAGGGCAGGTCCCGGATGACCGTAAAGCGGGGACCGCAGTCGACGCAGGCGGTCGCCCAGTAGCCGTGGTACCGCGAGTCGGGGTCGCGCATGTCCGCCAGGCAGGCGCCGCACATCCCGGTGTCCGGGGGGATGGTTCCGGACCCGCCCTCGGCCGACGCCGAGCGGACGATCTCGAACTCCTCGTAGCCCTCCGGGTCGCCCCGCTCGACGTCGACCGACTCGATGCGGGCGAGCGGCGGCGGGTCCGTCCGAAGTTCGGTGAGGAACCCGTCGACCGCCTCGGGGTCGCCCTCCAGGGTGATCGCCACGCCGGCGTCGCCGAGATTCTTCACCCGGCCGGTGAGGTCCCGCGCGACCGCGGTCCGGTAGACGAACGGTCGGAAGCCGACCCCCTGCACGACGCCGTCGACGCGCACCTCCGCGCGAACTGAATCTGACTCCCCGGGAGCGTCGTCGGATAGTCCTGCCATCGCCGGGGTTTATGCGTCGTCCGTCGTCGCAGTCGCGTCCCTGACGTGGTCGGCGTGGACGTGCCCCCGCTCGCGACGGTCGGCGAGAAACGCCGCGAGGTCCGCCACCCCAGCGCCGGTCTTTGCGCTCGTCCGGAACACCGTCATCTCCGGAGCGATGTCGGCCACGTCGTCGATCATCCGGCCGACGTCCGCGTCGACCGCTTCCGCGATGTCGACCTTGTTCACGACCGCGGCGTCACAGGCCTGGAACAGCAGCGGATGTTTCCGGACCACGTCGTCGCCCTCGGTGGTCGAGACGACCAGGACCCGGGCCTGGGCGCCCAGCGGGAAGTCCGCCGGACAGACCATGTTGCCGACGTTCTCCAGGTAGAGCCGGTCGAGGTCGCCGAGGTCGAACGCGTCCAGCGCCCCCTCCACCAGGCCGGGGTCGAGGTGGCACTCCTTGCCCGTGTTGATCGTGGTGACGGCGACGCCGTGTTTGCGGAGGCGCTCGGCGTCGTCCTCGCCGGCCACGTCGCCCACGATCACCCCGACCCGTTCCCCGTCCGGCCCCCGTTCGAGGAGCCGTTCGATGAGCCTGGTCTTGCCGCTGCCGGTGGCGCCTAGCAGTTCCGCGACGAAGATCCCCTCCTCGTGGACGAGCCGGTCGTGCAGTTCCCCGGCCTGCTGGCGGTAGGCGGCGAGTACGTCCCCTTCCCCGGCATCGACTGCGACGCTCTCGTCGCCGTGGTCGTGGTCGTGGCCGGTTCGGTGGGTCCGGAACGGACCCCCCCTCTCGTCCCGGGCGGCGACGCGCCCGAACAGGCGCGACAGCACCGCCCGGAGGTCGACGGGGCCGTGGTCAAGGGTCGGTACGATCTGGCGTGACGGCTGGTGGATCATTCTGCGTCTCCGGGTGTGGTGTCGGTCGGTTCGGCGGTCGCGGCTGCCGGCACGTCGATGCGTTCGAGCCGGCAGCCACGGCCGCGGATCAGTTCCACGCGATCGCCACAGGACGGACAGAGCGGGTCCGGAACGAACACGGCGGCGTCGTCGAGGGTTTCCGGCTCGCCCGTCCAGCCGCAGTCACACCGTGCACACGGGGTGACCATCTCGACCTCGACGGTGGCGTCCGCCGCTGGAGTCCCCTCCGCGACGGTGCGAACACAGAACACGAGCTGGTCCGGGTTGAGGTGTGTCGCCCGACCGACGGCCAGGGTGAGCTCGTCGATGCGAGCAGCGTCGTGGTCCGCCGCGGCCTCGACGGCCCGTTCGACCAACTCCTGTGCGACGCTGAGTTCGTGCATGTCAGCAGATCCGTGGGAGCTGTTCGCCGTCGGGTTCGCTCAGGTATCGCCGACCGATTCCGGTGTCCAGCACGACGCGCCCGGCGTGGTCCTCGGTGGCCTTTCCGACGATGGCGGCTTCGCTCCCCAGGGGGTGTTCGCGCATGGCCGCGAGCACGGCCTCGGCGTCGTCGTCGTCGACGCCGAACACGACCTTGCCCTCGTTGGCGACGTCGAGGGGCTCGATGCCCAGGACCTCGCCCGCGGCGGCGACGCTGCCGTCGACCGGTAGCTGCCGCTCGTCGAGTTCGACGCCGACATTCGCTTTCGCGGCCATCTCGTTTATCGCGGTCGCGAACCCGCCCCGCGTCGGGTCCTTCATGGCGGTCACCTCCCCGGCGTCAAGCGCCGCCCGGACAAGGCCGTTGACCGGCGCGACGTCGCTCTCCAGGCCGCCCTCGAAGTCGAACCCCTCTCGGGCCGAGAGTAGCGCGATGCCGTGGTCGCCGAGAGTGCCCGACACGAGGATGCGGTCCCCCGGGCAGAGCCCAGCGTCGGGGACGTGCGAATGGCGGGGAATGAGGCCAACGCCGGCGGTGTTGACGGCGATCCCGTCGAGTTCGCCGTTCCCCATCACCTTCGTGTCGCCTGCGACGACGTCACAGCCCGCGGCCCCGCAGGTCCCCCGGACGGATTCGGTGATCCGGTCGAGGAACGAGACGGCGATGCCTTCCTCGACGATCAGCGAGAACGTCATTGCCGCCGGCTCGGTCGCACCCATTACCGCCAGATCGTTGACGGTGCCGGCGACCGCCAGGCGGCCGATGTCGCCGCCGGGGAACTCCGGCGGGGTGACGACGTGACTGTCGGTCGTGAGGGCCATCGATCGCTCGTCGTCGACCGGCAGAACGGCCCCGTCGTCGAGCGCGGAAAGCCCCACGTCGGCGTCGCCGTTTCCGGGGAATCGGTCGACGACCAGCGACTCGACCAGTTCCCGCATCTTCGCGCCGCCGCTGCCGTGGGCGGTCGTAACGACCTCGCCGGCCGTCCGGTCCGTTTCCGCGTCGGTCCCGCTCTCCGATCCGTCGGTGTCGTTCATGGTCACAGGTCCGGGTGGCCGCCGTATTCGTGCCAGATCTTGCAGGTCCCCTCGCTCGAAACCATGCAGGCGCCCACCGGGTTGCTCGGGGTGCACTCCTCGCCGAACAGGTCGCACTCGTCGGGATCGGCCTGCCCGGCCATGATGTCCCCGCAGATGCACCGGTCCGTCAGGGGGTCTCCGCCGTCGACGTCGGGCTCGATCTCGAACCGCTTGCGGGCGTCGTGTGCCGCGAACTCCTCGCGCAACACGAGGTTCGCGTCGGGAATCTCGGCGATCCCGCGCCACTCCCCGCTTTCGGCCTCGAAGACCTCCCAGAGGCGCTCCTTGGCCTCGACGTTACCTGCCTCCGAGACGACCCGTGGGTATGCGTTCGCCAGCCTCGCCTCGCCGTCGACGTGAAACTCTAGGAGGCGTTCGAGGCCGAACAGGATGTCTAGTGGCTCGAACCCCCCGACGACGACGGGGAGTTCGTAGTTCTCGACGAACTCCTCGAACAGCCCGTAGCCGGTGATGGTCGCAGCGTGGCCCGCCGCCAGGAACCCGTCGATGTCGGTGTCGGGCATCTCCGCGACGACCTCCATCGCCGGCGGGACGTACTTGTGGGCCGACAGTACCGAGAAGTTCGCCGGTGGGTCGTCGACGAGCACGGCCGCGGTCGGCGCGGCGGTCGTCTCGAACCCCGTCGCGAAGAAGACGACCTCCTCGTCGGGCTCCTCGCGAGCCAGTTCGACGGCCTCGCTGGCGCTGTAGACGACTTCGACGCGGGCCCCCCCGGCTTTCGCGTCCGCGAGGCTTCGAGCAGTGCCGGGGACCTGGAACATGTCGCCGTAGGTTGCCACGACCTTGCCGTCCTCCGCGAGCGCGACCGCCTCGTCGACCTCGGGCATGTTCGTCACGCAGACCGGACACCCCGGCCCCATGCGGACCGAGAGCCCGTCGGGCAGAACACTTCGAAGCCCGTACTTCGCGATGGCCTGTTCGTGGCTACCACAGACGTGCATCACGTCCACCCGACCGTCGACGTCGTCCATCAGC
The DNA here is from genome assembly GCA_036626315.1 of Halobacteriales archaeon. Classification (GTDB taxonomy): domain Archaea; phylum Halobacteriota; class Halobacteria; order Halobacteriales; family PXRE01; genus PXRE01. The sequence goes on from JAZKSB010000001.1 coordinate 34,840, forward strand.
ACCTCGAGCCGGTCGGACAGTTGGCGTGCCGTCTCCGGGTCCCGAAACTGGAGACTGTCGCTCTCACTCGCCATCGTCGGCTTCCTTCGTCCCGGTGCTCTGGTCGGGCTCGCTACCTCTTGGCCCCGGCATTCCGCCGGTCGGACCGACGGGCCGGGTGCCGCCGCTTTTATCCGTCCGCTGAATGCCGAGCCGGTTGTTTTCGGCTCCGATCTCCTCGAGCACCTCGTCTTCGTCGCCTTCCAGGAACGACTCGTAGATCTCGATGGTCTCCTCGACCTGGTCGTCGGGAATCTTCCGGATGGCGAAGCCGGCGTGGTTGAGGACGTAGTCGCCCCTCTCGACGTCCTCGCCGACGATGTCCAGCCGGACGGTCTTCTCGACGTCCCAGAACTCAGCTCGGGCCTCCATGCCGTCGATCTCGACGATCTCGCCCGGGATGCCGAGACACATCATCCACCCTCCTGGCTCTCGTCGCGAACGGTGATGTTCCAGGGGTTGTTCCCGATGAGCCGTTCCGGTTGCATCACGCCCCGGACGTGGTGTCCCTCGTCCTCGTGGTCCTCGATCTCCGCGTTCTCGAGCTGGGTCTCGCAATCGGTGCAGTACCAAGTCGTTTTCACGCTTTCGTCCTCCGTGTCTCCGGAATGTCTTCGGTGGTCAGTTCCTCGAAGACGGCGTCGACGACCGCGGGCACGCTCTCTGCGACGGGGTCGCTCAGTTCGACGCCCGGATCTGTCGTCGCCGGCTCGACGCCGACGACGACGAGCTCGTCGGGCAGGTCGTAGGCGGTGCGACCCGCCTGCAGGGCGTCCGTCAACGAGAAGTCGTGCATCAACACGTCCGGTGTCGCGCCGTCGAAGCCGCCGTCCCGGTAGCGGTATCGGTGGACGGCCCCGGGAGGGGCATCGCCGGTCGCGACTGCGTCGACGACGACGGCGCGGTCGGCGCCGTCCATCGCCTCCAGCGCGAAGAATGCCGTCGTGCCGGCGTGGGTTGCGTCGACATCGTCGGGCAGCTCCCGCTCCTGTAGCGCCTTGACGACGGACTCGCCGACCCCGTCGTCGCTCATGATCGCGTTACCGATGCCGACGACCGCGGTCCGGGTGGTCCCGCCCTCAGGCATCCCCCTCACCCCCGTCCTCGTCCGTGCCGCCGTCGGCGACCGTCGATCGCTCCCCGGCTGCGTCGCCGCGGACGATGTACGCCTCCAGGTCGCCGAACACCATCGACTTCAGGACGTCCCAGTTGCCGGGCATGACGGCGAAGTAGATGTGGAACGCGACCATCGACGCCGAGATGAACGTCAGCAGCAGGTGGGCCTGCTTGAGCAGTTCGAACGTGAACCACGTCTCCATGAACCCGAGGGTGACGATCCACCACGACGGGTCCGACAGCATCGCCCGGTACATCCCGAAGCCGGTCAGCGCGAGCAGGCCGACGAAGATGCCGATCCACCAGAAGAACGTCTTCTGCATGGGGTGGTGGGCCATCCAGTCCTCGTCGTCCTCGTCGTAGGCCCGACGAGCCTCGTGGTAGTACGGCAGGTACTCGCGCAGTCCGAGGAACGCGCTTGCGATGGCGGTACCGACCTGGATGTCGATGATCTCCAGCAGCTGGCTGTGGTCGTCGACGATGATGTAGTAGAACGGGAACAGGACGAAGGTGACAGCCAGCGTGAATATCCCGGCCCAGATGTGCAGGCCGAAGGCGACGGAGTAGCCGCCCCAGATCCCCGACTCGAGCACGGCGTAGTTGCCGGTCCAGATGGCCAGCCCCGTCCACAGGAGGACGAAAAACAGCACTGCTTGCGCCCAGTGGTTCACGCGGTTCCAGAGCCCGTGGCGCTCGACCGACCTGGTTTCTGCGTCCTCGAGCTGGCCGTAGCGGTCGTCGGTCTCGGTAGGGTCGGTCCGCGCCAGCCGGACGAACTCCCGGAGTCGCCGGACGAGTCCCCCGGAGTCGCCGTCGGGGCGGGGTCGCTCGTCCCCGTCGTCGCTCGGCGTCGACATGGTCATTCACCCGGGTTGCCGGTCATCGCGGCACCCGCCGGTTCGACCTTCGTCTCGTAGGAGCCCTCTGGGCTCTCGACGTGGACTGAACACGCCAGACAGGGGTCGAACGACCGGATGGTCCGCATGACGTTCAGCGGGTTCTCGACGTCTTCGACCTCGTCGCCGACGATGCCCTCCTCGATGATCGACGGGTTGCCCTCGTCGTCCCGTGGTCCGAGGTTCCAGATCGTGGGCGTGATTATCTGGTAGCGCTCGACCGTCCCGTCCTCGACGTCCATATAGTGAGAGAGCGTCCCCCGGGACGGCTCCCAGAGGCCGACCCCCGTGCCGGTGAAATCGGTCGGGAAGTCGGTCATGAGCGGTTCGCTCGGATCGAACCCGGACAGCAGATCGAGCACCCGGTCCCGGACGATCAGTGCCTCCTGTGCACGGGCGATGAGGCGGTTGAGGGTGTTGCTCTCGGCCGGGCCGCCGCCCAGGTTCGCCCGGAGGTCGAACGGGTCGTACCCCGAGATGGCGAGCCTGGCGAGCGGTCCGACCTCCATCGACTGGCCGTCGAACCTTGGGGCCTTCCCCCACGAGTAGGCGTCTCCCTCTTTCTTCTGGGGATCCGGCTCCGGTGGCTTCGCGTCGGTCGGGCTCCCGCCCGAGTCGTCGGTGTAGAAGGAGTACCCCGTGTGTTCGGTGATTCCCTCGACGATCTCGTCTTTCGTCATCAGTTCGACGGACCCGTCACGGTACACGCCGCGCTTGAAGATTCGATCGCCGGACTCCGGGTCCCTGAACACCCCGTTGCTGTAGTAGCGGTTGGGGCCCGATCCCAGCCCGGCAGCACCCTCCTTGGCGGCGGCCACGAGGATCGAAACGACGTCGTGGAGCCCCTCGCCCAGGTCCGGATCGAACTCCCCGTTCTGGACGTTCTCGAGGACCTCCGGAACCGCTTCGGTCGGTCCGAGCCAGTTGCTGACCTCCTTGACGCGGGATTTGACGGTTTCTACCGTGGAGACATCCGGATTGGTTGCGACCCCGCCCGGGATGAACGCCAGCGGATGGGGGGCGCGGCCACCCAGCTCCGCCAGCGCCTGCATGAGCTTTCGCTGGTTTTCGAGTGCGCCGAGGTACCCGTCGCCCTCCAGCGGATCGAGACGTTCGAAGCCCGTGTCGGCGACTGCATCGCTGTAGTCGGGACCGACCAGGGCGAACAGGTGGATCGCGTGGTTCCACAGGAAGAAGATGCCCTCGACCGCGTCCC
>JAZKSB010000002.1:0-33999 GCA_036626315.1 Halobacteriales archaeon
AAGTTTCGATGTGCCGGTCGACCGTGGAAAGTGAAAAGTTTCGATGTGCCGGTCGCCGTAAAAAGTGAGAGGTTTCGATGTGCCGGGACCCGCCTCAAAATGTCGAGTCGGAACGGCGATACTGGTCTCGGGTCAGAACGGGGCGTCGTTGCCACCGCCGCCGTCGCCGGTGGGAGGCTCCGGCGGTCCGTCGTCCTGGCCCTCCAGTCCCTTCCAGTTGTCCTGCTCCATCTGGAAGAACCGCTCGCGGGTCCGGGCGTCCATCACGACGAACCGGATGCTGGGCTCGACGCCGAGCGGCTGCAGGCGTTCGAACAGGCGCCCGGCGAGCATCTTCTTGATCGCGTCCGGGATGTCGGCCATCGGGATCGCCACGTCGATCGAGGGCTCGCCGTCCTCGACCCGCACGTCGTCGATCATGCCGAGTTCGACCAGCGTCGCGTCGATCTCGGGATGGGTGACGTCGGCGATCGCGTCCTCGATCTCCTCGGCTGTTTGCTGGTCGCTCATCGTTCGAAGATTTAGGCGCTACCTAGAAATCCTGTCGGGAGCGCCGCGACGGGCGCCGCCGAACCCCTGGCAGCTGCCTGCGCGGCGGGGTGGGGTCCGACGCCGTATTGCCGTCTCACTCCCGGCGGGCCACCTCGTGGCGCCCGAAGCCGTACCGGAGCCGGTTGGCGAGCCGGCGGGCGAACCGCCCCGCCCCGTCGCCGGTCGCCCGCGAGCCGAACCGCTCGGCGAGCGCGGCGTAGATCAGCGGCAGGGGCACCTCCTGCTGTAGTCCCTCCTGGACGGTCCAGGTGCCCGTCGATCCGCCGGCGACGTGGTCGGCGACGGTTCCAAGGTCGGTGCCCTCCTCGCGAAACGCCTCCTCGACCAGTTCCAGCAGCCACGACCGGATCACCGCACCGTTGTTCCAGGTGCGCGCGACCGCCTCCAGGTCGAGGTCGTAGCGACCCTCATACAGCAGTTCGAAGCCCTCGCCGTAGGCCTGCATCAGCGCGTACTCCACGCCGTTGTGGACCATCTTGACGTAGTGACCCGCGCCGGACGGCCCCAGCCGCTCGTGACCATCGGGGCCGGTCGCAACCGCGTCGAAGACCGGTCGGAGATCCTCGTAGGCCCACTTGGGCCCGCCGACCATCAGCGAGAAACCGAGTTCGGCGCCGGCGGGACCCCCGCTGGTGCCGCAGTCGAGGTACGCGGCGTCGGTCGACTCGGTCCGCCGCACGGAGTCCTCGAAGTGGGAGTTGCCGCCGTCGACGACCACGTCGTCGCGGTCCAGGTGCGGGGCGAGTTCGGACAGCGCCGCGTCGACGGGGTCGCCGGCGGGTACCATCAGCCAGATGCGCTTGTCCTCGCCCAGCGTCGTCGCGAGGTCGCCGATCGAGTCGGCAGGCGTCGCGCCCGCGTCGGCGGCGTCGGCAACGGCGGCCTGGTCGACGTCGTACGCGACGACGTCGTGGCCCGCCGCGAGCACCCGCTGGGCGACGATGCGACCCATCCGTCCGAGTCCGATCACGCCGAGTTCCATGTCCCACCCTGCGAGGGCTGGCAGGTAGTGGTTGCGGTTGTGCCGGCGGGAGGCAATGGTTGCGGTCGTGCCGCCAGGAGACCGCAAGGGAGCGGCTGCCGACCCGCCCGGCGCTGACCCCTGCGACTCCGGACGGGGAGCCGAACGGGGATCGAACTGTCCACGCCCCGGCAAAATGCTCAAGTGCCCTCGCACTTTAGGTTAACCTAAAGCCATGATGCGCGCCATCTCCGACACCTGGGAGCGACTCGTGCCCAACCGGCGCCGGACCGACGCCAGGGTCAGCGCGTACCGGTACGCGTTCGGCGTCGAGGAGACGCCCGAGAAGCGCCGGGGCGAAGACGCCTGAACGGGGCCTCTTTCGGGGGCCACAGGGACGTGCGGGAGGAAAAGCCGCACCGGAGCGTCTTCCGGGACCACAGACGTTTTCGCGCCGTCGGGCGAGCGGCCGGACATGGACCCGAGAGTGCACGACCACGCAGAGACGCTCGTCGACTGGGGCGCGCGAGTCGAGGCAGGCGACGACGTCGTGATGTCCGTCGCGGAGGGCGCCCACGATCTGACGGTCGCGGTCGCCGAGAAACTCGGCGAGCGCGGCGCGACGCTGCTTTCGACCTACGGCTCCTCGGAGGTTTCCCGGGCGTATCTCACAGCCCACGACGGCGAGTTCCGGGAGGGAGACCACGAACTCGCGCTCTACGAGGCCGCCGACGTCCTGTTGCGCCTCGGCGGCGGCCGCAACATCGCCGCCCAGGCGGACGTGCCCGCGGAGACGATGCAGGCGTACTCGAAGAGCCGCGAGGACGTTCGGGAGGCCCGCTACGACACCCGCTGGATGTCGACCGTCCACCCCACGCGCTCGCTCGCCCAGCAGGCCGGGATGAGTTACGGGGCCTACCGGGAGTTCGTCTACGACGCTGTCCTCCGGGACTGGGAGTCGCTGGCCGGGGAGATGGCACGCCTCAAGGACCTGTTCGACGACGGCGAGGAGGTCCGACTCGTCACCGAGGACACCGACCTCGCGATGCGCATCGACGGCCGGACCGCCGTCAACAGCGCGGCGTCGGTCGCCTACGACAGCCACAACCTCCCAAGCGGCGAGGTGTTCACCGCCCCCCACGCCACCGAGGGGGAGGTCGTCTTCGACGTGCCGATGACCATCCGCGGGCGCCGCGTGAACGACGTCAGGATCGCCTTCGAGGACGGCGAGGTGGTCGACTTCGCGGCCGCCCGGGGCGAGGACGTGATCGAGGAACTGATCGAGACCGACGAGGGCGCCCGGCGACTGGGCGAACTCGGTGTCGGCATGAACCGCGGCATCGACCGGGTCACCGACAGCATCCTGTTCGACGAGAAGATGGGCGGCACCGTCCACCTCGCGCTGGGGCGGGCCTACGATGCCTGCCTGCCGGAGGGCGAAGCGGGCAACGAGTCAGCGGTCCACGCCGACCTCATCACGGACATGCGCGACGGCGGGCAACTCCTGATCGACGGCGACGTCGTCCAGCAGGACGGCGTCTTCCGGTGGGAGGACGGCTTCGAGGGGTAGCCCGGACGTGTCTCCCGGGAGGTGTCGCGACCGCGCGCCCGCCAGCCGCCGCTCCCGCCGCGACCGCGAGCTGAGCGTACAATCAGTTCTGTTATATAATCCGAGTTAATCCGGATCGGATCGCGGTTGATTCGGGTTTTATCCCGTCTAAACGTCCGAAAACCGGGGACAGCGCTTCCCCTCTTGAAGTACAATCGGGGTGGTAGGTATGGACGCAATGAAGCTCACAAAGATCCTCGCAGTCGGCCTGGCGCTGCTCGTCGTGGGTGCCGGCGCTGCCGCCGCGATGCCCAGCCAGGCCCCTGACCAGGCGAACAACAACGCGAACGAAACCGCCGACGGTGCGGACGACCCCAACCACGCGGGCCCGCCCGCGGAAGCCGGTGACCGTGGCGAACAGGCCACCGAGCGCAACGGGACCGAAGAACGGAACGAGAGTCACGAACGCCAGGGTCCGCCCGCGGACCTGCCCGGTAACGTCCCCGACCACGTGAGCCAGATCCACAAGGCCATCAACGGATGGCTCGACGGCGGCATGGACGGCTCGCTGGGTGACCTGATCAGCGGCATCGTCGGCGGCGGGCAGGCTGACGGGGCCGCCCACGACGGCAACGAGACCGACGAGGAACCCGAGACACCGGACGGGACGCCCGAGGAGACCCCGACCGCCGTCCCGACCGGGCAGTGACACCGGGGAGCGGCTTCGCGGCGACCGGAGTTCGGATCAACTGACGTGGCGCGTTCCCGAACCTTCTCAGAGCCGCTCGACGATGGTCGCGATGCCCATCCCGAAGCCGATGCACATCGCCGAGAGTCCGTAGCGGTCGCCCCGCCGGTCGAGTTCGTGGACGAGTTTCGTCACCAGCGCCGACCCGGTCGCGCCCAGCGGGTGTCCGTGTGCGATGGCGCCGCCGTTGACGTTGACCCGGTCCCAGTCGGCGCCGGTTTCCGCCAGCCACGCGGCGACGACGGAAGCAAAGGCCTCGTTCACCTCGAAGACGTCGACGTCTTCAAGTTCCATGTCCGCCCGGTCGAGCACCTGCTCGGTCGCCGGGATGGGGCCGGTGAGCATCAGCACGGGGTCGACGCCGACGACTGCGTAGTCGACCACCCGGGCCATCGGGTCCCAGCCGCGACGCTCGGCTTCCCCGGCGCTTGCCACGACCGTCGCGGAGGCGCCGTCGACGATGCCGGAGGAGTTGCCGGCGTGGATGACCCCCTCACCCTCCTCGCGAAACGCCAGCGGCACGTCCGCGAGGCCCTCGACGGTGCTCTCGGGGCGGGGATGGCCGTCGCGCTCGACCGTTATCGGTTCGCCGTCCAGTTCCGTCTCGACGGGCACGACCTGGGAGTCGTAGTGGCCCGCCTCCCAGGCGTCGGCCCAGCGGCGCTGGGAGTCGACGGCCAGTTCGTCGAGTTCCCGCCGCAAGAGATCCCACTGCTCGGCGATCCGCTCGGCGCTCTCGCCCTGGGGAATCTGCTCGTCGTAGTGCTCGAAGTACGTCCCGGACATCCCGTCCAGGTCCGACCCCATCGGCTCGCGGGTCATGTGCTCGGTGCCGCCGGCGACGACGACGTCGTGTGCGCCCGCCTGCACGGCCTGGGCCGCGAAGTTGATCGCCTGCTGGCCGGAGCCGCACATCCGGTTGATCTGGACCCCTGGCACGTCGTCGCCCCACCCCGCGGTCAGGGCGGCGACCCGGCCGACGTTGCCGCCCTGCTCGCCCTTGGGGGTGACACAGCCGTAGATGACGTCCTCGACGGTCTCGTGGGGGTCGAACCCGAGACGCTCTTCGAGCGCCAGCAGCGGTTCGGCGGCCAGGTCCTGGGGATGGGTGTCCCGGAACCGGCCGTCGCGGTCGGCAAACGGCGTCCGGACGGCGTCGACGATGACGGCGTCGTTCATACCGGCGCCACGGACCGGCCTGCATTGACTGTTGTGCCCGCGGCGAGCGGGACCACCGTCGCGTCGGCGTCGGCCCACCAGTCGCTGCGGCGCTGTTCGGCGCTCGCGTTGCGGAACGCCGCCGGCCAGTCGCCGTCCTCGGTGAATCCCACCGCGTAGCCCAGCCAGTAGCCGACGTGCCAGCCGACCGCCTCCGCGTCGATGCCCGCGAGGGCGATCCTGGCCTGGCTGTACCACTCCAGCGCGCCGTCGCGGTCCGGGTCGGCCCCGTACCGGTAGCCACAGGAGCCGTCGCCCGCGCTACAGGGTGCCGACGCCGCGAACTCGATCACCACGTCCGCCTCGCCGCGGTCGTCGACGAGCCCGACGCTCGCGTTCTCGGGGACGTGGCCATCGGCACCCCGGTCGTAGTAGTCCACGGCACGTTCGATCTGCCGCTCGACAGTCGCGCGGTCGTCCGGCGAGAGGCCCGACTCGGTCAGGTTCGCGTAGTCGACGTAGACGGCGAGGGTTCCGTTCCGCCAGGGGAACTCGCGGTCGGTGGCGTTGCGCTCGGGCAACGTCGCGAGCTGGGCCTCCCCGGACATGACCCGCTGGGGGTCGTCGTCGTGGCCGAGTCCGAGCACGTGGCCGAGTTCGTGTTTCACGACGAGTTCCGTCGAGTCGTCGGCGAGGCCGGTCAGGACCTGGACCCGGACGGGGCGGTCGACCTGTCCGGGGCGGGTGAGGTAGGGTGCACAGCCGGCGGCGTCGACCACGCCGCCGCAGTCGTCGATCGCCGCGACGAACGCGACGACGAGGTCCGCGTCGCGCGGCGAGGAAACGATCTGGAACGAGACGGGATAGCCCGCGTACTGCTCGTCGTTGGCAGACCAGTAGTCCAGGGCCGCGTGCACCAGCGGACGGTAGTCGCGGTCGTCGCCCGCCGGCGTCTCGACGGCGACGGACAGCGTCTCCGCCCGCCAGTGGTTCTCCGGATCGACCGTCGGCGTCACCCCCTCCCCGCTCGGCGACGAGTTCGGAGCCACCCCGGCACAGCCCGCAAGCGCGATCAGGGCCGCCAGCGCGACCACCCGCACGTTCATCGGCCGGACCTACGTCCAGAGCGACATTAGGTTTCCGGGAGCCACTCCTCAGAGAAAGACGCGGCGCTGTCGGAGGTGCTGGACGGCTGAGGGTAGTAAGCCCCCTTCTGTTTCGACCCGGCATTCGGCTGAGCGCCCACGCCGGTCCACGGGCACCGCGCCCGGCCGGGCTACCGGCGACGTGGGCTTGCACCGGCGGGGAGTGGCCGTTCCATCGATCCTCGCCCGTCGGCGCACGCGGCGGGTGCCGCGTGCGCCCCTCGCGGCGGCAGGGCCGCCGCGCGCCCTCGGTGGGTCAACTCCCCCTCGCTTGGGTCGCTCGGGGTTCGCACACCACATCGGTCGGGGCGAGACGTGTCGTCTCTGTTCCAGTGTCCGACGGTCTCCCGTCCCGGGCTTGTGCCCGGTCGCCTGCCCGGCGGGTGGGGGGACTTTCCTCATGCCCTCGCCGGCCGCCGCGAAGCGGCGCCGTCGAGCGCACGGGGGCCGGGCACCCTCTGCCGCTCTATCGTAGTTGCGTCCGGCGGTTAAGTCCGTCGGTGCTCCAACCGCGGGCGTGCCCCGCCCGTTCGGCGTCCCGGACATTCAAGTACGATTCCGCGGCCAAGGGGCCCGTGACCTGACCGCGGTCCCGCGGCGGTCGAGGCGGTCGTGCGGCGCGCCGCCGCGGGAGCGACCACGCGCCGCCCGTTCGCACGTCCGGTTCGGCTCGAGGACTCGCTCCCGTCGGGCCGAGGGCTCCGGCCTCAGGGCTGCCAGTCCGCGCCGGATCGAAACCCGACCGCCTCGGCGTCCGCCAGACAGCGGCGGCTCGCGGCGTCGAGGTCGAACTCCCGGACGACCTCGCCGTCCCGGACGAGCGGCTCCAGCAGCGGCTCGCCGTCGGTCGGTCCGTCCCGGTCTGCCAGCCCGACGTGGTGGCCGCCGTCGGGCGTGCGGTAGACCTGCTTGCGGCCGGAGAGTTTCCCTCGCTTTGCGGCGGATTCGCCGTCGACCTCGACCACGTCGAGTGCGAAGTCGACCGGGTCGGCGGCGGTGACGTAACTGCCGACGCCGAACCCGTCGACGACGTCGCGCAGCCGCGACAGCGCCTCCGCGTCGATGCCCCCGGAGACGAAGACGTCGACGTCCTCGTGGCCGCGGGCCGAAAGCTCCCAGCGGACCTCACGGACGATGTGCCGGAGATCCCCCCGGCGCGACGAAGTGGTGTCGATCCGGACGGAGTCCAGGGCCTCGCCGAGTTCCGCCACCGCACGCAGCGTCTCGTCGACCTCGTCGCTGTAGGTGTCGACCAGCGCGACCCGGGGGACGTCCGGCCCCACCGACTCGTCGAAGGCCCGCCAGGCGTCCTCCTGGCGGCCCTCGCCGAACGCGATCAGCAGCGCGTGGGGCATCGTCCCGCCGGCCTCCCGGTCCAGCACGTCGCCCGCGGCGACGTGGGAGAACCCGTCCAGGCCGGCAAGCAGGGCGCTCCGTTCGAGCACTGCCGCCAGCGAGGGATGGAGGTGTCGGGCCCCGAAGCTCAGCACCTGCGAGTCCGGCGCGGCCGTGCGGGCCGACAGCGTCCGCGTCGCGAACGCCGTCGCCTGCGAGAGAAAGCCCAGCAGCGCCGTCTCGTAGCGGGCGAAATCGAGGTAGTTACCCTCGATCTGCAGGACCGGCCCGCCGTCGAACAGCGTCCCCTCGGGGAGCGCGTCGACGTCCACCGGCAGGTCCGAAAGCAGGGTGGCCGCGTCTTTCACGCCCGCGAACACCTCGAAGGACCCGGTCGGGAACTGGTCGGCAGTCACTTCCGCGACCACGCGGGGGTTTTCGCCGGCGCGTTCGAGCGTCTCCTCGGTCCGCAGAAAGTAGGCGTCCGTCGCTCGCCCCGACGCGATGGCGTCCGGCGAAACGATGTCGAAGTCGCTCATCGGCGATAGATTCGAGACACCGGGAAAAAAGCGTCCGGTCTCGGCGGTGGGTGGCGACGGCTACGCCTGCCTGGACCGGGGCGACCGGGCTCTCCGCCACCCGTCGTCTGCACCGGAGACGGGAACGCGGGGGGAGAACCGGGTCGCCGAAAAGCGTCGGTTGCCGATGTGCCGTCGTGGTCAGTGGCGGCGGCGGGTCAGCGCAACCACGGACAGCAGCGCGACGAGCGCGGCGACGAGTCCGAATCCGGGCGAGGCGGCCGTCGTGGTTGCCGTCTCCTCGTCCGGCCCGTCAGTGGAACCGGGGCTGGTCGTCTCCGGCGACTCGCCCGTGGGCGTGTCGGCCGGCGAGTCCGTGGGCGTCGAACTCGTTTCCGGGGCAGCGCCTGCCCGGACGTTCGAGAGTTCGTCGACGGACGGGGCGTTGACGATCACGACGGTCGAGCCCTCGACTGAGACGTAGAACGCGTCGCTGAACTCGTTGCCTTCGGGGATCCGCCAGGTGTTCCGGCGGTCCTCGACCTGTTCAGCGCCGTGATACTCCAGAACCTTCCGGTAGTTGTCGGCGAACTCCCGGGCGTCCCCGTCGGTGTCCCACTCTATCTTCCAGACGTAGCCTGTTCCGGGGTCCTCGTCGGGCGCGCCGCTCACGTAGGGGACGAGTTTGTCACCGGCCCAGCCGTCCGAGGCCGGATGCGAGTAGTTGTACGGACCGATGTCGCGTAGCTCCTCGGATCCTTCCTTGTACTGGAAGAGGTGGGTGTACGGGACCGCGACGGTCTTGGCCGAACCGGCCTCGACCGAGGCCTCGTAGCTCGCGTACCACAGCATCGCGTAGATGCCGCCCTCGCCGAACTGGGCGTAGTTGACGCCGCCCTCGAGATCGAGGACCTGCCAGTCGCCGCTGGGGCTGTGGTCGATCGAGACGTCGACGGGACTCTCGGTGCCGTACTTCTCGTGGTGGATGATCTGTTCGGTGCTCTCCGGCGGGTCATCGTACATCTCGTTGACCGCTTCCCAGCCGCCTCGCTGGTGCACTTCGCGGACGAGTTCCGGGCCCTCGCTGTATGGGACGAACTGCGTCACCAGGTAGCCGGCGTGGACGTCGCCGCCGCCCCCCTCGGAGGACTGCGGCATCAGACAGCTCCACTCGCCGTTACAGCGCTGCTCGTAGAGGTAGTCGACGTAGTTGCCGTCCCCCTCGATGATGCCGTCCTTGGCGTTGTGCAACTCGCGGGTGGTCTGGTTGTACGCCGAGAGGTTGAAGTGCTGGTCCTGAAGCGCGTGAAACAGCTCCTGGGACAGCGTGATCTCGTTCATCTTCGGGGCGGTCGTGTTCTCCGAGACGATGACGATCCGCTCTTCGGTGGGGGAGTAGTACCCGAGCACGCTGGCGCTAGAACTGGACTGCTGGACCGAGATGGCGTCGGTCCCCTCGCCGACCAGGAACGTCGCCTCAAACTTGGCGTTCTGGTGGAGCCTGTTGGCGGCCGACGGGTCCGACCGGTTCCGGTTGCTCTCGGCGAACTCCTCGCGGGAGATCACCTCGACCGGAACGCGCTGCTCGAACTCCAGTTGCCGGACGGACTCGACTCTGGCCATCGCACGACTCACTACGGCGTGCAGTTCCGAGTCGTTCAGGCCGTCGGACCGATCGACGTCGATCGACTCGTTGTGCCAGTAGCCGTCCTCCCAGCCGATCACGTCCTCGTCGGGATCAGGCGGCGCCTCCGTCGGCCCGACGGCATCGCCGGCCCCTCCTGACCGTTCGATCGGGTCGTCGGCTGGCGCCGACACCCCCTCGGCCGGCGCCTGAACGGACAGGCCGACCGCGGTACCCGAGGTGCCGGCGACGACGAACACCACGACGATCGCGTACACCAACCTTCGCATACGTCCCCGTTAGTAGTTGTTTATTAAAAACTAACGGAAAGTTGGAAAGCGGTCGGGTCGGGGCTGGGAGTTGACCCGCGGGGCGGCGCCGTCGGTCCGGAAGCGGGGCGGCAGTCATATTTTCCCACGCGCCGTACGTCGGGCTACGTATGCAATTCGACCCCGATACGACCGCCGTCGTGGTCGTGGACATGCAAAACGGGTTCTGCCATCCCGACGGGAGCCTCTATGCGCCCGCCAGCGAGGCGGTCGTCGAACCCATCGCCGACCTCGTCGAGCGCGCCCGCGACGCCGGCGTGCAAGTCGTCTACACCCGCGACGTTCACCCGCCCGAGCAGTTCGAGGACGCCCACTACTACGACGAGTTCGAGCGCTGGGGCGAACACGTCCTGGAGGGTTCCTGGGAAGCGGAGATCGTCGACGGCCTGGAGGTCCGCGAGGCGGACCTCGTCGTCGAGAAGCACACCTACGACGCGTTCTACGAAACGGAACTCGACGGGTGGCTGACCGCCCGCGCCATCGACGACCTGGTCATCGTCGGGACGCTCGCGAACGTCTGCGTGCTCCACACCGCCGGCTCCGCGGGGCTGCGAGACTACCGCCCCGTGCTCGTCGAGGACACCGTCGGCTACATCGAGGAGGGCCACCGGGAGAACGCCCTCGACCACGCCGACCTCCTGTTCGGGGAAGTCGCCACCCGCGAAGAGATCGAGTTCGCCTGACTGGCGAGCGGAGGACATGCGCGTCCGACCGACCGACAGCTGGCAACGCCCGTCCTCGGGGCCTCACTCGCCGTGGAACAGCCGATAGGCACCCTGGCCGACTGCGACCGGCTGGACGCCGTCCTCCGGCGTCTCGCTCTCGACGGTGATCGTCGAGACGCCGACCGTCGACCCGGTCCGGACCACCTCCGCCGTCGCGACCAGGTCGCTGGTGGCGGGTCGCAGGTAGTTGACGTTGAGGTTGATCGTCGCAGTCGACCCCGCGATGGGGTCGTCCAGCAGCGGTTGCAGCGCCAGTCCCCCCGCCGTGTCGATCAGCGTCGAGGCGACGCCGCCGTGCATCGAGGGCGGCTCCGTCGGGTTCGTCAGTTTCTCGTCGAACGGCACCGCGAGGACGATCCGCCCGGGTTCGAGTTCTTCGAGCGAGACGTCCAGCCAGGACATGAACCCGTGACCGTGCTCCAGGAAGTGCCGGAGCGTCTCGGTGGCTTCGTCCAGAACCTCGTCGTCCATGCGGGGCCATGGCGGGCGAACCGCCTTCTACCCGTCGATCGAAACGGGTCCGTCGAGCGCGCCGGCGGCCCGCTCCCGATCGGCGTCACAGCCGGCGAATCTCGACGCGGATCTGCTCGCCGACCGAAAAGTCCCTCTCCCGGTCGACGAGTTTGGCGCCGAAGTCGCCGTCTCGCGCGAGAAACAGCGACAGCCCCGTCACCGGCTCGCCGTTTGCCAGCACCGTCACGTCGTCCCAGGCTACGTCCCGGCTCGCCGCGGTGCCGACGCGCCCGCCGAACAGCGAGACCGGGCCCTCCCGGGCCTGGTCGCCCAGCAGGCCCCCGCCGTCGTAGTGGGCGAGTCCGCCGTCGAGAATGCCGCCGCCGTCGGCAGCGACGCCGGCCCAGGACCCGGGGTCGGGATGAGCGGGCGCATCGAGCAGCGCGTACGTCTCCCCGGCGGCGACCACGGTGCCGATGCCGCCCCAGTCGGCGGGTACGAGATCGACGTCGAGCGCGAGTCCGAGCGACCCCGAGGCACGTTCGAGGTTCGCGTCGGGGTCGCGGAAGCCGAGGTGGACGTGGTTGTCGACCCACGGCGCGTAGTAGCCCGACCGGATCAGCGTCCCGAGATCGTCGCCGACCGCCACCTCTTCTCCGGGTTCGACGGCAGGGTCGACGTGCATTATCCGGGCAACGAGTCCCGCCGCCGACGCCGGCCGGTCGACGTCGACGAGGATGAGGTGGTCGTGTGGCTCCGCGTGCGAACGGTCCGGAGCCCGGACGGTCCGGACGTCCCGGACCGTCCCGCCGACCGGACTGGGTCCCCGCGTCGTCGACGCCGGGACCCCGGCGCGGGCGTCGCCGTCCGCCGCTCCGGGATAGAGGTCGACGGCGTGCCCGCGCCGGTGGGCGGCGTAGGGGGAGTTGTACAGCGTCGCCCGCTCGTAGCGGTTCAGGACGGCGGCCGGCAGCCGGACAGTCATTGCCTGCCGTTGGCGCGACGGGGCCATTGGCCTGTCGGAACCGGCGACGGCAAAGACGTGGGGGCGGTCGGAAGGGTCAAACCGGCGTCGAACCATCTGGAAAGCATTTGTATCCGACCGTCGGATCGGGACACATGCGAACGGCTACGGGCGTACTGGCACTGGTCGCGATGGCCCTGCTGGCCGGCTGTCTGGGCGGCGTCAGCGGGACGGTCACGCCGACCGACACGGATTCGCCGAGGCCGACGGTCTCTCCGCTCCCCGAGGAGACCGTCTCGCTGCCGGACGGCCCGAAGACGGCGCCGGAACCGCCGGCGGAGATGGACGCCGAGTCCGTCCGCGAGTACGTCCGGACCTACGAGTACCGGTACGCGTACAACTCGCTCTGGTACAGCGACAACAGCAACGTCAACCTCGACTGTGAGGTCGACGACGTCGAGGAGATCTCGGCCGGCTGGCGGGCCGTCGTGACCTGCATCGGATACTCGAACACCGGCGGCGAGGCGCCGGGCACCGCCACCGCGACCGAACTGCACGCCGACTGGGGTACCCAGACGTTCGTCTACTACGTCGACGAGGACTCGGTGATCCGCGAGCGACAGGACGCCGGCGGATGACCTAAGCCCGTCGGGCACCGACTCACGGCCATGCGCGTGCTCCGGGGACGCGGTGCAGACATCGACGCCGACCGGCAGACCACCGCGGACATGCTGTCGACGGTCGCGGAGACCGGCGAGCCGGCCGTCCGCGTGTGGCAGCCCCACCGACAGATGGCGTTCGGCCGGCGGGATACCAACAGCGACGACTACGAGGCTGCCGCAGCCGCGGCCCGCGAGCGCGGGTTCCCGCCGATCGAGCGCTCCGTCGGCGGCAACGCGGTCGCCTACACCGGTCGGACCGTCGCATTCGCCCGCGCGGAACCGATAGACGACGTTCGCACGGGACTCGATGACCGCTACGAGGCAGCGATCGAGGACGTTCGCCGTGCGCTCTCGCGACTCGGGGTCGATGCCGAACGGGGCGAACCGCCGGGGGCGTTCTGTCCCGGCCAGCACTCCCTCAGCAACCGCGGCAAGATCGCCGGCATCGCCCAGCGGATCGCGACGGACGCCGCGATGGTCGGGGGCGTCGTCAACGTCTCCGACCAGGAAGCCATCGCGGACGTGCTAGCGCCCGTCTACGACGCGCTGGGCGTAGCGTTTCGCCCCGGTTCGATCGGCAGCGTCGCCCGGGCAGGCGGCAATTCCGACCCGGAGGCGGTGATCGACGCGCTCGAAACGGCGCTTGTCGGGGACCACGAGTACACGGTCGAACGGGTTGATACCTGAACGTTTTGTGGGAGGGGGCGGCCAGCGCCCCCCTGACCTGACCGCAACCCCGCGGCGGCCAGCAGTCGCGCGGTGCACCGCCTCGGGGAGGAGAGCGCACCGCCAGTTCGCCATCTCGTCGCTCCGGCAGACCACCGACCGGGAGACTTACGCCCGCGGCAAGCGCAGTCGCCGCTATGCTGATCAGGGACGCCACCCTCGCCGACGGTCGGACGGTCGACGTCCGGATCGCGGGCGAACGGATCGACGCCGTCGGGAGTCAACTATCGGCGGGCGACGACGAGGTTCTCGACGCCGCGGGAAAGCTTCTCCTGCCGGGGGCGGTCGACGTTCACGTTCACTTCCGGGAGCCCGGGTTCGCCCACAAGGAGACGTGGGCGTCGGGGAGTCGAAGCGCCGCCGCGGGCGGGGTGACGACCGTCGTCGACCAGCCTAACACCGACCCCCCGACCGTGACCGGCGAGGCGTTCGACGAGAAGGCCGGCCTCGCGGACGCCTCGCTGGTCGATTACGGCATCAACGGCGGCGTCACCGCCGAGTGGGCGCCCGACTCGCTGTTCGAGCGGCCCCTGTTCGCGCTGGGAGAGGTGTTTCTGGCGGACTCGACCGGCGACATGGGCATCGACGAGACCCTGTTCCGGGCGGCTGCCGAACGGGCCGCCGAGGCGGACGTGACCGTCACGGTCCACGCCGAGGACGCGGACCTGTTCCACCGGGCGGCCCGCGAGCGCGACGACGCCGACGCCTGGAGCGCGTACCGCTCGTCCGAGGCGGAGGCCGTCGCGGTCCGGCGGGCCGTCTCCGTCGCCGACGAGACCGGGGTCGACCTCCACGTCGCCCACACGAGTACGCCCGCCGGCGCCCGGATCGCCGCCGCTGCCGGGGCGACGACGGAGGTGACGCCGCACCACTTCCTGCTGTCCCGCCAGGACACCCCCGACCTTGGCACGTTCGGGCGGATGAACCCGCCGCTGCGGTCGGAAACGCGGCGCCGGGAACTGTTCGGGCTGGTGGCCGACGGGACCGTCGACGTCGTCGCCACCGACCACGCGCCCCACACGCGGGCGGAGAAAGACGCCGGCATCTGGGACGCGCCCAGCGGCGTCCCCGGCGTGGAGACGTTGCTGCCGCTGCTGTTGGAGCAGGCCCGGCGGGGCCGACTCACCCACGAGCGAGTTCGCGACCTGACGACGGCCAACCCGGCAGCGATCTTCGACCTGCCCCGAAAGGGACGGATCGAGGCGGGCGCCGACGCTGATCTGGTGCTCGTCGACCCGGACGCGACCCGCGAGATACGTGGCGAGCGACTGCACTCGAACTGCGGGTGGACCCCGTTCGAGGGAATGGACGGCGTGTTCCCCGAGGTGACGATGGTCCGGGGGAAGGTCGCCTACAGGCGAGCGGACGGCGACGAGCGGTTCGGCCCGGCGCGGGGCGAGAACGTGCGGGAGTGATCGGGGCGGCGCCGGCCGAGCGACGCCGGAGTCAGCCGAGCACGGCGGTGGCGACTGCCGACCCGACCATCCACCCGGCGCCGAAACTCCCGATCCGGATCATGGCCCGGCGGGACTTGCGCTCGGTCCAGCCGCCGCCCACGTCGAGGTGGCGCTGCATCGCCTCGACGCCCGACCCGGCCATGATCGACCCCGACCAGCCGAGCAGCCCGAACCCCAGAAGCAACGCACCGAACGCGAAGGTCTTGCGGCTGGCGAACCGGACGTCGCTGGCCCAGAGTGCGACGGCGACGAGGACGGCCGCGCCGACGAACAATCCGACGCCGACGGCGGTCGCGGCGATGCCGACCCGTGACCGGACGGCGGCGCGGTCCATTCAGTCGACCGCCTCGCGCATTCGCGGATCCAGCGCGTCCCGCATGCCGTCGCCCAGAAGGTTGAATCCCAGGACCGTCAGCGCCAGAAACAGCCCGGGGAAGAACGACCACCACCAGTAGCCGCTCAACAGTCCCTTGTCGACGCCCTGCGAGAGCATCATCCCCCAGGTCGGGGTGCCGACCTCCGCGCCGAAGCCCAGAAACGACAGCGCAGCGAGGTCGATGATCGCCAGCCCGAAGTTCAGCGTCGACTGGACGGTGATCGGCGCCAGCGTGTTCGGCATGATGTGACGCACCAGCACCCGGAGGTCCTTCGCGCCGATGGCGACGGTGGCGTCGATGTACTCGTCCTCTAGGACCTTCAGCGCGGCCCCGCGGACGACCCGCGCGAACCGTGGCGTGTACACGAGCGTCAGCGCCAGCGCCGCCCGCCACAGCCCCCAGTCCTGGGGGAGGATCGCGACCAGCGCGAGCGCGAGCAACAGCGACGGGAACGCCAGCAGGACGTCCATCGTCCGCATGATGACGTTGTCGGTGACGTCGCCGTAGTAGGCGGCGACGATGCCGAGGCCAACTCCCATCACCGTCGACGCGCCGACGACGATGGTGCCGAACTGCATGGCGTACCACGCGCCGTACAGCACCCGGACGAAGATGTCCCGGGCCTGCAGGTCGGTCCCGAACGGATACTCCACCCGGGGCGAGAGAAACGCGGCGCCGGGCCGGTTCGACAGCTGGGAATTGCTGATCGCCGCGAGGTCGATGAACAGCCGCGAGTAGATCGCCAGCGCCAGCATTACCGCGATGATCGCGAGGCCGATCAGCGCCAGCCGGTTCGACAGCAGGTCCGAGAGAAACGGCGACGCCCGGAGCCGCTGGAAGAACCCGCGACGGTCGGCGTCCGTCTCGGCGTCGGTGGTCGTACTCATGCGTTCTCGGCCTCCGTGTCGACAGGACGGTCGCCCTCGACGGGGTGGCGGAGATGACTGTCACTCATTGTTCGATCCTCGGGTCCAGATACGAGTACGTGAGGTCGACGCCCAGGTTCACGAGCGTGAACAGCAACGCGAACAGCAACACTGTCCCCTGGACGACCGGGTAGTCGGTGTTGTTGATCGCCTCCACGAGCAGGGTGCCGATGCCGTTGATCGAGAACACCGTCTCCGTCAGGACGGCGCCGCCCAGCAGCGTCCCGAACTGGATGCCGATGATCGTCGTCACCGGGATGAGCGCGTTGCGGAACCCGTGTTTCATGATGGTGATCTTCGCGCCCTGGCCCTTCGCGCGGGCGGTCCGCATGTAGTCCTGGCGGATGACCTCCAGCATCGACGAGCGCATCATCCGGGAGATGAGCGCCATCGAGTAGATCCCGATCACGAGCACCGGCAACAGCAGGTGCTTGACGGCGGAGAAAAACGCCGCGTACTTCGCCGCCAACAGCGTGTCGACGGTGACCATGTGGGTCACTTCCGGATACTGAAAGTCGGTCGCGATCCGCCGCGTCGTCGGCAACCACCCAAGCTGGACCGAAAACAGCATGATGACCAGCGGGCCGCTCCAGAAGATGGGGACGCTGATGCCGGTCAGCGCGCCGATGCGGGTGAGGTGATCGGTGATGGTGTCCTGCTTGATCGCCGAGAGCACGCCGAGCGGAATGCCGAAGAGGATGCCCGCGATCTGGCCGTAGATCGCCAGTTCCAGGGTGACCGGGAAGTGGGTCTTCAGGATCGACGAGACGGCTTCGCCCTGGCGGATCTGGTAGGACTCGCCGAAGTCGAGCACGACGACGTCGGTCAGGAAGTCGACGTACTGGACCCAGATCGGCCGGTTGAGACCGAGTTCAACCCGGACCTGGTCGACGTACGAGGGGGGCGCACGCCGGCC
Source organism: Halobacteriales archaeon (assembly GCA_036626315.1). GTDB lineage: Archaea > Halobacteriota > Halobacteria > Halobacteriales > PXRE01 > PXRE01. The sequence goes on from JAZKSB010000002.1 coordinate 17,126, forward strand.
GGCGATGAGCCGTGCCGGGTCGCCGGGTGCAAGGTGGAGCATGGCGAAGACGAACGTCGCGACTCCGAACAGCACCGGAATCAGCAACAGGAGTCGCTTGACCAGAAAGCGACGCGATACCATTGTGCGTCCATGACGACGGCGGTGACTTAAAATGAACCGTTCCGATCCGGCTCCTGGGGGTTACTCCTCGACGCTGACCCGGTTCAGGAACGGACCGCTGATCGGAGCGATAGTGAACCCGCTCACGCGCTCGTGGACTCCGCGGAGTTCCTGTGCGTGGTCGAGGAACACCCACGGCGCCTCCTCGTTTGCGATCTCGGAGGCCTGCTGGTACTTGTCGCGGCGGGTATCCTCGTCGTAGGTAGCCTGGGCCTCCTCGACGAGCCTGGTGTACTCCTCGTTGGCCCACGCCGCCGCGTTCAGCGTGTTGAAGTCCTCGCTGTCGTAGCTGATCCAGTCCTGGTCGTCCGGGAGACCGTCCGCCGGAACGCCCGGATGCAACAGCGCGAAGAAGAAGTTGTCCGGGTCGGCGTTGTCGGTCATCCACCCGAGGAAGCAGACGTCGTGGTTGCCCGCGTCCGTGTACTCGAGGAAGGCGTTGAACTCCATCGTGTTGACCGTCGCGGAGATGCCGATCTCCTCGAGGTTGGACTTCAGGAGCTGGGCCGCCGAGTCCGGCGAGGGGTTGTACGTGCGGGGGTTGCGGAACGTCGCGATCTCGATCTCGAAGCCGTCGCCGTATCCGGCCTCCTCCAGCAGGCTCTGGGCCTCGTCGAGGTCACGGTCGTAGTCGGTGACGTCCTCGCTGTAGCCGGTCATGTTCTCGGGGACCGGCTGGTTGGCCTGCACGGCCAGACCGCTGTACACCTCATCGACCAGCGCCTGGGTGTCCACGGCGTAGTTGAACGCCTGGCGCACCCGCTTGTCCTTGAACTCGTCGCGGCGGTCCATGTTCATCGCGACGTAGCCGACGTTGATGCCCGGGGTCGTCACCAGTTCGGCGTTGCCCGCGTCGTCGACGGTGCCGCTCGTCTGGGCGTCGAGGCCATCGATGACGTCGACCTCGCCGGCCTGCAGCGACTGCGCCCGCGAGGAGTTGCTCGTGATCTCGCTGAACACGACCTCCTCGACGCTGGCCTTCGTCCCCCAGTAGTCGCCGTTCCGGGACAGCCGGATGGTCCCGTTGGACTGGTTCCACTCGTCGAACTCGAAGGGACCGGTCCCGACGGGAGTGTCGCTGAGCGAGTCGTCGCCCTCGATGGCCGCCTTCGAGAGCATCCCGAACGCGAACACCGCGAGGTTCCGCAGCATCGGCGCGTGCTTTTCTGCCAGTTCGAGTTCGACCGTGTAGTCGTCGGGCGTGTTGACCTGCTCGACGATTCCCAGCAGATACGGTCCGTAGTACGACCGCGTGTCGTTGCCGACGAAGTTCTCGTAGTTCTCGTCGAGGAACCGCCGGTACGTCGCCTTGAAGTCCGCCGAGGTGAACTCCTCGCCGCTGTGGAACTCCACGCCCTCGCGGAGGTTCAGCGTGACCGTCGTGCCGTCGAGGTCGAAACTCTGTGCCAGCCCCTCGGTGAGCGTCGTCTCGCCGGGGTTGAAGTGGATCACCTGGTCGTACACCTGCTGGGTGACCTTCGCGTCCTCGCCCGAGGAGGTCGCCTGCGGGTCCAGCGTCCCGGAGTCGTTGCCCCGGGCGTACGTGACGGTGCCACTGACCTCGCCCTGCGTTTGCGTGTCCGTTCCCTGCCCGGTGATACACCCGGCAGTCGTCATTGCCACGGCAGCCGACCCGCCGGCTGCTTTCAGAAACGTTCGCCGTTCCATTTGCTGATCCTGCGCCATAACAAGACCCCATCTACGCCCGGGACTTAAGTATGTCGGTAAACGTTGCCGGGGTCCCCAGTGACAAGTGTCGCTTTCGCTGGTAGGTCTACCTGGGACGGACCGCAGTCGATCAGGTCGGCGGTGGTAGGCGGTCAGTCCGGGCGGAGATGACAGACCGTCAGTCCGGAAGGAGATGGCAGGCGGTCAGTCCGGGCGGAGATGACGGACCGTCAGTCGGCAGCGGCAAGCGGTCAGTCCGGATGGAGATGGCAGGCGGCAGGGTGTTCGCTCTCGCCCAGTTCCGGATGCTCGCGCTCGCAGACGCTGTGTATCTGCTCCCGCAGCGCGGATTCCGCGGCGGCCCAGTCGCCCGCCGCGAGGTGTCGGCCCGCGGTCTCGACGACCTCCCGAACCGGGCCGGTGGGGGGATCGGAGAAGAACTCCGCTATCAGTTCCTCGACGAACGCCTCGTCGCCCGGCGACCGCTCCGGCGGCGCGCCCACGCCGCCGTCCGCGACCGCGGCGGCGCCGCTTTCCCCCACCGCCCGCTCGCGCAGCGCCGCCAGATCGACGGCTTCGTCCTCGACCCGCTGGCGGAGAGTCATCGCCTCCCGGAACCGCTCCTGGTCGACCTCGAGGTCCTCGGGGGGGATGACCTGCGGGCACCGGGTCCGGAACCGACAGCCCGACGGCGGATCGCTCGGGCTCGGCACGTTGCCCTCCAGGATGATGCGGTCCTCGCCGGTCGCGGACGGATCGGGCTCCGGGATCGCCGACAGTAGCGACTGCGTGTAGGGGTGTTTCGGGTCGGCGAACAGTTCGTCGGTCTCGGCGAGTTCCACGATCTCGCCCAGGTACATCACGGCCACGCGGTCGGAGACGTGCCGGACGACGCTGAGATCGTGAGCGATGAACAGGTAGGTCAGCCCGAACTCCTCCTGCAGGTCCTCCATGAGGTTGAGGATCTGGGCCTGGACGGAGACGTCGAGTGCGCTGACCGGCTCGTCCGCGACGATGAACTCCGGATCCACCGCCAGCGCTCGCGCGATGCCGACCCGCTGGCGCTGGCCGCCGGACAGTTCGTGGGGATACCGGTCGAGCTGGTCGACCGACAGCCCCACCGCCTCGATCAGTTCGCGGACCCGCTCGCGACGCTGCTGCCGACGGGAGGTCCCCTCGGAGGGATCCTCTTCGGGGAGGTCGTGAATCTTTAGCGGTTCGCCGATGGTCTGGCGGACGGTCATCCGGGGGTCCAGACTCGACAGCGGGTCCTGGAAGATCATCTGCAGGTCCTTGCGGGTCTCCCGGAGCGCATCCCTGTCCAGGTCCGCGAGGTTCTCGCCGGCGTACAGGACCCGCCCGTCGGTCGGCTCCAGCAGCCGGAGGATGGTCCGACCGGTCGTCGACTTCCCGCAGCCGGACTCGCCGACCAGCCCCAGGGTTTCGCCCTCCCGGACGTCGAAGTCGACGCCGTCGACTGCCCTGACGCTCATCGGCTCGTCGGACAGCCACCTGTCGAGCCAGTCGTCGGCGCGGCTGAAGTGCTTTTTCAGGCCGTCGACCTCCAGCAACGTGTCGCCTATCTCGTGGCCGCCGGTGGTCAGGCCCGCCTCGTCGCCGCCGTACTCGCTCTCGTCGAACGTCTCGAGGACGCACTTCGAGCGGTGGTCGACGTCCGGGTCGCCGTGCTGGAGATACGGGATCTCTCCCTGGGTGCACTCGGGCTGGACCCACGGACACCGCGGCGCGAAGTGACACCCGTCGGGCATGTCGATGAGGTCGGGGACGTTGCCCTCGATGGGAGTGAGCCGGTCGCGCTCGTCGCGGGGGATCGACTCGAGCAGCGCGTACGTGTAGGGATGGCTCGGGTTCGCGAAGATCTCCTCGACCGGCCCCTCCTCGACGATGTTGCCGGCGTACATCACCGCGACCCGGTCGGCGACCTCGGCGATGACTCCCAGGTCGTGGGTGATGAACAGCACGCTCATGCCAAGTTCGTCCTGGAGGTCGCCGATGAGGTCCAGGATCTGGGCCTGGATGGTCACGTCCAGCGCCGTCGTCGGCTCGTCGGCGATGAGCAGTTGCGGACGGCTGGCCAGCGCGATGGCGATCAGCACCCGCTGGCGCATCCCCCCGGAGAACTCGTGGGGGTACTCCGAGAGCCGGTCGGTGGCCTCGGGGATGCCGACCTCACGCAGGATCTCGACGGTGTCGTCGGCGACCTGCCGGTCCATGTCGTCGCCGAGTTTCGGCAGGACCTCCCTGATGGCGTTGAACCAGTTGTCCGACCGCTTCTTGCCGTACCGGTGGAGTCGCAGGCTCTCTGCGACCTGCTCGCCGACGGTGACCGCGGGGTTGAGCGACGTCATCGGGTCCTGGAAGATCATGCTCATCTCCCCGCCGCGGACGTCCCGCATCGCCGTCTCCGGCGCCGCCGTGAGGTCGATGGTGCCGTCCGACAGGTCGACGAACTGCTGGGCGTCGGCGTACCGGTCGTCGAACTCCGCGGCCAGGTCCGGGTCTTGGAACGTGACCGTTCCGTCGGCGACGTAGCCCGGGTCGTCGATGAGGCCCATCGCCGACAGCGCCGTCACGCTCTTGCCCGACCCGGACTCGCCGACGAGGCCGACCGTCTCGCCCGCTTCGATCGACAGGTCGACGTCCTCGACGGCGCGGACGGCCCCGCGGTCGGTGTCGAACCGCGTGTGGAGCCCGGAAATGTCCAGTAGGTCGGTCACTGGGCCGTACTGAAGAGCGTGGGGGCAAATAGCTTTCCACATTCGAAGTCTCGCGAGGAAGGACGAACCGGCGTGCTTAACACGCCGGCACCGCTGGAATCGGCCATGACCGACGACCCGGCCGACGAAACGGAACCGCCCGCCGCCCCTGAGGGAACCGCCGGGGGCGGCGGGGCCGCACCGCTGAACGCGGTCACCGGGCTCTGGCAGGACGTCATCGCCGACATGGAGGCGACCGCCGAGGGGTACCGCGAGCGGGGCTGGACGGTCGTGGAGGTCCACCCCGGCGACGTCGCGGTCCCGGAGGGCCGGGAGGGCGGCCGCTGGGGGCTGGACGTGCTCGTCCCCGACGGCGAGTTCGACGAGATGGAGCGTCTCGTCGAGGGCGACCCCGCGTTCGACGAGAGCGAGGTGTACCGCGGCAAGAGCGGCGGCCTCGTCCTGCTGGTGGTGGCGATGCTCGACCCCGACACCGAGCACGCCATCCTGTTTCCGGTCTACTACGACGAAAAGCGGGCCAGGGACGTGCTCGACCGGGCGATAGAGGAGGGGGAACTGCCCACCCACCTCCGGCCGCTCGACGAGCGGGCAGTCGTGACCTTCCGCCACGAGGCCGTCGACCTGTTTCTGCCGGACGACGACGCGTAACCGGCCCCGCGTCGTCAACCACTTCACCGGGGGCGGGTCGGTCCGCGGGACCGTCGGCCGGACGCTGTGCGCCCGGGGGCGCTCGTTCGGAGCCGTCAGCGGCATCGGTCACGAGGACCGCCGGGTCCCGGGGAATCCGGCGTGAGCTACTCCCGAAGGTCGTGGCCGCAGTTGGGACACTCCTCGTAGCGCAGTCCCTCGCTGGCCTCCCGGACCTCCCGCATGACCGCGGATATCCGGTCTTCGGCCTCCAGTTCCTCCTCGACGCTGAGTTCGACCCCCTCGACCTCCAGCAGGAACTTCGCGACCTCGGTGACCTCGTACATCAGTTCGTCCAGGTCCTCGGGCGTGAAGAAGTCCGACATCGCGCCGTACAGAAACGTCGCCCCCGCCATCCGGACCTTCTCCTCGAACGAACTCCGGGCCTGGTTGACCGCCTGGGGGCTGTAGGTGTCCTCCATGAAGGGGACGAGTTCCGGCAGGTTCTCGCCGATCTTGGTCATCTCGACGCCGGTCTCAGTCCGGAAGTCCGAGCACAGGCGTGCGATGGCCCATTCGCGCGCCGTGATGTAGGTGCGCTCGCGGAGGAACTCGTTGACCCGCTCGTACTGGGCGCCGTCCATCTTCTTGAACCGCTCGTACTTGCGGACGTCCTCGGGCATCTCATCGGCGGGGGCGTCCGGTTCGGCGTTGCCGTGGCGCGTGCCGGCCTCGCGGTCCTCGCCGTTTTCGGCGCCACCCTCGCTCTCTTCGACGCTCCCCTCGACGTCGCCAGCGTCGCCCTCGCCCCCTTCGACGCCGCCCCTGCCATCGGCCCCGCTCTCGTCGCCCGCCGGGGGTGACTCCGCGGCGTCGTCGCCGGACGCCCCGTCCCCGGCGCTCGTTTCCGCGACGCCGTCGTCGGTCGCCCCGCCGGCGGGCGCCGTCTCCACGGTGCTGTCGTCGGGTGCTCCGCGTCCGGCGTCCGCCCGGTCGTCGCTTCCACGCGCTCTTCCGCCCCCGGGTCCGGACGCCACGTCCCGGGCGGCGTCGACCTGCTCGTCGGCGGCATCGCCCTCGCGGTCGGCGGTTCCGTCGGGCGAATCCTCCTCGTCAGTCATGTCCCCGATTACCCCGGCCCCCCGGAAAAGAGTGTCGAGGGGTCGGAACCGTCCTCGCGGCCCAGGGTACGGGGAATGCCGAAGGGCAGGAACTGCCCGCCCGACGACCGGCCACGGACAGTGTCGAGAGGGCGGGACTGCCCGCTCGACCCGGCGGCGCAACCGTTTAAAAGCCGGGCGCCGACCCACCACGTATGAACATACTGCTGGGAATCGGGGGAACCAATGACTCGTTTACCGCCCTGGAGCGAGTCGTCGAGCGAACCGCCGAGACGGGCGACGAACTCGTCGTCGCCGTCATCGACAACCTCGAGACCGACGTCGACCCGTCGGAACTCGAAGAGCGGGCCCGCGAGGCGGTCGCCGACGCAGGCCTCGCGGTGGCCGACGACCCGAGCGAGGGCGTCGTGATCCGCCACGTCGAGGGTCACCCCGGGCCACGACTCGTCGAGATCGCGGACCAGGAGAACTTCGACCGCATCGCGCTCGGCGGCGGCCAGCGGAGCCCGATGGGGAAGATCGCGATCGGCGAAGTCGCCGAGTTCGTCCTGCTGAACGCCCGCACCACCGTCACGCTCGTACGATGACCGGTCGACGCTACCCCGACGACCCGGAGGGACTGTTCCCGGAGCCGCCGCGGACCGTCGAGGACCGCGAGGACCGTGACATCGACCTACAGGGCTACGAGCCCGGCAGCGACATCCCCGCCGCCCTGGTCACGATGTACGAGGACTTCGATCCGTCTGACCGCGCACAGGGCATCCCGCCCAGCGGCGAGCCCAGGATCAGAGACTGGCTGGACGAACTGTTCGGGTCGGGCTACAATGTCGTCGCCTGGCACGACGAGACCGCCGCCGGCCACGCCACGCTAGTCCCGGACGAGCAGGACGACGAGTTCGTCGGGGCCGGCGATCCGGACGACCGGGACCCGCCCCAGTACGAACTCGCCATCTTCGTCCTGCAGTCCTACCAGCAGGCCGGGATCGGGACGGCATTGCTGGAAACCCTGCTCGGGTTCGGCGCCACCCACGGAGTCGAGCGCGTGTGGCTGACCGTCGAGCAGTGGAACCGCCCCGCGATCAACCTCTACGAGGCCATCGGGTTCGAGACGGTCGACGCCCGGTCGTTCGAGCGGGAGATGGGCATCCGGGTCGAGACGCCCGGCGAGCGGACGCCGGAGTGACTCCGGGGTGCCCCCGGGTCACACCGACAGCACCGGCTGTGAGGCGTACAGCAGCACGTACTCCGCCGCCTTCTCCAGCACCTCCGTGGGTTCGCCTGACTGTGGCTCCCGGGGAACGACGACGAAGTCAGCCTCGATCTCCTCGGCGTGGTCGAGGATGACGCTGCCGGGGTGCTGGGTCTTCCGGCGAGTCGAGAAGCCGTAGGTCGTCGCAGTCGACAGGTCCACGCCGTGGTCGTCGGCGAGGGCCCGGACCTCGTCAAGGTACGCCTCGGCCTCCTCGGCGACGGCCTCCTTCTCGACGGCGCCGGATTCGATCCCCCGGGCCAGCTGCTCGCCGACGACGTACACCGCCCGTACAGCGGCGTCGTACCGGTCGGCGATCGCCACGGCGTACTCGGCGGCCTCCGTGGACTCCTCGCTGCCGTCGACCGGCACGAGCACCAGGTCCACCTCGACTGGCGCGTCCATGTCTCTGCCGAAGACGTGCCGACAGGTAAATCCTCCCCCCTCGTCCCGGACAGTCGGCTCCCGCGCTCCGACCGGACACGCCAGTACGATCCCCGCCCTCCGGCCCGGCTTTTGATACCGGACATTTTTTCACTTCCGGTGGCGACCGTCGTACATGGACCGCGCACTCGCAGTCGTCGAGGCGGACGAAGCGACCAAAGATCTGGTCAGGGAGGCCGGCGAACTCGCCGGCGGCGTCGGTGCCGAACTCGTCCTCGTCCACGTGACCGGCGAAGACGAGTACGAGGAGCGCCGGAGCGACCTGGAGTCGATCACCGAACTGGACGTCTCCTACGGCATCGAGAAGGCCAAAGACGGGGCCGCCCAGTTCGCCAGCGACATCGGCCGCGAGGTGCTGTCGGACGTCGACGTCGAGTGGGATGCGATCGGCCGGGTCGGGATGAAGGGGGACACCGTCCTGTCCACGGCGGAATCGCTCGACTGCGACCACGTCTTCATCGCGGGCGAGAAGCGCTCGCCCGCCGGAAAGGCCGTCTTCGGCGACGTCACCCAGGAGGTCATCCTGGAGTTCGACGGCGCCGTGACGGTCGTCACGGTTTGAGCGGTCGGCGCCCGACCGGCGAGACGACTCGCCGTGCCGGCGGTCGACTGTGGCCAGATCGCTCGTCCCCATGCGTTTTAAGCCGTCAGGGGGGAAAGTCCCGGGCATGATCGACACCGTGGTCGTCGCCACCGACGGGTCCGACAGCGTCGAGCGCGCGGTGACCGTAGCGCTGGACCTCGCCGACCGCTTCGATGCAGAGGTCCACGCGCTGTACGTCGTCGACGAGGGCGAGGTGGAGTCGGCACCCGATGAGATGCGGTCGGAACTGCGGACGGCCCTGACCGAGCGGGGCGAAGATGCCACCGGGACGGTCGCCGACGCCGCCGAGCGGCCGGTGACGACCGCCTTCAGGGAGGGCCGGCCCGCCTCGAAGATCGCCGACTACGCCCGCGAGACGGAGGCCAACGTGGTCGCCGTCGGGACCCGCGGCCGCCACGGCGAGCACCGCTTTCTCGTCGGTAGCGTCGCCGAGCGGGTGGTCCGAACCTGTCCGGTCCCCGTGCTGACCGTGCGACAGATGACCGAGGAGAACGCCGGCGAGGCGGCCTGACGGGCGCACCCGGAGGTCGCCGCCCGCGCCGTGGCCAGGAACCGGCAGTCCTTTGGACCGGCCTCCCCTCCGGAGTAGCATGGACGACCGACTCATCGACGACGAGGGACTGCCGCCGGGGCGCCGGTCGGTGATCCCCGGGGAGGGCTTTTTCGTCCCCGACTCCGTCGAACACGAGGCCGAGGAGCAGGCGGCACGCGACGCCCTGGAGGGCGCCGACGTCGCCGTCGTCGCCGACTCCGACGCCGACGGACTGGCGTGTGCCGCACTGGTCCGGGAGGCCCGCGGGGAGGCCGCGTTGCTGCCATCGGGTCCCCACGAACTCGACGAGAGCCTCCGTCGGGTCGCCGACTACGGCGAGGTCGGCCTGGAGGCGTTCGTCTGCGACCTGGCGCCCGACGACTACGCCACGGTCGCGGCCGCCCTGGGGTCGCTGGTCGAGCGGGCCGGCGCCGTCCGCTGGTTCGACCACCACCGCTGGGACGAAGAAACCGCCGACCGGACCCGGTCGGCGGGTGTGGATCTGGTCGTCGGCGACAGCGACGAGGAGTGTACCGCCGACGTGGCCGTCCGCGCGATGGACCACGACTTCGCGCCCCACCTGGTCGAACTGGCGGCGGTCACCCGCGACCACGACCTCTGGATCAAGGACGACCCCCGCAGCGACGACCTGGCGGACTTCGCCCGGTGGGCGGACGACGAGGACGCCTACATCGACGCCGTCCGCGAACACGGTCCGGACCTGCCGTCGGCGGTCCAGCAACTGCTCGACGAGCGTCGCGAACTGAAAGACGCGCTGATCGAGCAGGCGGTCGGTCGCGCGGAGTTTCACGAGGTCGGCCCCTGGACGGTCGGCGTGACCTACGGCCGGTGCAGCCAGAACGAGGTCGCCGAGGCGATGCGCGAGCGGGGGGCGGACGCCTCCGTCGTGATCAAGCCGGCGGGCAGCGTCAGCCTCCGGGGCACCGAGGCGTTCCAGCGCTGCCACGAGGTCGCCCGGAAACTCAACGGCGGCGGGCATCCGAAAGCCGCCGGATGCAAGCCCGAAATCTACGACGACATGCTCGACATGGCCCACCACTGGACGACCCAGGGGGCCGCAGCCAAGCGTGTCGTACTCGGAGCCTTCCAGCAGCGTCTCGCGGAACTGCGCGAGGCCGGGGAACCGCCGGCAACCGAGGGCGGAGAAAACGGCGACGGCGAACCCGACGACGCGTCGCGCGGCACCGAATCCGACGACGCGTCGCGCGGCACCGAATCCGACGACCCTGAGCGCCGTCCTATCGGGCGCCCTCGCCAGCGACCCACCTGTCGGAGTAACTCGCGCCGCAGGCACACCGGGCGTACGCGTGGACGACATCGCCCTCGGCGTAGAGGCCGCCGCCGTCCTCGTTTTGCTCCTCGGCGAACGCGAACACGAAAAGCGGGTAGTGGCCGTCGTCGTCGCCGTCGGGACAGTCGCCGCCGGTCAGGTCCCGGGCGACGTGGCTCTCGGTTTCCATCGCCTCCCGGGAAAACGCCATCGGGTCGACGCCCGCCGCCGACCGGAACGCGTCCCGGCCCGTCTCGCCGTCCACGACCATGACGACTCCGCCGTCGACGAGTTCTCCGTGGTCGGCAAGCGTCTCCGGGTCGTCGACGAAGGACTCCGAGAGGAAAAATGCGACGTCGTCGGGGCGGTCCCCCGCGAGAAACTGCTCGCGCCTGTCGGTCATGGTCGCGGTTGGGCCGGCGTGCCTAAAGGCCCGGCGTCTCAGTGCGGGATACACCCGGTGGCGGGCAGGCGGCCCATCCGCCGTCCAGCAAGTCCGACGCGGAGGGCCCGCTCGCTGGCAATCGATCACCCGCCGTCCAGCAAGTCCGACGCGGAGGGCCCGCTCGCTGGCAATCGATCACCCGCCGTCCAGCAAGTCCGACGCGATGTCCTGCAGGTCCGAGTCGGGTTTGCCGGCATCGTAGACCACCCGCTCGCCTGGTGCCCGGAGGCCGTAGCGGTACGATTCGTCGACCACGTCGACCAGCACCGCGTCCCCGAAGTCGACGCCGTGGCGGTCCTGCCAGTCCGCGAGGTGGTCAGCGCCCACCCCCGGGTCGCGTGCCCCATCCGGCGTCTCGAACGCGCCGCGGAGTTCGAGCCCGTCGCCCGCCAGCGGCGGGGAGACGCGTGTGAACCGCTCGGTGCCGCCGACCACGAGGCGGACGACCCCCTCGGTAAAGCGGTCGGCGTCGTCGGCAGGAACGGCCACCCGGGGACGGTCGGTGCGTCCCGCCCGGACCAGCCGCGCCCGCACCGAGTGGACAGCGGGGTGGTCGCTGGGGACGCGCTCGGGCATCTACTCCTCGTCGGTCTCGCCGAGCAGTTCCCCGGGGTCGGTCGAGCCGCGCTCGACGATCTTGGCGTTGATCTGGGCGGTCTCGTCGCTCACCTCGTTGCCCCGGACGGTGACCCGCCGGCGCTCGCCGTCGCGGCTGGGCCGGTAGCCGACCCCGCCGTCGAGCAGCAGTTCCGTCAGTTCCGGGCCGTCGACGTCCGCCCGCATCGGACGCCCGGTAGCGTCGGAGCCGCCGGTGATCTCAAGGGTGTACCCGTCGAGCCCGACGGCGCCGCCATCGACGGCGTCGCCGATCGTTCGGCCGAGAAAGCGGTTGGCGTTCTGGTCCGAGATCTCTCGCTGGTAGGTCGCACCCGTCTCCGGGTCCGCGACGGCGACCTGGAACGTAGCCATACCCGTGTCAAATCGGGGCGACGCCAAAAGCACATCGAAAGCGCCCGTCGCCCGTTCCCGGCAGTTTTCCGCCGGGGCGGCGGATCGCACTTATACTTTTCTCTCGTTCACTCCGCGAGTGAGCGCCGGCGCCGTTTCAAGACTCCGCCCCGTGAAACAGTAGTCGTTGGACGGTGCCGCAGGTGGCGTCGTCGTTCGCGATGCACCAGGCGACACGTCGCTGACGGAGGATCTCGAAATGAGCAAGGTGACAGACCCGAACGACGACGTGGACGGTGAGTCGATAGCTGCGGTCGACGACTCCGGAGAGACCGCCGTACTCGTCGTCGACGACCAGGAATCAGTGGCCGACCTCTACACGGAGTTTCTCGAGGACGTCTACCGCGTCGAGACTGCTTACGGAGGCGAGGAGGCCCTGGCGATCGTCGACGACGACTTCGACGTCGTCCTGCTCGACCGCCGGATGCCCGGGATCAACGGGGACGCGGTACTGGAGGAGATCCGTGCCTGCGGCATCGACGCCCGGGTCGCGATGGTGACAGCGGTCGAACCCGACGAAGCTCTCCTGGACTTGGGGTTCGACGACTACGTTCTCAAGCCGATCATCCAGGAAGAACTGCACGACGCCGTCGAGAGACTCCGTCTCCTGTCCGAGTACCGGTCGGTCCGCGGCGAACTCGGGTCGCTGCGGGTCAAGCGCAACGTCCTCGGCGTGGAGGTCCCCGGGCAACTGCGATCCGGTTCCGAGGAGTTTCGGCGGCTCGAACGTGACATTGCGAACCTCGAACGACGGCTGGCAGCGATCGAGGCGGAACTGCAGGAAACCCGCCTCGCGGCGGCGATCGGGGGATAAGCAGGACGCCAGGCGGCGGGACCGGCCTCGCGACCGTCGTGTGAAGGTCCCCCCGTCGGTGGGCCGGCGACGGGACGCGGTCGCCTACCCAAAACGCCTTTGTCGCCTGCTGCGTTCATTTCGACTGTGACTGACGACCGTCCCGGTCAACAGCCCGACGACCCGCCGATCGAGGAGATACTCGACGCGATCGGCGACAAGTACGCCCGGGACGTCCTCGCCGCGATCTGCCGGGAGCCGCGCTCGGCGAAGGAACTGGCCGAGGAACTCGATCACTCCCTGCAGACGATCTACCGCCGGATAGACCTGCTGGAGGAACACGACCTGGTGAGCGCCCACGTCCGTATCGCCGCCGACGGCAACCACCATCAGGTGTACGACTCGAACTTCGACAGCGTGCTCATTTCCGTCGAAGAGGACATGTACGACGTCCGCATCTACCGCCGCGACGACCTGCCCGAGCGGTTCGGCGACCTCTGGGAGGAACTCAGCAAGGGGTAATCATGACCGGCATCGTCCAGCAGTTCGTTGCGGTGTCGCTGATGCTGCTCAGGCTTGTGCTATTTGCCCTCTCGCTGGGGCTGACGATCGTCAGCTTCCAGGCCTACCAGCGCCGCCAGTCGAAGCAACTGGAGACCGCGTTCATCGGCTTCGCGTTCATCAGCATGGGCGTGGGGCTAACCACGCTGATCGCCCAGCAGTCCGGCGCCAGCCTGACGCTTCTGCGCATCGCCGAAACCGTCCCGTTCATCGTGGGGTTCTCGATGCTGTACCTGTCGCTGTACCGCTGACCGCTGCCGCCCGTTCCGGCCCCGCAATCACCGCCGCGACCGCGGACCGACGAACGGAAGCCGCTCGACCCGCTACGCGGTCGCAGATGGACCTGGAGTTTCTCGGCGGCGCCGGGCAAGTCGGCCGCAGTGCCCTGCTGGTCAACGACCGCCTGCTCGTCGACTTCGGGATGGAGAACGCGACGCCGACCCGGTATCCGATTCGGACCCCGGAGCCGGACGCAGCGGTGGTCAGCCACGCCCACCTCGACCACGCGGGGGCGGTTCCGGCACTGCTGTCCGGCGACCGCCGGCCGCCGATCCACTGGACGCCCCAGACCGCGGAACTGGCCCGACTGCTGGCGCGGGACACCCTCCGGCTCCAGGGCAACTCGCCGTCGCTGCCGTTCCACGAGCAGGAACGCAAGCGGCTGACGGAGGTCTCCCGGACCCACGGCTACCGGGAGCCGTTCGAGGCTGCGGGCCACCGCGTCGAGTTCTTCGACGCCGGGCACGTCCCGGGCAGTGCCCACGTCCTCGTCGACGACGGCGACGTGCGGTTGCTCTACACCGGCGACTTCAACACCGAGAACCAGCGACTCGTCGCCGGGTCGACCGCCCGCCCCGACGCCGACGTGGTCGTCACCGAGAGCACCTACGGGGACCACACCCGCCCGCCCCGGGCGGACCTGGAGGCGGCGTTCGTCGAATCCGTCCGGGAGACCCTCTGGGAGGGCGGGACCGTCGTCGCCCCCGCGTTCGCCATCGGCCGCACCCAGGAGGTCACGAGCATTCTCGCCGCCGCCGACGTCGACTGCTACGTCGACGGGATGGGCACCCGGGTCACCCGCCTGCTCCAGCGGCATCCCGAGTTCCTGCGCGACGCCGCAGTGCTCGACCGCGCGAAGGCAAACGCCCGCTTCGTCCCCGACGGCGCCGTCGGGCCGGGCGGGACGACCGGCGTCCGGCAAGGACAGCGCGAGCGCATCGCCGAGGAGAGCACCGTCGTCGTGACCACCGCGGGGATGCTCTCGGGCGGCCCCGCGATGACCTACGTCCCCGCGATCCGGGACCACCCGACGAACAAGATCACGCTCACCGGCTATCAGGTCGAGGGGACGCCCGGGCGGGAACTGCTCGAGACCGGTCGGGCGGAGTTCGACGGTCGCGTGTTGCCGGTCAGCGCCCAGGTGGAGTACTACGACTTCTCGGCCCACGCCGACCGGGAGGGACTGCTGTCGTTTCTCGACGCCTACCGCGACGCCGAAATCCTGGTCGTCCACGGCGACGACACCGGTGGGTTCGCGACGGACCTCCGGGAGGTGGGGTTCGACGCCGCCGCACCCGAACTCGGCGAGACCGTCTCCGTCGAGACGGGTTCACGGCGGCCACGTGGCGGCGATGGAAAGCGTCGTGACGACGGCCAGTAGAAGCGTCGTAACGACGGCCAGGAGTGATCAAAACGAGCGGCCCCCGTGCACGTCGCGCACACGCCCGAACGGGTGCTTTCAGTCCGGGGGCGCTGGGACGAACGTGAGCGACCGCCGGTCGTCGACCGACCGAGAGTCGCCCGTCGGAGAGCCGGTGGTCAGGGCGGACGCGGACCTGTTCGAGGAGGAGGCAGTGCCGTTCGACCCCGACGACCCCGAGAGTCTGGCGGACGCCGCCGAGACGGTCCGGGCGTTCGCCGTCGAACCGCACGTGGCCGACGCGAAGTACGTCCTGCGGGGCGCGGCCGCCTGCGCCGCGCTCGTCCGGGGGGAGGGCGGCTACAGGGCAGCCGTCGAACGGGCCGGCGAGGCGGTGTCGGTGAGTTTCGTCCGCAAGTGGGCGCGGGTCCACGACCTGCCGTACGCGGTTCGCCGCCACGTCGCGTGCGGCGACGTTCCGCCGACGGCGGCCAAACACGTCGCCCGCGTGCAGGGCCGAGCGAGATACCTGCTGGCCTGGGCCGTCGTCGACGCCGGCATGACGGTCCGGGAGGTGCGCGACGCCGCGAGCGCGGTCGCAGACGGCACGGCCGCCGAGGCGGCGCTGCGCGAGCACGGCGTCGATCCCGGAACGATCGAGGTCGACCTGCCCGTCGACCTCTACGTGGAACTCCGCCGGCGGGCGGCGCTGTCCGGGGAGCGGACGGACGATCTGGTGGCGGCGGCGCTCCGAGGACGGTTCGACGGGCACCAGGACCGTTCGGACGCGTCGAGGCGGTGAGCAGTCGGGGGGCGCGGTCGTCGGAAGCCGCGGACGGCACCGACCGCCGAGCGGAACCCGAGGGCTTATTTCCGGAGCGCGAAAAGCATCCGGCGAGGGCCGGTAGCTCAGTTAGGCAGAGCGTCTGGCTTTTAACCAGATGGTCGGGGGTTCAAATCCCTCCCGGCCCGTGCAACGAGACCGCGAGCAATGCGAGCGGTCGAGTGAACCGGCAGGAGGGATTTGAAGTAGACGAGTCGCGCGCAGCGAAGCGAGCACGTCTCGGCGTAGTTCAAATCCCTCCCGGCCCGCTTTTCCGGCGAACGAACGCGAACGACCGGCAAGCGGTCCAACCAATCGTCACCCGGGCGCGACCTCGACCCCGTTCTCCGCGGGCGTGACCCGCCGCTCCAGCGCGAGCAGGCCCACCGCGAGCCCGACGCTCGCCACCGCGAGCGCTGGCCACAGCAGTCCGCCCAGGCCGGAGTCGAAAAACAGGCCGCCAACGAACGACCCGACGCCGAACCCGAGCCGCTTTGCGACCTCCAGAAGCGAGAGTTGCGAGCCCCGCTCGCGGGCGGTGCCGAGGTCGCTCATCAGCGAGGTCACCAGCGGCGAGTGCAGGATCTCCCCGAGCGTCCGGAGCACGAGGTGGGCGCCGACCAGCGCCACGCCCGCCAGCACCGGGAGGTCGAGCAGGAAGACCAGCCAGACCGCGAGCATCGAAACCGCCCAGAAGCCCGTCGAGACGACCAGGCCACGGGTGCGCCGCCAGCTCGCGATGGCGTCGACGACGGGGATCTGCAACAGCACCAGCGTCAGCGGGTTCAACACGTACAGCGTCCCGAGCTGGGAGGCGTCCAGGCCCAGCCAGTCCTTCGCGACGACGGGGACGGTCGTCTGCATCTGGGCGTACAGCACTGCGAAGCCGACGTTGAGCGCCGCCAGCGCGAGCACCCGCCGCTTCGTGATTGCCACGCCCCAGTCGCCGACCGCGTCCCGGAGTGCAGCGTCGTCCCGACCTTCGTGGACCCGACCGACCGCCACCAGTAGGACGAGTGCGACGACCGCCGAGGTCGCGCCGTCGGCGACGAAGACGGCGACGCTCGCAAACTCGTACAGCACCCCCCCGCCCAAGCCCCCCCCGCCGGACCCGGCGGTGGTGGGGGCCGTGCGCCGGGGAAAGGGCCGGGGGGGGGGGGGGCCGTAGG
>JAZKSB010000003.1:0-27548 GCA_036626315.1 Halobacteriales archaeon
GATCGAGTCGGTCGGACGCCTCGCAGACCACGACGTCGAGGAGACGCTCTGCTATCACGGCGGCTTCGTCGAGGAGGGGACCGGGTCCATCGCCCGGATCTGGAGCGAGTTGGCCGACTAGGCAACGGTCGAGCCGTCCGCCGATCACTCGGCGTCACCGAGCGGTAGCGACACGGTCCTCTTGATCTCCGCGAGTCGTTCCGTAGTGAACTGGGCTTCGTCCGGAACGAGGTCCACCACGAGGTGCCAGGGCGTTATTCCGGTCGAGACGTACCAGGACCCGTCGAGGTCGGCGGCGAAGGCTTTCGTCGTCGTCTCGCTGTCGTACCACGAGCCTTCAAGATTGATCCGGTAGTCCAGTGCCACTGACGCCTCCACTGCGTCCTCCGGGTCCGGGCCGTCCATCTCGGTCAGGAGTTCCTTCAACCGTTCGACCGTGTTGATCGATTCCACGGTTGCTGCCTGCACTTCGAAGTAGCGGCCGACCGGCTCGAAATTGCCGTACGCCTCTCCGGCCGTGGCGTCCCCCTGGACGAGTTCGGTCGCGAGCGTGTCCCCGCCGGCCGGGAGGACGACGGTGGCTTCCGGCGACCATTCGCCGTTCCAGTTCTCGTACCCGATCGAGGCTTCGGCGATGACGTCCGTGTCACCAGTTTCCATCCCGTCGACCACGGCCCGGACCACCGTCTCTGCTGACGAGTCGTTGCCCTCTTCAGGTGAGGTCGAGGTTGCCGTCGCTGTCGGGGAATCCGTATCGGTGGGCGATTCCGTCCGCGTGGCCGTCGCTCCGCCATCGGTGTCCGTACCGCCGTCGGTGCCGTCACCGGGACCTGTGCTGCACCCCGCTGCCACGGCGAGGCTACCGAGTCCAACCGCCCTGAGAAAACGGCGTCTCGTTTCGGTCATCTGAAAACCAGGAAAACCGAGGCTGAAAACGTTTGCGGCCCCCGGAACGGTAGTCCGGCCGGCAGCGGTTAGAGTGCGTTCCGGCCGAAACGGGGCCCGGGTCAGATACGGGTGACCGTACCCACCGAGACGGACTCGACGCCCTCCACCTCGGCGAACGCCTCCTCGATGGCCTCGGTGCCCCCGGCGTCGTCGGGCACGACGACCGTCGGCAGCAGCGCCACGAGGCCGAACGCGACGTCCTCGCGGTCGAAGCCCGTGATCTCGGCGCCTTCGGGGAGCGCCTCCGACAGGCGGTCCTCCAGGGCGTCGAGGTCCAGTTCGGGGTCCTGGGGCATCACCTTGATCTCCGCGGCGACGTCGCCCATGTCAGGGCCCCCTGAACCCGCAGTTCGGGCACTCGTAGAGGTTGCTCTGTTTGCGGCACTTCGCACAGCGGTAGATCTGGGTCCCGCAGTTGGGGCACTTGAACGACGCGGCGTTGGTCCCGGAGATGTTGATCCCACAGGAGACGCACTTGCGCCGCGCCTTCTGCTCGTGGCTACTCATACACCTCCGTTGCCGTCGCTGGTTTAATCCCTTTTCGACTCGCGGCGGATCGCTCCGGTCGGGCCGGAAAGGAAGTCTTAAGTCCAAAACGGGGCTATCTTCGGCTGCGCGGGTTGGTGGTCTAGCCCGGTTATGACACCTCCTTCACACGGAGGAAGTCGGCGGTTCAATTCCGCCCCAACCCACTGCGATTCTCGCGGCGCTCCCTTGCGAGCGCCGCGTGTTGGCGGCGTTGGGCGGAATTGAACCAGGGAGCGAGAGGTGAGCGAGCGCAGCGAGCGAACGGGAGCGACCGAGGTTCAAATCCGCCCCAACCCACTTCTGCGAGGTTCCAGCCGACGAGCGACCGCGAAGCGTGTCGCTCGCCACTGGTCGCGGATGACGTGGTTCCGAAGGAATTGAACCCTGGAAGACGCGCGCAGCGAACACAGTGAGCGAGCACGTCTTCCTCCGGTTCAAATCCGCCCCAGCCCATTCTCGTGATGCAACGGATAACTGGAGAACACTCCTGTGGAGTACAGACGGTCGACGCGCGGTTCCCGGTGTTCGGCAACGATGCGAGCGACTTCGACGTGGCTCGCGCGGCGTTCGTCAGGCCGAACGCGGACGCTGGTCCGCCTCCCCTCCGCGTCCGTGGACGGATCGACCCCGTCGAAGTTCTCGGCCCCGGGACCCCGGTCGTCGCGAGGCCGAAACGACCGCGAACCGAGCGATCCCGCCATCGCCGTCGCACGGACAGGGCCAGCTTTACATGTGACCTGGCTAATGTTCGGCCCGACCCCCATGCAGAACCCCATCGACAGCGGCGTCGCGACCCTCCTGCGGTCGTACGCGGTCCTCGCGGTCGTCGCCCTCCTGCTCGGGGCCGCAACCGTGCCGTACGCGGCCGCCGTTGCGACGGCAGAACCCGACCGCGTCGTCGTGGTCTCGATCGACGAGACGATCGCGGACGGCACCGCCGGCGACACCATCCGGACGCTCCGGTCGCTGCGGGACAACGACTCGGTGAAGGCCGTGGTGTTGCGGGTGTCCAGCCCCGGGGGCGGCGCCGCCGCGAGCGAGTCGCTGTACCTGGCCGTCAAGCGACTGGCCGCCGAGAAACGCGTCGTCGCGAGCGTCGGCGCGTACGCCGTCTCGGGCGCCTACTACGCGTCGGTGCCGAGCGACCGGATCTTCGTGACGCCCGGCAGCATCGTGGGCCACGTCGGCGTCATCGCGACCGCCCCGACCGAGGAGCTTCCCCGCTCCGCGACCACCGGCCCGGACAAGGCCCAGAGCGGGATGACCAAAGACGAGTTCTACGCCGCCATCGAGTCCATGAAGCGGAGTTTCGTCGGCGCCGTGATGGACGAGCGCGGCGACCGGCTGAACGTCTCCCGGGAGACGGTCGCGGAGGCGTCCGCTTACGCCGGCGGTCGCGCGGTCCGGACCGGCTACGCCGACGCCGTCGGCGACCTGGACGCCGCGATCGCCGCCGCTGCCGAGGCGGAGGGGCTGTCGGACTACGCGGTCACGTACCGGAATCCCGCGTCGTCCCCGGGCTTTTTCCTCCGGTCCGACGGCGACTCCCCTGCCGCGAACGGGACCGCCGACGGCGCCCGGTCGCCGTTCGGCTACAGCGGCGTCGAGACCGTCCACTTCCTGATGGTCTACGGCGTCCCCGAGACACAGACCGTTCTCTACGACACCGCCGACGCGGGGGGGACCTGACGTGGACGACGCAACTGCGGGCCGCGCGGTCGCCTTCGCCGGCGTGTTCCTGGCGGTCGTGATCGTGGGGACGGCACTCTCCGTCGGAGGTGGCGTCGGGACTGCCCCCGCCATCTCCGACCTGAACGTCGAGCCGTTCACCGGCGACGACGCAGTCGCGACCCCGCCGCCGGAGACCGGCGAACTGTCGATGTCGGCGGACGCCTCCGGAACGGTCGTGGTCGTCGACGCCGCCCACGGCAACGCCCCCGACTCGTCGCTGCTCGCGCCGATGACGAACGAGCTGAGCGAGCAGGGCGCGACCGTCCGCTACTACGTCGGGTCGTCCGCCGGCCAGCGCCTCGCGCCGGTGCTCCGGGAGGCCGACGCGTTCGTCGTCTTCGGCGGGTCACAGCGGTTCTCCGACGACGAACTGGAGGCGCTGGCCGCGTTCAGCGAGGCGGGCGGCCGGGTCCTCGTGCTGAACGAGCCGTCGGGGAGCGACGCGGGGGCCGGCGGCTACGACCCGTTCGGCAGCGACGTGTCCGCTCCCCTGACCCCGGTCGTCAGCCAGTACGGGATGGACTTCGGGGACGGCTACCTCTTCGACGTCCACGAGTACTCGGGCAACTACCGGAACGTCTACGCGACGCCCACCGGGTCCTCGCCGCTGACCGAGGGTGTCGACCGCCTCGTCTTCCACGAGTCCGTTTCCGTCCGGGGCGGCGACACGCTCGTGACGACCCGCGAGACGGCAGCCAAATCGACGACCCGCCGGCAGGCCGCCTACGGCGTCGTCTCGCGTGCGGGTGACGTGGTCGTGGTCGGGGACGCGAGCGTCCTGAGCCGGCAGTTCCTCTACCGGGCCGACAACGAGGTGTTCGTCTCGAACCTGCTCGACTTCCTCGTGACCGGGGACAAGACGCCTGACGACGCGCCCCAGCCCCCGGGACCACAGTCCCCGTGACCGACCGACGGGACCCGCACTTTTCACGCTCGCGCGCCTCGGGATCGACGATGGATTCCACGGTCCGCTCCGCGGTCGGCGTTTCGGTCGTCGGCGTTCTCCACTGGGCGACATTGCCGGGCGTGGTGATGCACGAACTGGCCCACCAGTTCGTCGCGGAACTGTTCGATCTGCGCGTGACCGAGGTGGACTACACGAGCCACGTCCAGCACGAGACGCCCCGGTCGCTCGTGCAGGCGGTGCTGGTCGCGGTCGCGCCGCTGGTCGTCAACACCGCGTTCGGCGCGGCGGCGCTGTATCTCGCCGCCGACGGGCTGCCGTACAGTCCGTCGGCGCTGTCGCTCGCGCCGTTCGACGTCGCAATGGCGTTTCTCGCGTTCGCGCTGTTTTTCCGTGCGATCCCGTCGCTGCAGGACATCGCCAACGTGTTCGCGGGTGCACGCCGCCGACTCGGGTGGCGCCGACCGCAGGTCCTGCTCGGACTCGTCGTCCTCGCGCCCGTGCTGGCCCCGCTGTACGTCGGGCTGTGGGTCGCCCGGGCGACGGGGACCCGCGTCGTCGTCGATCTGGGATATGCGGGTCTCGCGTTCGCGGCGCTTGCCGGCGTCTCCATCGGGTCGGTGCCCGCGGTCGTTTGAACGACAGCGATCGACGGCCCCGAACTCTCGCCTGCAAAGGTCGAACGCGCCGTCGGCCGGCCCGCCGCAAGCGTGAACTATTAGCGCCCGGGTCCCCCAGTCGGGGTCGAACCCGATGTTAGAAGATGGAGACGACGTCCTGAACGCCGTGGGCGTGGTGCTCGCGGTGCTTTTGGTCGCGGGGCTGGCAGTCACCGTGCTCGCGGCTGCGACCTCCTCCGACCGGGCCGACGAGGGGCCAGACGCGGCGTTCGAGTTCCGGTCGGTCAACGACACCCACGTCGAGGTCGTGCACGCCGGCGGGCCGGCAGTCCCGGATGCCGATCTTGTCGTGACCGTCGACGGCCTGCAGCGACAGGTTTCCTGGCCCGCCGAGGTCGCCAGGGGCGACGGCGTCACCGTCGAGGCCAGGGACGGGTCGGTCGTCCGCGTCTACTGGGACCCCGGGGAGGGCGAGCGGGAACTGCTGGGGGAGTACCGGGTCGGCTGAGCAGCCCCCGATTCGCGGGCGCAGTCGGCCACTCCGTCGCGTTTAAGTGTTCGAAACGAGTTGTCCCGGACATGGCTGTTAGTAGTTCGGTACAAACAGGGGGGAGCCCGCCGTGAGCCGGTTCGACGCGCTGGTCGACGCCGTGATCGGCCACTCCCGGGTCGCGATCGCGGTGATGCTCGTGTTGACGCTCGTCGTCGGGGCGGGGGCAGGCGACGTGAGCCAGGAGTCCTCGCTCGACCAGTTCCAGACGGACTCGGACGCCCAGGAGAAACTTGACTACCTGAACCGGAACTTCTCGACCGGCAGGGAGAACGCAACGACCGCCCAGATCCTCGTCAGCGGCGACGACGTGCTCTCCAAACAGTCGCTTCTTGCCATCCTGGCCTACGAACAGCGCCTGCGCGACAACGAACCGATCAACGAGACGCTGACGGGCGACAGGCAGGTCGTCAGCGTCGCCAACGTGGTCGCGACCGCCGCTATCGTCGAAGAGGAAGGCCGCGAACTCCAGGCGCTGTCCGCCGAGTTCGAGCGCAAGCAGGCGGCGCTGTCGGAGAACCGGACGGCGCTGGAGCAGCGCGCGGAGACCGTCAACGCGACCGCGAGGGACCTGCAGGCGGCGCTGACGGTGCTGCGCCAGGACCCCAGCGCGAGCGTCCGCACCCAGTGGGAGGCCGTGGTGACAAACACGTCGGTGGACCTCGACGAGACCGACTACGAGACATTCCGGCGAGCGGCCCGACAGATCCGCAACGCGACCACCGAGCCCGAGGTCCGGGAAGCCTACCGCCTGGGCACGGAGGGCGTCCTACGGGAGGAATACGAGGCCCTCCAGCAACGCCGGATCGAACTCCAGCAGGCGGGTGCCGAACTGCAGACGCTGGGCGAGGAGTTGCAGCGCCAGCAGGCCGCATTCGAGAACGCCTCCGATCCGACGCTGCAGGAGCAGATCGACAAGCTGGAGTCGATGAACGCCTCGGCGGTCGAGCAGACGGTCGCGACGGTCCTCGACGCCGACAGCGAGTCGCCGGCGCTGGCGCTGATGCCGACCGACTACGAACCGGGCGAGACGGAGGCCTCGGCGACGATGATCGTCGTCACCCAGGAGTCCTCGACGACCAGCGCGGCGGCAGGGGCGGCGTCCAAGCAGATCGAGGACGCGCAACTCGCGATGCAGGACATAGACGAGCCTGGCGGCCTCTCGTTTGCCGTGTTCGGTGCCGGGATCATCACCAACGAGATTGACGCCTCGATGCAGGACAGCCTCGCCATCGTCGCGCCGCTGGCGCTTCTGTTCGTGCTGGTCGCGCTGGCGATCGGCTACCGCGACCTGCTGGACATCCTGCTGGGGCTTTTCGGCATCGCCGTCGTGCTCGTCTGGACGTTCGGCGTCATGGGATGGGCCGACGTCGCGTTCAACCAGATCTTCGTCGCGGTGCCGGTGTTGCTCATCGGGCTCTCGATCGACTACGCGATCCACATCTTCATGCGCCACCGCGAGGAGCGGCTTGCGCTCGACGCCGACGACGGGGCTGACGCCGACGGGCCGCGCCGGTCAATGGCGGTCGCGCTCGGCGGTGTCGGCATCGCGCTCGTCTGGGTGACCGCGACCACGGTCATCGGCTTCCTGTCGAACCTCATCAGCCCGGTGCCGCCGATCCGGGAGTTCGGGGTCGTCAGTTCCGCCGGCATCGTCGCCGCGCTACTGGTGTTCGGGGTCCTCGTCCCGTCGCTGAAGGTCGAACTGGACGAACTGCTCGAACGGTACGGGATCGACCGCCGCAAGCGGGCGTTCGGCACCGGCGGCGGGCGGTTCAGCCGCGTCCTCTCGGTCGGTTCGACGGCGGCCCGGACGGCACCGCTGGTCCTGCTGTTTCTGGTCTTGCTGGTCACTGCCGCGGGGGCCTACGGCGGCTCGCAGGTGGACACGAGTTTCAGCGAGTCGGACTTCCTCGCGGAAGACCCGCCGGGCTGGATGGACCGGCTCCCGGGACCGATGCAGCCCGGCGACTACTACGCGAAGGCGAACCTGAACCTGGTCAACGAGAAGTTCGTCAGGGAGGACTCCCAGGCACAGGTGCTGATAGAGGGGGCGGTAACCGACGACGACGTGCTCGAGCGTGTCGCCGACGCCGAACAGAAGGCCGCCACGCGGCCGGTCACCCAGAACCTCTCGACCGGCGAGGCATCGCTGACGACCCCCATCACGGTGATGGAAAACGTCGCGGCCCGAAACGAGTCGTTCAACCGGACGTTCCACGCGGCGGACACCGACGTCGATGGCGTCCCCGACCGGAACCTCACCGGGGTCTACGACGAGCTCTATCGAGTGGCTCCCGACGAGGCCGGGTCGGTCGTCTACCGTGACGGCGACGAATACCGCGCGCTGCGGATCGTCGTCGCCATCGAGGGCGGCGCGGGCGGCGAGGAGGTCCAGTCCCAGATGGAGGCCGTGACCGCGGCGGTCGACGGGAACGGCCTCACGGCGACCGCCACCGGCAGGGTCATCCTCAACAAGATCGTCCAGGACGAACTGCTCCGGACGGTTCTGGAGAGCCTGCTCGTGTCGCTGGTCTCGGTGGTGCTGTTCCTGGCGCTGGTCTACCGGGTCACGAAGGGTACGGCCACGCTCGGGGTCGTGACGCTGTTGCCCGTCGTGCTCTCGGTGGCATGGATCCTGGGGACGATGTACGCCGTCGGCGTCTCGTTCAACGTCCTGACGGGGATGATCACCAGCCTCACCATCGGGCTGGGGGTGGCCTACAGCATCCACCTCAGCGAGCGGTACACCCAGGAACTGGAGCGCCACGGCTCAGTCTGGACCGCGATGGAGCGGGCGACGACCGGCACCGGCGGCGCGCTGCTGGGCAGCGCCGCGACCACCGTCGGCGGCTTCGGCGTCCTGGTGTTTGCGATCCTCCCGCCGCTCCAGCAGTTCGGATTCATCACGGGTCTGACGATCGTGTACGCGCTGCTCGCCAGCGTCGTCGTGCTGCCGAGCCTGCTGGTCGTCTGGACCCGGTACGCGGGACCGCAGGGCGCACGCGAGGAGGTCGCCGACCACGGACTGTCCGTGCTGTTTCGCGACCGCGGCGACGGGGAGGAGGCAGACGGGACCGACGCCCCCGACGAAGGCGACGCCGGTGGCGGCGATGGGCCGACCCCCGGCGGCGAGGCAGGGCCAACCCCCGGCGACGCGGGTCCCGAACCGAAACCCACCGCCGAGCGCTCCGTCGGGTTTGACCAGGTCCATCCCGGGGGAACGATCGACGTGTCGGTGACCGTCTCCGGAGTGGCGGGCCGGGTCGTCGTCTCGGAGGCGTTCGACGGGACCGTCGAGGAGGTCGTCGACGTCGAACCGGAGCCGGTCGAAGTCGTCGTCGACGAGGGCACGCTGCAGGTCGCCTGGGACCACGAGGGCGACGCGCGAGTCGCCTACCGCGCGACGGTGCCGGAGTGGGCGACCGACGAGGACCAGCCGCTTTTCACCGGGCGGGTGCTGACCGGCGCCGGCGACGCACCGATCGGAGGCGTCCAGCGGCTCTCGGTCGTGTCGGACCTGTTCGAGCGCATTCTCGCCCGCGGCACGGTCGCCGACCGGGACCTGGCGGCGGCGGGCGAACAACTCGCCGAAGGCGACCTCACCCCCCAGCAGTTCGAGCGGATATCCCGCGCCTGGCTGCGGGAGGGCGAGGAGGTGCCCGACCGGGACGCGCTCGAATCCGGAGAGAACTGACGATGGACGAAGACGAGGCCGTCGACGCGCTGAACCGGCTCGGGTTGACCGCCTACGAGGCCCGGGTGTTCGTCGCCCTCCAGAAACTGACGACGGGCACGGCCAGCGAGGTCAGCGAGGTGGCCGACGTGCCGCGCTCGCAGGTCTACGGCGCCGCGGAAGGGCTGGAGCGTCGGGGCCTCGTCGCGGTCCACCAGACGACGCCGACCCGGTATCGACCCGTGCCCCTGGAGGAAGCCCGCGAGAAACTCCTCCGGGAACTGGAGGCCGACGGCGAGCGTGCGTTCGAGTACCTCCGCTCGGTCGAGGGCAGCCACGAGGGCGACGAGCACCGCAGCGACGCGGTCTGGACGGTCGCCGACGAGGCCGCCATCGCCGCGCGAGCCGCCGACCTGATCGGCGCTTCCGAGCGGCGGGTCATCTACGGCGTGGACTCGCCCGACCAGCTGGAGCCGGCGGTCGTGGACGCCCTGGTCGAGCGGGCCGATGCGGGCGTGACCGTCGTCGCCGCCAGCGACGACCCGGAAGCGCTCGACAGGCTGGCGGATCTGGAGGGGGTCAGGGCTCTGGAGGCGCCCGGCGACCAGGTCCCCGGGACGGGGCGGGTCCTCGTCGCGGACCACGACGGCGTACTGCTGTCGGTCCTCGGCGGCGACCACCTGCCCGAGGGAGCGAGCGAGACGGCCGTCTGGAGCGCCGACTCGGCGTTCGCCGGCGTCTTCGTCACGCTGGCGGAGGAGTGGGTCGAAGCTCACCTCGAAAGCGGCGGCGACTGACGCGCGGATACGCGACGGCGGCTCCGGTGGATGTTCACCCGTCCGTCGACGCGACGGTCGCTTCCGTCTCCGGGTCCGGCAGGCCGAACTCGACGCCGGTTTCCGACTCGGAAACCTCCCAGAGCCGGCGGGCGAGGGCCTCGTCGCGGGCCGTCTCGACCGATTCGACGCGGGTGGGGTCCCCGCGCATCTCCAGGAGACCGCCCGGCCCGTAGTAGCCGGCGGGGTCGACATCGCCGGTCGCGGCATGGAGTATCGGCTTCGCGCCCGCCGTCGCCGACTGGGCCAGCAGCCGGTTGGCGGCGCCCATCAGCGTCGCCTTCAGTTTCGAGCCCTCCATCTCCGGCCCCCGCCGCTGGAGGTCCGTGTCCGCCCAGCCGGGGTGGGCCGCGACGCTCTCGACGCCGGCGCCGGCGGCGTCGAGTCGGCGCTGCAACTCGAACGCAAACAGCAGGTTCCCGAGTTTGCTCCGCGCGTAGGCCCGCCACTTGCCGTAGGAGCCCTCCCAGTGGAGGTCCTCGAAGTCGAAGTCGCCGGTGCGGTGGGCGCCGCTCGAAACC
Organism: Halobacteriales archaeon; assembly: GCA_036626315.1. Taxonomy (GTDB): domain Archaea; phylum Halobacteriota; class Halobacteria; order Halobacteriales; family PXRE01; genus PXRE01. The sequence goes on from JAZKSB010000003.1 coordinate 10,315, forward strand.
GTCACCACACGTCCGTCGGCGGCCCGCACCAGGTCGACGAGTTGCCCGGTCAGCGCGAAGTGGCCGAGGTGGTTGACGCCCAGTTGCATCTCGAAGCCGTCAGCGGTCTCGCCCCGCGGGAGCGCCATGACCCCTGCGTTGTTGACCAGCAAGTCGAGTTCGTCGTATCGGTCGGTTACGGTGTCGGCGAAGTCGGCGACGGCAGACAGGTCGGCCAGGTCGAGAAAGACGATCGGCAGGTCGGCGTCGGGGACGTCGTCCCGTATCTCGCGGCGAGCGGCTTCGGCCCGCTCGTGGTTCCGGCAGGCCATCACGACCTCGGCGCCCCTCCGGGCGAGTTCTCGGGTCGTCTCCAGTCCGAGGCCGCTGTTGGCGCCGGTCACCACCGCGGTCGCTCCCGCCAACTCCGGCCGGTCCCCCGTCGTCGAGTCGGTCATCGTCGGGGATAGGCGTCTGCCGAGTTTGAGGGTTCCGGCATCAGGGAGGGCGTCCCCGTCGGGACGACACTACCGGGGGCGTCCGCTCCTGCTGTCTGACTGCCCGGAACCACGACGGCGACTCAGATATCCGTCGGCAGGTCGGCGGGTCGCACGACGGTCGCCAGTCCGGTGACGAAAACCGGCACCCAGTAGGTCGCAAGCCGGTACAGGAGCACCGCGGCAGCAGTCAGGGGGATCGAGAGGCCGGTGCCGGCGACCAGTATCGTCCCGACCGCGACCTCGACGCCGCCGAGACCGCCCGACACCGGCAGCACGTACATGAATCCGCTGACCGGCACCGCAACCAGCACCAGCGCGAACGGCACCGACGCCTCCAACGCGAGCACCGCCAGATACAGCGGCGCCGACAGCGCGAGCCAGGCCAGCACCGTGATGGCGGTACACGCGGCCATCGTTCGGGGTGCCCGCCCGAGCAGCGCCGTAGTCTCGTGGAACTGGCCCAGTCGCCTGCGGACCCGCTCGTCGGCGGTGGCGTCGCGGACACGCCGGGAGAGCCGACCGAGCGTGCGGTTGACCCCCGCCGCCGCAGCCAGGACGACCCTGTCGATGGCGGCGGGGGCGTACCACAGCACGGCGAAGGCGGCGGCGACGCCGACCAGCACGGCGCCGATCCCCGCCGTCAGCGGTCCCGAGTACGCGAACACGCCGCCGTCGACCGTGAAAAGCAGGAGGCCGGCCAGCGCGACGCCCGCGGATGCCCCGTAGTTGAGCAGTTCGGCGGCGGTCCCGACCGCGAACTCCTCCTCGAACTCCGTGCCGAACTCCCGGTGGAGGACGTAGGCGTAGATCGCCGGCGCGCCGGACGCCCCGATGGGGATTATCAGTCGCACGAAGTACGCCCGCAGGAACGCACCGAAGTACCGCACCGGCGACTCCGCCGTCGCCGTCTCCAGGGCCCGCCGCAACTGCCACAGCGCCAGTCCCAGAAGCAGGACGCCGGCGAGGCCGGACGCCAGGGCCAGGAGAAACAGGTCGGTCCTGGCCCGGGCGACGTTTTCGGCGACTCGCCGGACATCGAGCAACAGCAACACGGCGACGACAAGGACGACCCCGACGACTAGCCCCGACAGTTCCCGGCGCATCACCCGGGGCTAGCACGGCCCGGTACTAGAGGCTGGCGTCACGTACCGGGGGTGGCGTCGCGTACTGAGGGGGTTGACGTCACATACTGGGGAGACTGGCGTCGCGTACTCAGGGGACTGGCGTCACGTACCGGGGAGGCTGGCGACGTGGATCCGAAACAAAAAGGCGACGAACGGCAGCAGACCGGACAGCGCCGGAAACGGCTTCCGTCGGCGGCTACAGCAGGTCCTCCACGTGGTCGGCGACTTCCTCGGGGGTGTTCCCGACCGGGACGCCGGCGTCCTCCAGCGCCGAGATCTTCGAGTCGGCGGTGCCGGTGCCGGACCCGGAGACGATGGCGCCGGCGTGGCCCATCCGCTTGCCCGGCGGGGCGGTCCGGCCGGCGATGAACCCGACGACGTCGGTGTTCATCTCCTCGCCGATGAACGCCGCGGCGGCCTCCTCGTCCTCGCCACCGATCTCGCCGCACATCACGACGGCGTCGGTGTCGGGGTCGGCCTCGAACAGCTCCAGCGCGTCGATGAAGTCCGTGCCGATGATCGGGTCGCCGCCGATGCCGACCGCGGTGGTCTGTCCCAGCCCGCGCTGGGTGAGGTTATCGACGATCTGGTAGGTCAGCGTGCCCGACCGGGACACCAGGCCGACGTTGCCCGAGGCGAAGATGTTGCCCGGGAGGATGCCCAGCTTCGTCTCGCCGGGCGTGATGATGCCGGGCGAGTTCGGCCCGATGAGGCGGGTGTCGACTTCGCTCAGGCGCCGGTAGACCGTCGACATGTCCTGGGTGGGGATGCCCTCGGTGATGGCGACGACGAGGTCCAGCGGGGCGTCCAACGCCTCGAACAGCGCGTCAGCGGCGAAGGCCGGGGGGACGAACACCACGGAGGCGTCGGCGTCCTCCTGCTCGACGGCCTCGTGGACGGTGTCGTAGACGGGGACGCCGTGGACCGCCTGGCCGCCCTTGCCGGGAACGGCGCCGGCGACGATGTTGGTCCCGTAGTCGAGCATCTGCTCGGCGTGGAACTTGCCCTCGCCGCCGGTGATGCCCTGTACGACGACGCGGGTGTCGTCGTCGACCAGTATGCTCATGCGAACCACCCCCCGGTGGTGAGCATGCGGTCGTCGAGCGCAGTCTCGCGAGCGGAGGGAGCGAGGAAGCGATCGACGGAACTCATGCTTCCACCTCCCCGGCGTACTCGACGGCACGCTGGACTGCGTCTTCGAGGGTCTTTTCGACGGTCACCAGGTCGGTGTTGAGAATCTCCATGCCTTCCTCTGCGTTGGTGCCTGCGAGCCGAACCACGACGCGGTTGGGAATCTCGTCGAACGCCTCGAGGGCCTCGTTGATGCCGCGGGCGACCTCGTCGCCGCGGGTGATGCCGCCGAAGATGTTGAACACGACGGCGTCGACGTTCTCGTCGGAGAAGACCATGTCCAGAGCGTTGCGGACCCGCTCGGCCTTCGCGCCGCCGCCGACGTCGAGGAAGTTGGCGGGCTCGCCGCCGTAGTAGTCGACGAGGTCGAGCGTCGTCATCACCAGGCCGGCGCCGTTGCCGATGATGCCGACGTTGCCGTCCAGACGGACGTAGTCGAAGTCGTACTCGTTTGCCTTCGCCTCCAGTTCGTCCTCGGCGGCCTCCTCCTCCATCTCCGCGAGGTCGGGGTGGCGAAACAGCGCGTCGTCGTCGATGTTGAGGACGGCGTCGGCGGCGACCACGTCGCCGCTTGCGGTCACCATCAGCGGGTTGATCTCGGCCTCCTTGGCGTCGTTGTCCTCCCAGATGCCGAAGAGGGTGCCGAGCACGGAGGCGACATCGCCGGCGACTTCGGGGTCGACGCCCGCCTCGTAGACCGCGCGGCGGGCCTGGTAGGGGTGCATCCCGTAGGCGGGGTCGACGTGCTGGCGCGCGATGGCCTCGGGATGCTCCTCGGCGACCTCCTCGATGTTGACGCCGCCGCGACTGGAGACCATCGCGACGGGACGCCCCTCGCCGCGGTCCATCGTCACGCCGACGTACAGTTCGTCGGTGAAGTCGACCGCCGCCTCGACGAGCACGCGGTCGACGTGGTAGCCCTTCAGATCCATCCCGAGGATGTCCCCGGCGACCTCGCGGGCCTCGTCCTCGCTTTCGGCCAGCTCGATGCCGCCGGCCTTGCCCCGGCCCCCGACGTGGACCTGGGCCTTGACGGCGACGGGATAGCCGATCCGCTCGGCGGCCTCGACGGCCTCCTCGACGGACGTCGCAAGCGTCGAGTCCGGCGTCGGAATGTCGGCGTCGGAAAAGACCTCCTTTGCCTGATACTCGTGTAATCTCATTGCGTTCGAAGTAGGTCGCGGGCGGCGCTTAAATCCAGCCAATTCGGCACGGCGTGACACGGCGGTGCCGTCCTGCCGTTCCGCGACCGGCGGGGGACTCACCTCCGGCGGCCGGTGGTTTCCGCGCCGCCGGCCACGTCGGGCCGGTCCGCGATGATCCCGTCGACTCCGGCTTCGCGGAGACGGGCCGCGGTCGCGTCGTCGTCGACGGTCCAGGCGTTGACCGTCAACCCGGCGGCGTGGGTCCGTTCGACGAACGCCGGCGTGCACAGGTCGGCGCGGGGGTGGACCGCCGCGCAGTCCAGGTCGACGGCCTGCTGCAGGCGCTCGTTCGGGTCGGACGCGAACAGCAGCGCGGTCGGCAAGTCGGCCGCGACCGAGGCGACCGCCGCCAGCGCGTCGGCGCGAAACGACGACACGAGGACTTCGACGGGTTCGTCGGCCAGTCGCTCGGCGATCGACCGGGCCAGGTCGGGGTCTTTCAGTTCGACGTTGAGTCCGGCCGCCGGCGAGGCTGCGTCCAGCACCTCCCACAGGGTCGGTATCGGCTCGCCCGACCCCAGCACGTCCAGTTCGCGCAGCGTCGACAGCGACAGTTCGTCCACTCGCCCGGTGCCGTCGGTGACCCTGTCGACCGTCTGGTCGTGAACGACGACCGGCTGGCCGCTCGCACATCGCCGGACGTCGACTTCCACGAGGTCCGCGACGTCGCCGGCGGCGCTGACTGCCCCCACCGTGTTCTCCGGGTACACGTCCGCGAAGCCGCGGTGGGCGATCAGTCGCATGGTTTCTCCACGTCGCTGCACCACCGAAACGGCACCGGTCCCGGGTGACTCCGGCGCGGCGTCCAACGATACCCGCGTACGCGAACGTCCGGTCGCCGCAGAAGGATGCCCGCGAGCGCGGATCCTCGATTCGCCAGGTCCCGTCCCGTGCCGGCACCCGGTCGCGTTCTCTCGTCCGACCTGCTGCCCCCGTTCTCGACCGGCGTCGTCAGTACTCGGGCCGCTGGGCGCGGATGACCTCCGCGAAGTGCTGGTGTTCGTCGGCCAGCAGTTCGTTGAGGTCGTCCGCCGTGACGATTCCCACGAGGTCGTCCCCGTCTCGGACGGGAAGTCGGCGGATGCCGTGTTTGGCCATCGTCGTGGCCGCCTGGTAGAACCCGGTGTTGCGGTCGATGGTGTGGAGTTCGTCGGTCATCACGTCCTCGGCGCGCTGGCTTCCGGGATCGACCCCTGCAGCGAGGACGCGAACGGCGAGGTCCCGGTCGGTGACGATGCCGACCGATTCGGCTCCGTCCGTTATCACGACGCTGCCGACGTTCTCCTGGTCCATGGACGCGGCGAGCTCGGACACCGGGGTCTCGAGGTCGGCGGTCACGACGTCGCTTCGGGCAAGGTCCTCTACTGGCATACTTGCTTCCCCCCGTGTCCTGATTCGTCGCCTCTTGCATAATCTTTGATTACATTTACGTTCTCCGGGGATCCGGGACCGGGAGTTATATGGGGCGGCCAGGCGCGGGCGCCAGTTCGAGGACCATACATAAGGTATCGCCTCGAGAACAGTCGCCCATGGCGGGGGAGGGGAAACGGAGGTCCGTGCTCGTCGTCGACGAGGACGAAACGTACGCCGAGTGGGTGTCGACGAACCTGGAGCGGAGCGCCGACGGGGTCGAAACGGTCGTCGAAACCGACCCGGCGGCGGCGCTGCACCGTGCGAGCGAGCGCCGGTTCGACTGTGTCGTCTGCGAGTACCCGCTGGCGGGGACGGACGCGCTCGAACTCGTGGCCTCGCTGCGAGAGCTGCACGACGGCCTGCCGGTGGTGCTCGTCGCCGACCGCGGATCGGAGGAAGTCGCCCAGCAAGCCCTGCGGCGGGGCGTTGCAGACTACCTCCGGAAGGGCACTGACGACGACCCGGCGACGCTTGCGGCCTGCCTGGACCGGGTCGCCGACGGGGCGGACGGCGACGGCATGGCGACGGTCGCGCGGATGGCGACTCACGATCTGCGGAACCCGCTGTCGGTCGCGCGGGGCTTTCTGGAGATGCACCGGGAGACGGGCGATCCCGACCACTACGACCGGGTGGTCGGCGCCCTCGACCGGATGGAGGCGATCCTCGAGGACGTCGAGACGCTGGCCCGCGCAAAGGAGCCGGTCAGCCGCGAGCGGGTCGATCTGTCGAGTCTGGCGACCGCCGCCTGGGAGATAGCCGGCGCCCCCGCGGCGGAACTCCACGCGGAGTACGGCCCCCAGGTCGGCGCCGACCCCTCGATGCTGCGGGCGGTGCTGGAGAACCTCTTCGACAACGCGGTGACCCATGCCGGCCCCGACGTGACGGTGAAGGTCGGCGAACTGCCGGACGGGGAGGGGTTTTTCGTCGCCGACGACGGCCCGGGAATCCCCGAGGCGGACCGCGAACTGGTGTTCGAACGAGGCTACTCCGGTGGCGACGGCACCGGGATGGGACTGGACATCGTTCGAACCATCGTGGACGCCCACGACTGGGACGTCGAAATCGCCGAAAGCAGGTCCGGCGGCACACGATTCGAGTTCCGCGGCGTCTCGGTCGGCGGGTGATCAGCCGGGAGCGATTCGGTCGGCGGGTGACTTCCCCGGGGGTTCCAGCCGGCGGACGACTCCGCCGGCGGGTGTGATACCGAGTCACATTTAACTGCGTCGCTGCCCTGGCGGACTGCATGGCCGGAACTGCAGCGTTCGACTTCGGGGGAACGGTGGCGCTGGTGACCGGGGCATCCGGCGCGCTGGGGAGCGCGGTGTGCGAACGGCTTGCCGCGTCGGGAGCGACCGTCGCCGGGACGGACCTGGTCGCGGCAGGCGACGACGACTCCCTGCTGGACCCGGACGCCGTCGCGACGTTTCACGAGGCCGACTTCACCGATCCCGGTGAAGCCGAACGGGTCGTGACAGCGGTCGTCGAGGAGCACGGTCGTCTGGACTACCTCGTCAACGTGGCCGGCACCTGGGACGGCGGAACCCCGATTCACGAGACCGACCCGGAGACGTTCGACTTTTTGTTCGACGTTAACCTGAAGACGATGTTCCTCGCGAGCAGGTTCGCACTCCCGCACCTCCGGAACGCGGGCGGGGCCGTGGTCTCGGTCAGCGCCCGCGCCAGCCTCGAAGGCGGGGAGGGCGACGGCCCCTACCGGGCGTCGAAGGCGGGCGTCCGCATTCTCACGGAGACCATCGCGGCGGAGAACCGGGGGACTGTCCGGGCGAACGCCGTCATGCCCGGCGTCATCGACACGCCCGCGAACCGGGAGATGCTCCCGGACGCCGACCACGACGCGTGGGTCCCGCCGGCGGAGATAGCCGACGTCGTCGCGTTCCTGCTGTCCGACGGGGCGGCGCCGACCAGCGGCGCCGCCGTCCCGGTCTACGGGGAGTCCTGAAGGTCCCGGACGGCGGGCGCCGGACGTGTCGGAACGCCAACCGCTGGCCGGTCCTTTGAAGTGACATCGGAAAGAGAGTTCGGGCAAATGGCCGACGAGAACGGGGGTGCGGGGAGCGCCGCCGCCTACATCGAGCGGGCCCTCATCGAAGCCCATCACCTCGCGAACCTGACCGGGACCGAGGAGGCCCGACTCGCCCGTCACCGGCTCGTCGACGCCCAGAGCGCGGCGAAGGAGACGACGACCAGGGACATGCTGCAGGAGGCCGTCGAGTATCTCGAACTCGCCCGACTGGACCGTCGGGACGCCGCGAAGGGGTTCGAACGGGCCAGGTCGCTCGCGGTGCGTGCGGAGACGGCGCTGTCCGACGACGTCGGCCTCCGCAATCGGTCGATAGACCGCCTGTTCGACCGTCCCCGACGGTCGACGGGCCGACGGTCGCTTGAGGACATCCGTAGCGAGAGCGCGGTGAGTTCCTACGAACAACTGCGCAGTGAGATGGCCCTCGAACGTCTGCTGGCGGAACTCCGTGAGGACAAAGACGCGAACGTCGCCGTCCCGTCCGGGGACCTCAGCGTCGAGGAGGCCCTGGAACTCGCCGACCGTGAACTCGACGCCGGAACGTCGCCGTCGAGGGACGGGGATTTCGTCTACGTCGAGGGCGAAGAGGAGTCGCCCGTCGGGGAGTGACCGGCCCCCGGGAGAGCGGGCTCCTGGCAACGGTCCCCGTCAAGGAGCGATCCAGCCCCGGACGAGGAGGGCTTCGGGCGCGGTCCCCGTCAAGGAGCGATCCAGCCCCGGACGAGGAGGGCTTCGGGCGCGGTCGCCGCCGGAATTCCGTGCCCACCGCATCCTTCGGAAACCTTTTCGGCTACCTGCGTGTGGGTCATCGTATGCCCACACGCTGGGGTGATTCGGCGTGACGATGGACGACAGCATCGACAAACTCCGCGAGTTGCGCGAGCAGGCACGACGGGGGGGCGGCGAGGAGCGCATCGAGCGCCAGCACGAGCGGGGCAAACTCACGGCACGCGAGCGGATCGACTACTTCCTCGACGACGGCACGTTCCACGAGTTCGACCAGTTGCGGACCCATCGGTCGCACAACTTCGGGATGCAGGAACGCCAGATCGAGGGCGACGGCGTCGTCACCGGATGGGGGGAGGTCGACGGGCGAAAGGTGTTCGTGTTCTCCCACGACTTCACGGTGTTCGGCGGGTCGCTGGGGGAGGTCTTCGCGGAGAAGGTCGTCAAGATCATGGACAAGGCCCTGGAGGTCGGGGCCCCCATCGTCGGGCTGAACGACTCCGCCGGTGCCCGTATCCAGGAGGGGGTCGCCTCGCTTGCGGGCTACGCCGACATCTTTCACCGTAACCAGCAGGCCAGCGGGGTCGTCCCCCAGATCTCCGCCATCATGGGGCCGTGTGCCGGCGGCGCCGTCTACTCCCCGGCGATCACGGACTTCTCGTTCATGGTCAACGACACCAGCCACATGTACATCACCGGGCCGGGTGTCATCGAGACGGTCACTGGCGAGGAGGTGACCCACGAGGAACTCGGGGGCGCGGTCACCCACACCAGCGAGACCGGCGTCGCCCACTTCGCTTACGACGACGACGAGGCCGCCCTGGACGGCATCCGACGACTGCTGTCGTATCTCCCCGCGAACAACGTCGAGGACCCCCCGCGCGTGGACACCGGCGACGACCCCGAGCGCGAGACGCCGAAACTGGAGGACATCGTCCCCGACGAGCCCAGAAAGCCCTACGACATGCTCGACATCGTCGAGACGACCCTCGACGAGGGGACCTTCTTCGAGGTCCACGAGCGGTGGGCCGAGAACATCGTGGTGGGCTTCGGTCGCCTCGATGGCCGGACAGTCGGCGTCGTCGCCAACCAGCCCCGGGTCAACGCCGGCACGCTCACCGTCGACGCCTCGATGAAGGCCTCGCGGTTCGTGCGGTTCTGCGACGCCTTCAACATCCCCATTCTCACGTTCGTCGACGTGCCGGGCTACCTGCCCGGCACCGACCAGGAGCACCGCGGGATCATCCGCCACGGGTCGAAGTTGCTGTACGCCTACTCCGAGGCGACGGTCCCGCTTCTGACGGTGATCACACGGAAGGCGTACGGCGGCGCCTACGACGTGATGTCCAGCAAACACCTCGGCGCTGACGTCAACTACGCCTGGCCGACCGCGGAGGTCGCCGTCATGGGCCCCCGGGGCGCGGTCAACATCCTCTATGACGACGAACTCGACGCCGCCGACGACCCCGACCAGCTCCAGGAGGAACTCATCGACGAGTATCGCGACGAGTTCGCAAACCCCTACACCGTCGCCGACCGCGGCTACGTCGACGACGTCATCGAGCCGAAGTACACCCGCAAGCGCCTGGTCGAGGACCTGGAGATGCTATCGACCAAGCGCAAGAGCCAACCCGACCGCAAGCACGGGAATATTCCGCTATGAGCGACGACGCCGAGCGGCGCCGGAACATGCTGCCCGAGGGGGCCGTCCTTGACGTTCCCGCCGACGCGGACCCGGACGAGGCGGCTGCCATCGTCGCCGCCGTCGGGGCCCACCTCAACGACCGGGCGGTGGCAGCAGCGGCGGTAGCGGCCGCGGCGGACGATCGGTTCTGGGCCGACCGGAAGTGGGCGTTCGCCGGGCGGATCGAACAGTTACAGCGTCGCCGGACCTCGGTGCCGGACGGTGCCCCCCGGGACGGCTGGACCGCCGCCGGTCGCACCGACCGGTTCTGAGACCCCGAGCGGGGGCGCCGCGTCACGGCGCCCCGCTATGAGTCGCCGTCCAACGTCGTCTCCGCGACGGTGTCCGTTCCCCCCGGCGTCTCGTGGACCACGGCCACGGCGTCCGGTAGGCCACCCTCGAAGGTCGCCGTCGCTCGGTAGTCGATCTCGACGATGGCCTGGGTGCAGGCGAACGATTCCGTCCCGGTCGGTCGGCGCTCGTAGGACCGGATCGTCGCCGTCAATCGACCGCTTTCGACGGCGGCGTCTGCGAGTTCCGCAGTGTAGCAGCCGTTGTTCCCGTGGATCGTCCCGTCGACGACGACCTCGGCTCCGTCCGTCGAGACGCCTGCCTCCTCGACCCGCTGGCCCGGGCCGACGTCCTCGATTGAGAAGTCAGTGCCGACGAGCACAGGGGTCGACGTGTCGGTGGGCGAGTCCGTCCCGTCCCCGGCCCCGGGTGCGTCGCCGAGACACCCGGCGACCCCGGCGACGACCCCGGCGCCGGCCTTCCGCAGCAGGCTTCGCCTGTCCATGGCGGCGAAATGCACGCCCGGGTTGAAGGTCTTCCGTAGAGTCAAATCCCGGTTTGAGCGAGCGAGTCGGACGGGCATGACGACGAGCGGCCGGGTGCACGTACCCGCCCCGCTCGTCAGCGAGCGGCCGGGTGCACGTACCCGCCCCGCTCGTCAGCGAGAGTCCAGAAACCCCCAGGAGAAGGCCCAAGGCACCGTGATTTTCAGCGCGCAATGGCCGGTCCCCTACGGATCCGACACCGACAGAGTAACGTGGCCCCTGCGAGATGTTTCGCGCAAAGATGTTCGACAAGGTTCTCGTTGCCAACCGCGGCGAGATCGCCGTCCGGGTGATGCGGGCCGCCGAGGAACTCGGGATCGGGACGGTCGCGGTCTACAGCGACGCCGACCGCAACGCCGGCCACGTCGAGTACGCCGACGAGGCCTATAACGTGGGGCCGTCGACCGCGAGCGAGTCCTATCTGGACCAGGCAGCCATCGTCGACGCCGCCCGCCGGGCCGACGCCGACGCGATCCATCCCGGCTACGGCTTCCTCGCGGAGAACGCCGGGTTCGCGCGCCGCGTCGAGGAGACCGAGGGCGTGACCTGGATCGGCCCGTCGGCGGACTCGATGGAGCAACTCGGCGAGAAGACCCGCGCCCGGGAGGTGATGCGGGAGGCCGACGTGCCGATCGTTCCCGGCACGACCGAACCCGCCGATGACCCCGCCGAGGTCGAGGCGTTCGCCGACGAACACGGCTATCCCGTCGCCATCAAGGCCGAGGGCGGGGGCGGCGGTCGCGGCATGAAGATCGTCCACGGCCCCGACGAGATCGAGGACCAGCTGGAGAGCGCAAAGCGGGAGGGCGCGGCCTACTTCGACAACGCCAACGTCTACCTGGAGCGGTACCTGGAGAATCCCCGCCACGTCGAGGTCCAGATCCTGGCCGACCGCCACGGCAACGTCCGCCACCTCGGCGAGCGGGACTGCTCGCTGCAGCGCCGCCACCAGAAGGTCATCGAGGAGGGCCCCTCGCCTGCACTCACCGACGACATGCGCGAGCAGATCGGCGAGGCCGCCCGCCGCGGGGCCGAGGCGGCTGGCTACTACAATGCCGGCACCTTCGAGTTCCTCGTCGAGGAGGACGAGGACCGCGACCCCGGGGCGGGCGAACTGCTCGGCCCCGACACGAACTTCTACTTCCTGGAGGTCAACACCCGCATCCAGGTCGAGCACACCGTCTCGGAAGCACTGACGGGCATCGACATCGTGAAGTGGCAGATCCGGGTCGCCGCCGGCGAGGAGATCACTTTCGCCCAGGACGCCGTCGACCTGCGCGGGCACGCCTTCGAGTTTCGCATCAATGCCGAGAACGCCGCCGAGGAGTTCGCGCCGGCGACCGGCGGAAAACTCGAGACGTACGACCCGCCGGGCGGCATGGGCGTCCGGGTCGACGACGCGCTTCGGCAGGGCGACGACCTGGTGACCGACTACGACTCGATGATCGCGAAACTGATCGTCCACGGGAGCGACCGCAAGGAGGCCATCGCCAGGTCGAAGCGCGCGCTGGCGGAGTACGACGTCGACGGCGTCGTCACCGTGATAGCGTTCCACCGCATGATGCTGGACGACGACGCGTTCATCGGCGGTACCCACACCACGAAGTACCTCGACGAGCACCTCGACCCCGAGCGCATCGAGGAGGCCCAGCAACGCTGGGGCACCGAGACGACGACCGCCGGCGGGGAGGAGGACGTCACCGAGCGGGAGTTCACCGTCGAGGTCAACGGCAAGCGCTTCGAGGTGAATCTCGAAGAGCGCGGCGCCCCACAGATCCCGGCCGGCGCCGTCGAGGGGGCGGGCGGCAACGCCGGCAACGCGGCGAGCGCCCCCACGAGCGGCGGGGACGGGTCGGCGGCCGCCGACGCCGACGCGGACGCCGGCGCGAGCGTCGAGGCCGAGGGCGAGGAGATCACCGCCGAGATGCAAGGGACCATCCTCGAGGTGGCCGTCTCGGAGGGCGACGAGGTCGAACCCGGGGACGCCGTCGCGGTGCTGGAGGCGATGAAGATGGAAAACGACGTGACGACCGCCCGCGGGGGCACCGTCACCCACGTCGCCGTCGAGGAGGGCGAGAGCGTCGACATGGGCGACACGCTGATCGTCGTCGAGTGACGTCGGCCGGCGAGCGCGTCGCTCGCACGACGGCGCGCCACCGCACCTTTCTTGCCCGCGCCCGCCCTCTCGTCGGTCATGCAGGAGACGCGCCGGGCCGTCCTCGAGGCCGTCGCCGACGGCCCCGTCACCGGGCCGGACCTGGCCGACCGGCTGTCGGTCTCGCGGGCGGCGGTCTGGAAACACGTCGAGGCGCTCCGGGAGGCCGAGTTCGAAATCGAGAGCGTTGACGCCGGATACCGCCTCGCAGGCGTTCCGGACTACGGCGGACCGGCCATCGAGTACGGCCTGGACGCCGACTTCGCCGTGGTGTTTCACGACGCGCTCCCGAGCACCAACGACCGTGCCCGGGAACTGGCTGCCGAGGGAGCATCGGACGTCGCCGTGGTCGCCGAGCGCCAGACAGGCGGGCGGGGCCGCCTCGACCGCGAGTGGGTCTCTCCGCCCGGCGGCGTCTGGCTCTCGCTTCTGGTCCGCCCCGACCTGCCGCCCGCCAGCGTTCCGCAACTGACACTGGCGGCGGCGGTCGCGACGTCCCGTGCGGCCCGCGAGGCCGGCGTCGACGCCGCGATCAAGTGGCCAAACGACGTGCTGGTCCGCGCCGACGGCGAACCCAAACTCGCCGGGGTCCTCACCGAGATGGAGGGCGAGGCTGGGCGGGCCTCCTGGGTCGTTCTCGGGGTCGGCGTCAACGCGAACGTCGAACCCGGTGACCTCCCTGAAGGGGCGACCAGCATCCGCGAGCAGGCCGGCGACATCGACCGGCGGCGGTTCCTCCAGCGGCTGCTCGAATCGTTCGACGACCTCCGGGCGTCGCCCGGGGCGGCGCTGGACGCGTGGCGCGAGCACTCGCTGACGCTCGGCCGGGACGTCCGCGTCGAGACGCCGTCCGGGACGGTCACTGGGACCGCCACCGACGTCGTGCCGCCGGGTCACCTGCTAGTCGAGACCGGCGACGGGACCGAGCGGGTCCACGCCGGCGACTGCGAGCACCTCCGGCCCGTCGGGACCGAATAGCGGCGATCCCGGACAGGTGCCTGGAGGACTCCCCGCGAGCGGCACCGACGGCGATCCGCTTCCGCGGGGCCGGACGGATGGACGCGGTCACACCGACGTCGACGGCTCCCGCACCGTCTCGACCACCGTCAGGTCGCCGTCGACGGTCACCCCGAGCGTCTCGTCGGCGAGGGCCATCTCGACCCGGAGCCGCCAGGGGTCCTTCGACAGCACGGTGACCGGGTCGTCGTCGACGGCCCACCGGAGTTGCCAGAACGGCGTCTCCGACAGCGAGACGCCCTGGTCGGTATAGAAGCTCGCGACCGCGGCGTGGTCGAGCAGGGCGAGCCCCACCGCCGACGGGAGTTCGTGGCCGCATTGCTGGCAGACGTGTCTGGCCCGGAGGCCGTCGCTGGCGTCCCGCTCGACGAGGGTCTGCATGCGACCGTTGCACTCCGGGCAGACGCCGTCTTTCGCCAGGCAGTGGAGGTGACGCACCCGCTGGTCGAACGCCTCCAGCACCTCGGGGTCGGTCCGGTCGTTCAGCCCGCCCGGCGGGAACGGGTACTCACCGTGTACGTGGCCGCAGTCGGTGCACTCGACGGCCAGCATCTCGTCGGCATAGCGGGCCGACAGCGGGCCCCCACAGACCGTGCAGCGGTCGTCGATGGCGATCGGCCGCTCCGGGTGGTCGGTGAACGTCCCCGCGAGCACGGCCTGGACGACTCGCTCGCCCGCCGTCCGGAGTTCGTAGCCGGCATCGGACTTGCGGACGAACGTGCCGGCAAGTTTCCCGAGGTGGTAGTTGAAATGGGCGCTGTCCTCGACCTCCGCCTCCGCCCGGACGTCGCTGAACCGCGCGGGCGTGTCCAGCCGCCAGAGCGCCTCCAGGATCGAGAGCCGCATCTCGTCGGAGACCAGCCCGAACGCGTCCGCGGGTGCGACGCGGTCCTCCCCCGCTTCGAGCGCGTCTGCCTTGCTCATGTTTACCGACGGAACCGCAAGACTGTAAAGTGTTTGCGGAAGGCAGTTTTTGTAGACGCACGGATAATTTGGGCCCCGACGGGTCACTCCCCGGCGTCGTCGCCGGTGACCCGGACGGTCAACACCGGCACCTCCGAGGAGCGGACGACGCGCTCTGCGACGCTACCCAGAAGCAGTCGATCGATGCCTCCCCGACCGTGGGTGCCCATCACGATCAGGTCACAGCCAGTCTCCTCGCCGAAGCCCACTATCTCGCGGGCCGGCGACCCGTCGAGCAGGTGCGTCTCCACGTCGACGTCGCTACCCGCCGCCAGTTCCCGGACGCGGTCCAGCGCGGTCTCGCCCTCCTCGTACAGCATCTCGTCGACCCCTTCCCACCCAGTCTCCATGGGCATCGTCGTGTAACTCGCGGTGTTGACGACGTAGACCGCCTCCAGCGTCGCCCCGTGGGACGCAGCCAGGTCGACGGCGTGGCCGATCGCTCGCTCGACCTCGGGCGAACCGTCGGTCGGGACCAGGATCCGGTCGTACATGCGCTAACCGTACGCACGCTACAGCGGGCGCGGTAATAACTGTTGTTCGATACGTCGCTGATGCAATCGGGGTTTTCGGGGGCGCGTCGGTCGTCGCTGCGCGTCGACCGGCCCGTCAGAGCACCGTTTCGGCCACGTCGGCAACGCCGGCCCGGCGAACCACTGCCCGGACGGGGTCGCGGGCGCCGGCGAGGTTGTCCGTATCGCCATCGAGGACCAGCAGGCGGGCCCGCCGCCCGGGTTCGACCACGCCGGCGTCGAGACCGGCGACGTCGGCGCCGTTCGCGGTCGCCATCCGGAGCACCTCGGGCGCCGACAGGTCGGTCAACTTCGCGGCGAAGGCCATCTCGCGGAACATCGAGGGGCTGTTGAGGAACACGTTGTCGGTCCCGAGCGCCACCGTCGTCCGGTCTGCGAGGTCCTCGATCGGCGGGAAGCCGACCCCAGTGACCAGATTCGACCGCGGGCAGACGACCACGGGAATCGAGTCCCGCTCGACGCGGTCGAGGTGGTCGGGCGTGGCATGAACCATGTGGACCAGAAAGTCCGGGTCCAGCGCAAGCGCCGGGTCCACGTCCGTCTCGTCGACCTCCCCGGCGTGGATGCCGAACAGTTTCCCCGCCGCTTCAGTCGCCGCCCGCTCGGCGGCGAAGTCCGCGTCACTGGCGCCGCTGGCGCCGAAGCCATCTGCCATCTCCATCGCCTCGACGGTCTCGCGCCCCAGAATCACGCCCTCCAGGTCGAGGCCCGAAAGCGCCTCCCGGATCGCCCGCACGCCGTCGACGCCGCCCTCCCGAAACTCGACGAACGCGCCCGTTCCGCCCGCCTGCATGAACCGCAGCGAGCGGGCCATCGCGCCGACGAGTTCCTCCCGGTCGGCGACCCGCAGGAGCCGGTGTTTCAGGCCGTCCGGCGGGGCGACCAACTCCTCAAGCGACAGGCCCCGCCCGGCCTCCTTCGCGATGGAGTCGCCGACGTGGGTGTGGGCGTTGACGAACGCCGGCAGCACGATCCGGTCGCTTTCGACCGGTGACTCCTCGATGGCGGCGATCCGGCCGTCCTCGACGACGACTCTCCCCTCGACCGGTTCGAACGCCCGGCCCCGGAGGATCGTTCCCTCGTAAACCGTCGTCATGGCGCCGACCGCCTCCCGTCCGGCACGGTCCGACGCCGGGTCCCGATCATCTCACCCGCCCCCGAACTCGTCGAGGGTGGCGTGGACCCCGGGCCTGACGTCGCTGACGAGGCTGCCGTCGGCGTCGATGTCGAGCACGTCCGCGGCGGCCATCCCGACGGCCTCCGTCCGGTCCGCCGGCGCGTAGACGCCGAGGCGCCACTGGTGGCGCTGGGCGGTCCGCAGGGCCGACACCAGCGGCGACTGGCGGTCCAGTCGCCGCATCTCGCCGTTGACCAGCACCCGCGAGGACGACTCGGTCATGCTCGGCCGGTCGGGGACGTCGAGAACCACCTCCCCCACGTCGGCGCCTGCCGTTTCGGCTATGGCACGCTCGCGTTCGCGGATCGTCCCGTGGTCGGCGTCGATCACCGATTCGGGGACGTCGTCCATCTCCGCCCAGACGGCCCGCTTCAGCAGGTCCCGGTGGCCGAGTCGGCGGGCCGCAGTCGCGGCGGCGTCACACTCCCTGAGCGCGACGACCAGTTCGTGGTCGTCCATCCGGCGAAGTTCCGCCGCGTCGACGGCTCCGGATTCGAGGAGTCGCTCGGCGGCCCGCCGGAGCATCGACTTGCTGATCCGGGAGACGTGGTGGCTGTAGACGACCGGATTCATCAGCGCCCGCGCGAGCAGCAGGCTCTCTGCGCTCTGGACGTTGCCCTCGTCGAGCACGAGTTGCCCGTCGAACAGTCGGAGTTCCCGGACCAGCCTGCCGGTGTCGATGGTGCCGTAGGGAACGCCGGTGTGGTGGGCGTCCCGGACGAGATAGTCCATCCGGTCGACGTCGAGTTC
>JAZKSB010000004.1:0-26962 GCA_036626315.1 Halobacteriales archaeon
GGGCCGGATTCGACCAACGGGGCGCTTGCTCCGCCGGCTGTCGTCTTCGACCGGTCGCTAGTACGTCGTCGGGAAGCGTTTTGCTGGCGAAACCGTCTCCGTCTTTCGGCGTGTCGAATGCGACTCGTCCGACCGTGCCCGCTCCGGCAGCGCGCCCCCGCGACGTCCATCCCGCGATGTCCGCCAGCCACGTGCTGGACAGGATGGGATACAATAAAATACAGTAAATGGGTTCAAATGGTTCTTTTTGGTATTAGTTGGTAAGAGTTAAGTGTGCGGGGCCGCACTGTCACATGTAGCGATGACGAACGACGACAGCGGAACGACGTTCCCGGCACTGTTCGCAGAGAAGATGATGGACGCAGGCGAGGACGCCGCCCGGACCCAGGAGCAGATGATGGAGACGATGCTCGGCGGGTCCGGCGACGAAGGGTTCCCGCTCGACGAGGTGCTCCGGACCGCGACGTTCAAGACCCGCGTCCAGAGCAACGGTCGCATCAGCATCCCCGACGCCGAGCGGCAGGCGCTGGGCATCGACGAGGGCGACCTCGTGCAGGCGGTCATCGTGCCGCTCGGGTCCGGTGATTCCGATGACTGACGACCGCGCCGCCACGCCGATCGGAGCGATCTTCGACCTCCAGCGGGAGGCCATCGAGGATAGCCAGCGGGCCCTCGAACGCTCGCTCTCACTCCCTGCGGAACTCTCCGACTCCCTGCGGGAGGTCGCCGGCGACCGTGCCGACGCCCGGGAGCGGGCACTCGACGTCGGCGAGGACGCCATCACTGACGTCCTCGACGCCGTCGAGGCGACCACGCCCGGCGAGGAGGCCGCCTTCGACGAGATGCGCGCGGCCATCGAGGACGGCTTCGGGACGCTCAGAGCCCACCACGAGGCCGCCGCCTCGACGATGGACGGGGTCGCCGACGAGAGCATCGAGCAGTACGACGACGCCGTCCGGCAGGTGCTGGACGCGCTCGACGCCCAGCTGGACGTGGTGCTCGACGCAAACGAGCAACTGGAGGACGGGACCCTCGACGCCGTCGAGCGAATCGTCGACCAGTACGAGCAACTGCAGGCCGCCGTCGAGGAGCGCGATGAGGACCTCCCTGCCCCCGTCCGCGAGCGGATGGAGACGTTCGAGGCGGACCTGTCAGGGCAACTCGGAAGCTATCGGGACCAGTTGCAGGACCTCCGGGCCCGGTTCGACGACGTTCGGGCCGGCGTCGAGCAGTCGGTCGCCGAGGCCGCCGACGGGACGCCCGTCGACGACGAAACGCCGGACGACGAGTGAACGGGTCGGCTTTCGCCTCGATGTCGCTGTAACGCCAGCGGGACCGTATCGATCCGGTCACAGCAACCCGTCAGCCGCGCGACGGCCCCTGCCCCGACTCACTCCCCCTCGTCAGTTGCCGGGCCGGCCTCGGGCACCGGCGCCCGACCGCGTTCCGCCCCGACGGGAAGCCGCTCGACCACCTCCGCAACCACGCCGGCGTGTATCGCCGCGATCGCCCCGCTGCCCACGACTCCGACCAGCGGGATGCTCGCGAGGACGTGGTTCGTGAACCCCAGGATGGCGACGACGCCGATCAGCGCCCAGCCGTGGCCCCGCGCGCTGGCCCAGCTCCGACCGGCGGCGGTCGCGAAGTCCTCTCCCAGCACCAGTCGCCCGGCCAGCGGCACCAGGCGCACGATCACGAAGAAGTACGCCACGAGCAGCGGGACCCCGACCACCACTGCCAGCCCCGAGAAGTTTACCTCGAAGAACCCGTACCGCAACACCGCCACGAGGAGTCCGTACCTGACGGCGGCGGCGGGCGACGGATCGACGTCGAGCAGGCGGCCCAGTGCGGGGACGGCGGCGGCGGTCACGACCGCGACTTCCAGGAGTGCCAGCCCGGCCCCTGCCGCGGCCCACGCCGGATCGACGGCCACGAGCCCGGCCAGCGACACCGTCTCCCCGGAGATGACGGTCACGGCGGGCGTGAGGTTTATCGACACCTCGAACTGGCCGATGCCGGCGTAGGCGTCCGTCGGCACCGGACTCGCCCGCCCGATCAGGTCCAGCACCGCGACGGCGCCGCCGGCCAGCACCAGCGCGAGCGCGGCGGCCGGGTCAGCTTCGAGCCGACGGCGGGCGCCGCCGAGCACGCCGGCGGTCGTGAGCCGGCTGTCGGGGGTGGACCCGCCGTCGTCCGAAGCGGCTCGTGGGCCGCCGTCGGCCGGCGATGGCTCGCCTTGCGGAGAATCCATCATTCCCCGTCTGCACAGCGAGGGGGTTAACGGTGCCGAATGCGGGCGGTTCGAGGGCGGCCCCGACCTGGCGCCGTATCCGTCGGCTTACCGCATCAGTTCCCCGCCGTTGACGTTCAGCGTCTCGCCGGTCACGAACCGGGCGTCCCGGAGATACGCCACCGCGTCGGCGATGTCCTCGGGCTGGCCGAAGTAGCCCATCGGGATCCGCTCGCGCTCGCGTGCCGCCTCCTGCTCGCTCCGGTCGGCTGTCATGTCCGTCTCGACGTGGCCGGGCGCGACCGCGTTGACCCGCACCTCGGGCGCGAAGTCCTTCGCGTGGCTCTTCGTGAGCCCGAGCAGACCGGCCTTCGAGGCGGCGTAGTGGGCCTCGATCGGTGCGCCGGTGTAGGCCAGAATCGAGGAGACGTTGGTGACCGAGGGAGTCGGCTCCGCCGTCGATTCGCGGAGGTGCGGCAGGGCGGCCTTCGTGACGTTGTAGGCGCCGTTGACGTTGACGTCCATCACGCGGTCGAAGTCCGCGGGCGGGAGGTCCTCGGTGTGGCGGTGCTGGTCGATGCCGGCGTTGTTGACCAGGTGGTCGACCCCGTCGAACGCCTCGACGGCGGCGGCGACCAGGTCGGCGGCGTCGTCGGGGTCGGAGACGTCGGCCCGGACGGCCACCGCGTCGGCGGGGGTCCCCTCCCGGATGCCGGTGGCGACGGATTCGGCGCGCTGGGCGCTCTCGACGTAATTGACGACGACGTCGTGCCCGTCGGCGGCGAACCGGCGGGCGACCGCCCGTCCGATGCCGCGGGACGACCCGGTGACGATGGCGGCTGGCATGCTTGGCCCTGAGTCGCCGGGGGCTAAAGCCGTTTCCTGCCGGCGGGGCTTGCCCCTGCCGTCGTCTGGCGACCGACGGGTGTGCGCACCGCAATCCGCCGGCCCGCATGTCCGGCCGCCCTGTTCCGAACGGCGTGTGCCTATTCGTGGGTGATAGCCGGGCGCCCGTTCCCGTGTCGCAAAGCAATGATTCGTCCACGCTCGACCGGCCAGCGGATCCGGGCGACCCGCCGGCGCGTGCTCCAGGGGGCCAGCCGTCCCCGGACGCTCGGCGACGTCGTCACTTGGGCCTTCCCGCCGACGCTTTCACTCGATCCGGTAGGTTGGTCCGTCGTCGGTGTCCTCGACCTCGACGCCGGCGGCCGAAAGCCGGTCCCGGAGTTCGTCGGCCCGCTCGTAGTTGCCCGCCGCGCGCTCGTCCTCGCGCAGTTGCAGGACCAGGTCGATGAGGTCGTCTGCGAGTTCGACCGTGCTGTCGACGCCGCCCAGCGAGAACCCCAGCGCGTCGCCGGCCAGGTCGTTGAACGTCTCGATGGCGTCGTGCAGGCCGCGGTAGTCGTAACGGCCGGACTCGTCGACGTGGCGGTGGACCGCCGAGGCCAGATCCAGCAGTGCCGCCAGCGCCTCGCGGGTGTTGAAGTCGTCGTTCATCGCGGTGTGAACGCCCTCGCGGGTCGTCGCGACGGCCTCGCGGAGCCGCTCGTCGTAGACCTTCGCGTAGGCATCGGTGCTGTCGGCGGCCTCGACGGCCCGCTCATAGGCCCGCTCGATGCGCTCCCAGCGCTCCTCGGCCTCCGCGATGGCGTCGGCGCTGAACGTCTGCCGGTTGGTGTACGTCGTCGACAACAAGAACATCCGGACCACGTCGGCGCCCCACCGCCCGACGGCCCGCTCGACGGTCGTGAAGTTCTCCAGGCTGGAGGACATCTTCTCGCCGTCGCCGGCGACGTCGAGCAGACGGACGTGCAGCCAGTACCTGCTGAACTGCTGGCCGGTCGCGGCCTCGCTCTGGGCGATCTCGTTTTCGTGGTGGGGAAAGACCAGGTCCTGGCCGCCGACGTGGACGTCGAGGGTCTCCCCGAGGTGGGTCGTCGACATCGCCGAGCACTCGACGTGCCAGCCCGGGCGGCCGGTCGACCACGGCGCGTCCCACGTCTGGCCGCGGGGGACCTCCTCGTGGTCGACCTTGCTGTGCTCGCGGACCGACTCCTCGTCGACGGGACCGGCCTTCCACAACGCGAAGTCCTGGGGGTGGCGTTTCTCTTCGAGTTCGGCGTCCTGGCCCTGGGCCTCGATCTCCCCGACGTCCTGGTTGGAGAGCTTCCCGTACTCGGGGAACTCGGTGACGTCGAAGTAGACCGACCCGCCGGACTCGTAGGCGTACCCCTTCCCGATAAGCGTCTCGACGAGGTCAATGATCTCGGGGACGTGCTCGGAGACCCGGGGGTA
The DNA here is from genome assembly GCA_036626315.1 of Halobacteriales archaeon. Taxonomy (GTDB): domain Archaea; phylum Halobacteriota; class Halobacteria; order Halobacteriales; family PXRE01; genus PXRE01. The sequence goes on from JAZKSB010000004.1 coordinate 4,526, forward strand.
GACAGCCGCCCGGAAGAGGTTCAGCGACCGCATCGCCTCGATCACCTCGCCGGTGAAGTGCTCGGCGACCTCGCTCTCGGAGTCGCCCAACTCGTCCTCGCCGACCCGGGCGACGATCTTCTCGTTGACGTCGGTGAAGTTCTCGACGTGACGGACGCCGTAGCCGAGATGCGAGAGCCAGCGGTGGAACACGTCGGCGTGCACCCAGGTTCGGGCGTGACCCAGGTGGGGCTCGTCGGAGACCGTGAGGCCACAGACGTAAAGGAGAACGTCGTCGGGGTCGCCTGGCTCGAACGCCTCGCGCTCTCCGGTCAGTGTGTTCGTCACGCGCAGCGTCATCGTCGCTCTCTATCGGGAGCGGCCTGTTAAAGTCGCCGGATGCGTGCGAACTCGCCCCACGGCGACGAATCCGGTGACGCGGGTCGACCGACCCATCGTCGCTTCGACACTGCTCCCCCCACTGCTCGGACACTGCTCCACCCCACTGCTCCGGGACCGCCCCGAGCGCGTCCTCGACGGTCCGCAGCGCGGTCGCCCCGTCCCGGCCGGGCACCGCGACCAGCAGCGTCCCGCCGGCGACGCCCGCCGCCCGCACAGCGACCTCCCGCGCGAGCAGCCGCTCGACGGCGGCGACGAGCGCGGGGGCGCCGACGTCGCCGTCGGCCAGCACCGCCGTCAGGTCCCCCGCGTCCGCGACCAGTTCGGCCCCGCCGACTGACAGCAGCGGGTCCTCGCCGTCGGCGATCCCCGCCCCGCGGTGCATGGTCACCCGGGCGTCGCGGGCCGCGGTCGTCCGGTCGCCCAGGTCCCCGCCGAACCGCCGCAGCGCCGACGCGACGGCCTCCCGGTCGCCGTCGACGTCGAGAAACCGCGCAGCGGCGGCGTAGTTGACCACGCCAGCCCGCAGCCCGGCCAGCAGGAACGGGTGGCTACGGACGGCCTCGCGGGTCTCGGCTGCAAGCGTCATTGTCTGGACCAGAACGGGCGGAGACAAAAGCGGCCCGCTCCGGGCAGCGACGCGCTCCCGGTCCCGCCACGTTCCCGGGTCAGCCCCACATCATGTAGGCGCCGACGGCGGCCCCGCCCACGACGACCGCCGCTCCGAAGCCGACGGTGACGGAGGGCGCGACCGCGACGGCGACCGCCGCCAGCACGACGGCGCCGAAGATGAGCCCGGCGACCCGGAGCCGTCCCTCGCTCGCGAACGCCGACGCGAGGTCTCCGGCGTCTCCCTCAGGCGGATCGCCCAGCCGCCGGTCGACCTCGACCGGCTGCGGATCGCTACGCTCGCCGAGCGAGACGGCGACCTGCTCCTGCTCGCTGCCGTACCCGGTGGCGACCTCCAGCCACCCCTCGATCGGTGCCGTCCGGTCATCAACCTCGACTTCGACGACTTCGGTCTCGTCGGTGCCGACGAAGTGGTTGCCGCCCTCGAGGGCGGCGACGTGCGACAGCGGTCCCTCCAGTTTCACGTGGACGTGAACCGCACGCCCGTGGTTGCGGAAGGCGACCTCGAATGCCCCGTCGGCCTCGAAGGCGTCGGTCTCCGGGGCTATCTCGTGGAGTTCGCCCCGGTTCAGGTGGACGACCAGCGAATCGGACACGGTCGGCCGCACGGATGGCTGGGAGAAAAAGGTTCCCCGGGGACGGGATCACGCTCCGTCGCGCTCGGGCGGAGGTGGCTCAAGCGGCCTCGCGCATGTCCGGCGGCAGGAGGTTCGGGATGCCGTCGTCGATCGGGTAGCGCTCCCCACACTCCATACAGACCAGTTCCCCGTCCATGATCTCCCCGTCCTCCCGGCGCTCGCCCTCCAGTTCCAGTTCCGCCTTGTCGAGGGGACAGACGACGATGTCCAGCAGCGACTCCTTCATACTGCTCTTTGGGCCGGGATGGGGCAAAAGGGTGACGGGTCGGTGGATGTCCGGGCGGACTGCCCCGCGCTCCTCGGGTGGGGTCACCAGGGCCGCTGGCGGACGACGGTCTCTTCCCGGTCCGGGCCGACGCCGACCGCGTAGACCGGAACGCCCAGTTGCTCCTCGACGTACTCCAGGTACGTCCGGGCCGCCGCCGGCAGGTCCCCGTAGCCGTCTACCTCGTCGGCGTCGATCTCCGGCCAGCCGTCGAACGTCCGGTAGTTCACCTCGGCGTCCGCCCAGGCCTCCGTGGACGTCGGCATCGTGGCCGTCTCCGAGCCGTCCAGGTCGTACCTGTGGCCGACCCGGACCTCCTCAAGGCCGCCGAGCACGTCCACGTGGTTGACGACGACGCCGGTGAACCCGCTGACGCGGGCGGCGTGGCGTAACATCGGTACGTCGAGCCAGCCGACCCGGCGGGGCCGGCCGGTGACGGTGCCGTACTCGCCGCCGGCCTCCCGGATGTACGTCGCCAGCTGTTCCTCCTCGGCGCCCGCGTCGCCGTCGTAGCCGGGGGTGTCGCCCTCGACGCCGGCCAGTTCCGTCGGCATCGGACCGGAGCCGACCCGCGTGAGGTAGGCCTTCACGACGCCGACGATCTCGCCCTCGCCAACCACGGTGGGCCCGAGGCCGGTGCCGGTGCAGGCGCCGCCCGCCGTCGAGTTCGAGGAGGTGACCTGCGGGTAGTCGCCGTGGTCGATGTCGATGCTCGTCCCCTGTGCGCCCTCCAGCATCACGCCGTCGCCGGCGTCGATGCGCTCCGCGAGGAACTGCCCGGCGTTGACGGTCATCTCCTCCTCCCGGAGCCGCCGGCCGTACTCGCGGTACTCCTCGAACAGGGCGTCGACGTCGAACTCCTCGCCGGGGTCGGTCCCGAACACCTCCGCGGTGAAGGTTCGCTTGATCGGGACGACGTACTCCAGTTTCCGGCGGAGCCGGTCGGGATAGAGCAGGTCGGCGATCCGGAGGCCGCGCCGGGCGGCCTTGTCCTCGTAGGTGGGGCCGATCCCCCGCCCCGTGGTTCCGGCGTCGAGGTCGGAGTCGCTTTTGGCGTCTTCCTCCATGCCGTCAATGACCCGGTGGTACGGCAGGATGACGTGGGCTCTCTCGGCGACCCGTACGTCGGGGTCGACCCCGCGCTCGCGAAGTTCGTCTATCTCCTCGAACAGCGTCGCCGGGTTGACGACGGTGCCGTTGCCCAGCACGCCGACCTTGCCGCGGATGGCGCCGCTGGGTACCAGCGAGAGCTTGTACTCCTCGCCCTCGTGGACGACGGTGTGTCCGGCGTTGTCCCCGCCCTGGTAGCGCGCGACGACGTCGGCGCCGTCGCCGAACAGGTCGACGACGGCGCCTTTGCCCTCGTCGCCGAGCTGTGCGCCGACGATGGTGACAGTCATACCGACTCCGCTTTGATCGCGCCCCAGTAAACCGATTTCGGTAGCCGCCGCCGCGGGGCCGACCGGTTTGCCCGTCCGGCGTTTCGCGTCGACCGGGCACTTCCCGACCGGCGGGCCGGGGCCGGAAACGTTAATCCCTCCCGCTACGTACCGCCGATCTGGAACCCGTCGGCACCCCGCCGATTTTCCGGCCCCGGGACGGAGGGACAACCTTTAAACGCCGGAGTGACAAGTTAACACGTGCCATGATAGACCGGCTTGAGAAGGAAGTCGACATGCTGGAACGCCATCTGCAGGTGCTGCGGATGGTCATAACCAACGAGCCCATCGGCATCGTGAAGATGTCCAACGAGACGGGCTACCCCCACCACAAGGTCCGGTACTCGCTTCGGGTCCTGGAAGAGGAGAACCTCATCGAGCCGTCGAGCCAGGGTGCGATCACCACCGACCACACCGACGAGTTCGTCGAGGAACTCGACGGCAAACTCGATGACATCAAGGAGAAGGTCGAGGCGATGAAGATCGAGAACCCGGAAGAGGAAGTCGACGTCGAGAGCTAGAGCTCCGGAACGTTGACGTGGAACTCCCGGTCGCGAGTTTCGACCAGCAACAGGTGATAGCCGCGCTTTCTGGACAGTTTCACGAAACTTGCCTTCGAACTACCGCCCATCAGCCCGCCGCCGCCGGCGGCCTCGTCTGCGGTCTCCAGGGCGCCCGGCTCGAAGAAGCTCGCGGTCACGAGCATCGCCGCCGCCAGCGAGTCGTGTGACTCCCCGACCTCGGTGGCGTTCCGGACGACCCCCGCCATCATGTCCTCGCTCGCGGGGTTGCGCGAGTCGTTGAGGTCGGCGACGAGCAGCGGGTCGCCCATCCGGTCGCGCAGGACGACGTCGAACTGCCGGGGCTCGCGGTAGGTTTCCCCGTCCTCGGTGTACTCGACCTGCACCTCGCCGAGCAGTTCTGCCCGGTCGACCTGCGGGAGCGCGTCGTACAGGTCCCGGAGTTGCTTGACGTTGCCCGTGTCGCGGATCTCGTAGGGCAGGGTCTGGACGAGCCAGCCGACGTACTGGCGGTAAATCGAGTCCCGGAGGAACTCCTCGAACGGCCTGCCGTCGACGGCGACGTTGTCCGCCTCGAACTGGGTGTGATGCTCCAGCCGGAGGTTCTCGTTGACCTCCTCGGGGTCGACATCGCCGGCCTGAACGTCCTCCAGGGTGCCGCCGCTTTTGGAGTCATAGCGAACGAACAGGTTCGTCCCCCGCAGGGCCTCCTCCTCGTCGAGGCGGCGCCGCCCCTCGGTGCCCTCGTTCAGCCGGTCCCGGAGCGTCTGGATCTCCGCTTCGAGGTCGACGATCTCGGCCTCCAGTTCCTCCACCTCCTCGCGGAGGCCGTCGCGCTCGTCCCGGAGGCCATCGCGCTGGACCCGCAGGTCCGCGAGGTTCGCCTCCAGCTTTTCGATGCGCTCCTCGCGGTCGGCGAGTTTCGAGCGGAGTTCGCCGGCGGCCTCGTCGGCGACGGCGGCGTCGACCGCCTCCCCGCCCCCGGCGTCATCGGCCGATTCGCTTGTCCGGACAGCACCGCCGGTCGCGGCCTCGGGCGACCGCCGATCCGCTGACGAGGGCTCCGTCCCCGCCGAGGCGGTGGTCCCTGTCGGCTCCGTCCCGGCGGCGGTCGTCGAGACGCCGCTGGAGTCACTCGCTCCGTCGTTGACGGCGTCCTGGCCGGTCCGGTCGGGGTCGAGCGAAGGAATCCGCCGGGTCTCGTCGAACAGTTCCGGCGGCTTGGGCTCGGGCTGCATGCTCGCGGTCCCCCCGGCGCTTGCCGCCAGTCCGCGGCTGGCCGCCGTTCCGGTCCGGCCGGCGTCCTGCCGTTCCGGGGTTCCCCCGGCGTCGGCGCCGCCGGTCGACCCCCCGGCCCCGCGCTGGTCAGGTTCCGACGCCCGCGTGTTCGTGCTGGTGTCCGCGGTCCGGTCGGCGGTTTCCCGGCCCGCCCGTTCGGGCGCCTCCCCCTCGGACGCTCCCGGGTCAGGTTCGGCCGTCCGTTCCTCGGACGGTCGCTCTTCGGGCTCCTCCGCTGGGCGACCGCCGGCGCGGTCGTCGCGCCCGGTGTCCGGTTCGCGCTCCGGTTCTCGCGGGTCGCCCGTCGGTTCGTGCTCCGGCACTCCGTCACGTCGCTGTCGGTCGTCCCGCGGTTCGGTTCCGGTCTCGCCCGGTTGCTGGCGGCTCGCGTCCGGTCGGTCGGCGTCTGCCGCCCCAGGGGCGGCCCCGTCGCGGGACGACCCCTCGGTCCGGGTCCCGTCGTTGGCCGACCGACCGGTCTCGCTCCCGGCCGGGTCCTGTCCTGCGGCTCCGGCAGAGCCCTGTCCGTCAGCAGGCTCCCGTTCGCCGGCAGCGTCTCGCTCGCCGGCGGGGTCCCGTCGACCCGCGTCGGCGGCGGTGTCTCCGCCGCCGGCGTCCTGGCCTGGCGCCCGGCCCATGTCTCGACCGGCGGGTTCGGGGTCCCGTCCGGCAGGCTCGTCGTCTCGCCCGGCTGCCCGGCCGGCGTCCCGTCCGGCGGGCTCGCCGGCCTGTCCGGCTGCCCCGCCGGCGTCTCGTCCTCGGGACTCGCCGGAGGCGGGCGCTCCGCCGCCGGAACCGGCGCCGCCGATCGAGTTGCTGTCTGCCGGTTCGGGCTCCGGATCGGGCAGTTCGACCACCTCTACGTCGACCGAGCGGACCTCGTAGATGCCCACCTCGTCATCGGCCTGCTGGAACGCCTCGTCGCCGGTCAGCAGCCGCTCGCTGGCGCCGACGAACGCACAGGACATCGACCGCCCGCCGTAGTAGACGACGTAGTAGTCCCCCGAGAGGACGTTCTCGGAGAGTTCGATGAACCCCGTGAAATTCGCGTCGGAGAGTTGCTGGTGGGCCTGCGAGATGGGGGTGTCGTTGGTGTAGTATTTGGCCTGCTGTTCCCCGCCGCTTTCCTCCATCGCGAACAGGAGCGGCAGCGACGGGTCCGGCGCCCGGTAGACGGTCCCGTCGCCCGCCTCGAAGTCCTCGATGCGGCCCTGGAACAGCCCGATTATCCGGCCGTTGAGCATGAACAGCCAGGTGTCCCCGACGGTGACGACGGCCCCCGAGAAGCCCCCGTCAGCCAGGTCCCGGAGCCCGTCGTAGCCGCCGGAGAAGGGCCGGGCGTCCCAGTCCCGCACGCGCGAGTCCGTTCGTTGGTCCATGATTCAGGAACGTGCCATGCGAACCTAATAGTTTCCGCCGATGCTGGACGCGTCTGCACGTCGCGCCCTGGTAGTTCTTGTGCCTATTTGGCTATCGCCCGGCGGCGTTCGGCGTTTCCGTCCGGCGGCGTTCAGAGCTTCTGCTCGGCGTCGTCGGCCAGTTCCTGCATGCGCTTGCCAATGCGGCCGGCGCTGGAGAACTCGTCGTCGCTCATGGCGTCGGCCAGGGCGTTGCCCAGCACGAAGACCGCGTGTTTGTGCTCGCTTTTCGACTTGTGGACGTGGGACGGGTCCACGTCGAGTTGCTCGTAGGGCTCGAACAGGTCCTCGGGGACGTCCTCGTAGGAGGCGAACTCCTCCTTGATCGCGACCATCTCCTCGTGGAGTTCGAGCAGTTCGTCCTTGTGCATGTCCCGTTGTATGCCGGTGGCTCCTAAATGGCTTTCTGCGTCGACGGTTCCCAAACGGCGGCGTCGGCGCCCGCTGCGGTCGCTCCTGCCTGCCGTCCCGGCGGCGAGGCCGGGGTACTGGTCGCCGGCCTCCCCGACCGCTGAGCCGGCGGGCCGTCCATCTGTCGGGCTGGCGGGCCATCCATCTGTCGGGCTGGCGTGCAACCCGACCGCCGGGTCAGCGGGCAACCGGACCGCCGAGCCGGCGGCTGGCGACCGACGTCCGAACGCGGGTGGGGGCCCGTCAGGCTCAGAAGACGTACTCGTCCTCGTGGCCCATCATCCCCTCGTCTTCGAGACCCGGTTCCTCCTCGTCCTGGGGGCCGCTGGTCTTGTAGGCCTTCAGCCCCGTCGCGAGCAGTTCCTCGATCGCTTCCTCCCGACTGACGAACTCCCCCTGGTCCACGAGCTGGGCGATCTGCATCTCCAGGTGCTCGGGTACCGTCAGATCTACCTTCGGCATTGAGTGTGCGGTGCTTTGATAGGGGGGTTTATAATTTTGTTGCCGATACTCGCCGGGCGCGAACCGTCCGAGCGGCACCGAGCGGCTTGCCGGAACTCCCGGTCAGTCCTGCCCAGGGATAGAATCCAGGAACTCCCGGTCAGTCCTGCCCACGGATAGAATCGAGGTGCGGTCTGCCGCGCTGTTCGGCGACGGGGCGGCGGTGCCGTCCGGGGGCGCCTGCGACCCGTTCGTCAGACTCACCTGTCTTGGCGGCAAACGGGCGGGCATGACTGACGTCGAGGACGTCACGGATCTCTACCGGGAGTTCGGCGACGAGCGGCTCCCGCCAGGCCAGCGGAAAACCGAGAAGTTCCCGGTGCTGAGCAAGAGCGGCACGCCCGCGTACGACCCCGACGACTGGGCGTTTCGGGTGACCGGCGCCGTCGAGAACGAACTGGCATTCGGCTACGAGCAGTTCCGGGAGTTGCCGACGGTGACCGAGCGCCAGGACTTTCACTGCGTCACCGGCTGGAGCAAGTTCGACGTGGAGTTCACCGGCGTTCCCTTCACGGAGATCGCAGAGCGGGCCGGGGTGGCCGACGACGCCGTCCACGTCATGTTCGAGGCGCTCGACGGCTACACGACGGACCTGCCGCTCGAAGACTGCATGCGCGAGGAAGTGTTATTCACCTGGGCCGCCGACGGCGACCGCCTCCCCCGCGAACACGGTGGCCCGCTGCGGGTCGTCACCCCCCACCGCTACGCATACAAGGGCGCGAAGTGGGTCACGGGCGTCGAGTTCCTCACCGAACCCGAGCGCGGCTACTGGGAGCGGCGCGGCTACTCCGACAGCGCCGACCCCTGGAACGAAGAGCGGTACAGCTAGGTCGGCCCCGGGGGGTTCACCCGTCGTAATCCGGGACCGAGACGCCGGAGCCGACGTCGCCGGTCGCGAGCCAGAGGTCGCCGGCGCCGTTCACGGCGACCTCGAACTGTCGGGGACACGATCGGACCTCACCCGGCGGTAGCGAACCGGAACGCAAGTTCGTTTTGCGGCGGGACCGCCCTCTGGCAAAGGAATACCCTCAAGGGCGAGGAACCCCCAGTCGAGCGTGATGGACAGGCCGGCCAGCGGGTCGCGTGCCGCCACCGTGGCGCCTTCCCGGAGCCGCGCGGTCGAGATAGCGGATGTCTCGTTTCGGGCGTTCCTGGAGTCCCGGGACCCCCCGCGCATCCAGTGGGCGACTGCCGAGGGGCTGGAGGTGGTCGCGGCGGGCGCCGCCGTCCGGATCGCGCCCGCCGGGGACCGGTTCCGGCGCCTGCGCCGGCGGGCCGGCGAGGCGTTCGCGGGTCTCGACTTCGAGGGGCCGGCGGTCGCACGCCCGCGGGCGTTCGGCGGCCTCTCGTTTTTCTCCGACCACGAGCCGTCGTCCCCCTGGCGCGGGTTCCCGGCGGCGTCGTTCGTGGTCCCGACGATCCAGTTGACCCGCGCTGACGGCCACACGTATCTGACGGTCACCGGGGTCGAGGACGCGATCGACGACCGCCTCGACGACGCCCGGGCGGCGGTGGCGGACCTGCCGGCGATGCAGCCGACCGGGCGCCCGCCCGGCGTCGTCGCCACTCGCCAGCACCCGGGCGAGGCGGCCTGGACCGACCAGGTGGGCCGGACCGTCGAGCACATCCGGTCGGACGGACTGCGCAAGGTGGTGCTGGCGACCGCGCTGGATGTCGACCTCGCCGCGTCGCCGTCGGTGCCGGCGATCCTGGAGCGGCTCCGCCGGACGTACCCGGACTGCTACCGGTTTCTCGTCCAGCCCACGCAAGGGGCGGCTTTCTTCGGCGCGCCGCCGGAGCGACTCGTCCGGCTGGACGGCCGGGAGATGCGGACGGAGGCGCTCGCCGGATCGGTCGAGCGCGGGGACACGCCCGACGAGGACGCCGCCCTCGCGGCGTCGCTCGCCGAGGGCGAGAAACTCCGGGAGGAACAGCGCCTGGTCGCCGACGCCATCCGCGAGTGGCTCGACCCGCTCGGGGACGTGCGAGTCGGCGACCGGACGGTCCGGAAACTGACGAACATTCAACACCTCCAGACGCCCATCCGCGCGACGCTGTCGGCGGACGCCCACGTCCTGTCGGTCGTCGAGGCGCTGCACCCCACGCCGGCGGTCGGGGGGGTGCCTCGCGAGGCCGCGCTCGCGCTGATCCGCGAGACCGAGACGTTCGACCGCGGGTGGTACGCAGCGCCCGTCGGCTGGTTCGACGCCGACGGCGACGGCGAGTTCGCGGTCGCCATCCGCGCCGCCGTCGCCGACGGCGACCGGGGACGGCTGTTCGCCGGCAACGGCATCGTCGCCGACAGCGACCCCGCCGAGGAGTGGGCCGAGATCCAGCCGAAGTACCGCCCGATACTCGACGAATTGCGGCGCGCGCGGACCGACTGACGCCACGGCCGGACCCGGCGGCCGTCGCCACCGAGAACACACGACTGCTGCTTTCGACCACGCATGACCGCACCAAACCGGAACGCGCTCTGGGCCGAGACGATCGTCGACGAACTGGCCGCCGCCGGGATCGAGGCTGCCGCCGTCGCGCCCGGCAGCCGTTCGACGCCGCTGGTCGTCGCGCTCGACGCCCACCCCGAGGTGACCGTCTTCTCGCACCTCGACGAGCGAGCCGCCGCCTTCTTTGCACTCGGACGGGGTCGGAAGGGCCGCCCGACCGCGGTGGTCACCACCTCCGGAACCGCGACGGCAAATCTCCACCCGGCGGTGATGGAGGCCGACCGTGGCCGGGTCCCACTGGTCGCACTGACCGCCGACCGGCCGCCGGAGTTGCGCGACAGCGGTGCCAACCAGACCGCCGACCAGACCGACCTCTACGGCGACGCCGTGCGGTTCGGCCGCAGGCTCCCGGAACCGGCGCCGGACGCGCGCAAACTCCGGTCGCTGCGGACGACCGTCGACCGCGCGCTCGCCGCGGCCATCGGCGATCCCGCCGGCCCGGTCCACCTGAATGTGCCGTTCGCGAAGCCGCTGGAACCGGTGGAGGTGCCTGGGGACGTGCCCGACGACCTCGACGAGACGGCACCGCTCGCCGCCGGCGGGCGGGACGGGCCGTTCGTCCGGACGACTCGCGGGCGACCGGAACTCGACGCCGGGACGCTTGACGCCGTGGCCGACGCGGTGGCCAACGCCGACCGGGGCCTGATCGTGGCCGGCCCCGCGGACCCGCGATCGGGGACGGCGGGCGGCGGGGACGAGGGCCCTGGCCCGTACGGCGGCGAGGTCGCGGCGCTTGCCCGGACGCTCGGCTGGCCGCTGCTTGCGGACCCGCTCTCGGGGCTCCGGTTCGGGCCACACGTCGCCGGGACGCCGGTGATGGGCGGATACGACGCCTACCTCGACCGCGCGGCGGCGTCCTGGCCCGACCCCGACGTGGTCGTTCGGTTCGGCGCGTCGCCGACCTCGAAGCCGCTGCGACACTACCTGCGTGACGTCGACGCCCGGCAGTTCCTCGTGGACCCGGCCGGCGGCTGGCGGGAGGCGGAGTTCACCGCGACGGACCTGCTGGCCGCCGATCCCGCCGGCGTGGCCGCCGCGCTGCGAGAGCGGATCGACGGCGACGCGCCGGTAAGCGCCGAGTGGCGCCGCAGGTTCGAGGCCGCTGAGACCGTCCACTGGGAGACCGTCGAGGGCCACCGCGACGACCTGTTCGAGGGCGGCCTGCTCGCCGACGTCGCGTCGCTGGCCCCCGACCCGGCCACCGTATTCGTCTCCAACTCCATGCCCGTGCGGGACCTCGACCGGTTCGGCCGGCCCCGGGAGGCCGACCTGACGGTGCTGGGCAACCGCGGCGTCTCCGGCATCGACGGGGTCACCTCGACGGCGCTTGGCGCGGGCAGCGCGACCGACGACCCGCTGGTGCTGGTCACGGGGGACCTGGCGTACTACCACGACATGAACGGGCTGCTCGCGCTGGACCGCTATGGGGTCGACGCCACCGTCGTCCTCGTGAACAACGACGGCGGCGGCATCTTCCACATGCTCCCCATCGAGGAGTTCGACCCGCCGTTCACCGGGCAGTTCAAGACACCCCACGGCCTGGACTTCGAGCCGACCGGCGACCTGTACGACCTGGACTTCGAGCGGGTCGCGGACCGCGATACGTTCCGCGAGCGATTCGGGGCCGTCGTCGGCGACGGGACGACCGTCCTGGAGGTCGCCACCGACGCCGAACGGAGCCACCGGACCCGCGAGAATCTCCAGGACGCCGTGGCAGAGCGGGTGTTTGAGGACGGATAGCGGATCGGGCGGCGGCCCCCGCTGGCTCGGTCCCGGGCCAGCACCGCCTCGCCGTCGGTCCCGGGCCAGCATCGCCGCGTCGTCAGTCCCGGGCCAGCATCGCCGCGTCGTCAGTCCCGGGCCAGTACCGTCTCGACGTGGCGTTTCCCCAGCGCAATCGTCTCGAAGTCCTTGGTGCCGACCTCCAGGGTCGCCGTCCCCGTCCACCCGGCGTCGGTCAGGCCGGCGAACACCGCCTCGAAGTCGATGCTTCCCATCCCGGGGTGGAGGTGTTCGTCGTCGCCGCCGCGGGTGTCGACCAGGTGCAGGTGGGCGACCCGGTCGGCGTGCTCGCGCAGGAACGCGGCCATCCCGGCCTCGTCAGCCCCCGCGAGCAGCGCGTGGCTGGTGTCGAAGGTCATCGCGGCGTCGGGAACCGGTCGAGCAGTTCCGGGAACGCGGCGACGTCGTAGTGGCTCGAAACGACGTTCTCCAGGCAGGGGACCAGGCCGGGCTCGCGGGCCGGTGGCACCAGGTCGTCCAGGGCCTCGTGGACGAACCCGACGGTGTCCGCCTCGTCCGAGCCGAGGTCCCAGACGTCGGCGGAGGGATGGAAGACGACCTTTTCGGCGCCCAGTTCCGCCGCGAGGTCCATGCCCGCGGTCAGTTCCTCGACGTCGCCCGCCCGGACGGGCCCGAACGGGACGCCGGGGTCGACCGCGAACGGGAGGTGGACGACGATCCCGACGCCGGCTTCGTCGAGGGTTGCCCGCATCTCCGGTGCCCGGTCCTCGATGCGTTCGCGGGCGTAGGGGCCGTCGAGGAGCAGTTCCACGAACGCGAACCCCTCGCGGTCGGCCACCGCGACCGCCTCCTCGAAGGCCATCTCCAGTCCCGCCGCGAAGCCGAGCGAGAGATCCAGCGACGGCTCCGGGTCGGAAACGCCAGTCATGACCCCGGCGGGGCAGGAAGGCGGGAAATCGATTGCGGGTTCCGCTTCCCCGGCTCCGGATCCACTGCCACGATGAGGCCGACCGGGGGCATCCGGGTCAGGTGGGCACCGCCAGCGCGATGACGAACGAGAGCCCGAGCGGCACCCAGAAGGACCCCAGCACGAACAGGCCGGCGGGCGAGAACGGCGCGAGACCGACGAACACGAGCACCGGGGGCGACAGCAGGCTCAGGACACCGAACACCACGATGGCGATGCCGGGTTCCGCGAGCGCGCCGACGGCAACCAGCGCCATCGAGAGCCCGACCAAGGCGTTGAGCGCGGGCGGCAGCGCCGGCGTGACGCTGAAGTAGACGAACACCGGGTAGACGACCAGCAGCGCGACGACCAGCATCGTCCCGCCGCGGGACCGAAGCGCCTCCTGGACCACGTTCGGACCGGGCGAGGGTTCGGTCTCGACGTTCCCGTCGGGATCGGCGGCCCAGAACCCGCCTGCGGTCGGCGAGGCGCTGGCGACGTGCTGGCGGTCCCTTCGGGGGCCGCTCGCAGGGTTCGGCCCCCGGTCGACGCCGGCGCCCGCGACCGACTCGGCGGTGCTCGTGCCGGCACTCTTGCGGTCGAACTGGTCGTTCCACCAGTCGTCGAACCCGTCGGCATCGTCGTCCCCGCCGTCGTCCCACGGCGAGTACGACCGCCGGCTGGGATTGTCCGACCCCGCCGACGGCCCCGTCGCCTGCCTCCCGCCGCCTGCCCCGCCGGATCCGTTCGACGGACCGGCGGTCGCCGTGCCCCGAGACGGCCCGTCAGTTTGCTCCGTCGACGACGCCGTCCCGCCCGGTCGCCGGTCGCCGCCCCCGGTCTCGACCGTCGCCCCGACGACGCCATCCTCGACGACCCGGAGGTATCCCTCGTGGCCCAGGCGGTCGTAGCGCTCGCGCTCGGCCTCGTCGCCGAGCACCGCCTCCGCGCGGGTCACCGCCCGTAACAGCTCGGCGGCCGCCGGGTGGTCGGAGACGTCGGGGTGGTACTCCTTGACCTTCCGGCGGTAGGCCCGGCGGATGTCCGCCTGGCTCGCGTCCCGGGGGACCTCCAGGACGTCGTAGTAGTCTGTCACTGTGCGCCGGGATCTTTGTGCGCCCCGGGTAAAACCGATTCGGCCCGGGGCAACCCGCGCCGGACGCCATCGCCGCGGGCCGGACGATCCGTCCCGCCGTCGCTGCCGCTGCTGCCGACCACGGCTGCACGGAACGCCATCGGTGCGGGCCGGACGATCCGTCCCGCCCGGACTCCCGCCGCCGCCCGGAAAGCCTTTTGCCGGGACCCGACGGAGTCGGACACATGGTTTCGGAGATCTTCGACCCCGACCGCTGGGAGCCGGTCGAGGAGGTCGACTTCTCGGACGTGACCTACCACCGCGGAACCGACGTGCCCGCCGTCCGGATCGCCTTCGACCGCCCCGAGGTCCGCAACGCCTTCACGCCACATACCGTCGACGAACTGTACGAGGCGCTTGACCACGCGCGCCGCCAGACCGACGTGGGTGCCGTCCTGCTGACGGGCAACGGCCCCTCTCCGAAGGACGGCGGCTGGGCGTTCTGCTCGGGCGGGGATCAGTCGGTCCGGGGCCCGGAGGGCTACGAGTACGGCGACGAGGAGTCCGCCGCCCGGTTGCACGTTCTGGAGGTCCAGCGGCTCATCCGTTTCATGCCGAAGCCGGTCGTTGCGGTGGTCCCGGGGTGGGCGGTCGGCGGCGGCCACTCGCTGCACGTCGTCTGTGACCTGACGCTGGCCAGCGAAGACCACGCGAAGTTCCGCCAGACCGACCCCGACGTCGCCTCCTTCGACGCCGGCTACGGCTCGGCGCTCCTGGCCCGGGAGGTCGGCCAGAAGAAGGCTCGGGAACTGTTCTTCCTCGACAGGACCTACGACGCCGCCGAGGCCGCCGAGATGGGCATGGTCAACGAGGCGGTGTCCCACGAGGACCTGGAGGAGGTGGCTCTGGAGTGGGCCGACCAGATGACGAGCAAGAGCCCGATGGCGATGCGGATGCTCAAGTACGCGTTCAACATGCCCGACGACGGCATGGTCGGCCAGCAGATCTTCGCCGGCGAGGCCACCCGCCTGGGGTACATGACCGACGAGGCCCGGGAGGGCCGGGACGCGTTCCTGGAGGGGCGCGACCCGGACTTCAATGAGTTCCCCTGGCACTACTGAGCCCGGGCACCCCCACGCCGGGGAACCTGCAGGTCCGTGCCTGTCCCCGACCGTTCACCGCCCCGGTCGGACTTGCGATACGCCAGTTTCGGCAACTGGCCGAAAACCTCCGGGACCGTGAGCCCGAGCTGGTCCAGAAACTCCCGCTGGTCGAAGCAGACGCTGTGGCGCTGGACCCGCCAGTCTTCGACCCGAAACATCGCCATCATGTCCATCTCGATCGCGCGGCCGGTCGGCGGGACGCCCTTGAACGGCCCCTCGTGGGTCCCCGAGAACGTCACCTCGTCCATCACGAGGTCGTCGCTGGCGACCAGGTCGTTCACGGCGAACCGGAAGTCGGGGAAGCCGCGTCCGACCCGCCGCATGAACGACTCGAGCCCCGACCGGCCGCGGGTCTCGCCCGACGATCCCGGCCCCACGTCCTCGGCGATCGCCGGGTCCTCGAGGACGAACGACTCCGCGACGAGGTCGGGGACGACCTCGTAGTCCCGTTCGTTCCAGAGTCGAACGTACGACTCGACGACGTCGGCGGGTGGTGTGCTGGACGGTGACATGGTCTTTCCGTTGTATGTGGAAACGTGCCATACCGAGCGACAATACGTCCGGGGTGGATGACGCCCCGGATTTGGAGCGCTCGGAGGACGGCCCGGATTTGGAGCGCTCGGAGGACGGCCCGGATTCGAAGCGCTCGGTTTCTCGCGCACGCGCCGGGACCGTTTTACGTTCCCGGCCCGTCCGTTTTGGAGTGTCCCAAGACTCCCGGCCGGACGTCGACGCCGAGGACCCGCGGCAGGTGTGGGCCGCCCGCTCGGGGGAGTTCTCGCCCGAATACTACGCCTACTACGGGCCGAACGAGGTGAGCGAACTGCTCGTCGACCGTCTCGACGAGCACGTCGGCCGGAACGGGTCGGTGCTGGAACTCGGCTGCAGCGCCGGCCGGCACCTCGCGCGTCTCCGGGAGACCGGCTACGAGGACCTGTCCGGTCTCGACGTCAATCCCGAGGCCTTCGACGTAATGGCCCGGACCTACCCCGAACTCGCCGCCCGGGTCGACACCCACGTCGGGACCATCGGGGACCTGCTCCCGTCGTTCGCGACCGACCGCTACGACGCGATCTTCGCCGTCGAGACGTTCCAGCACCTGCCGCCGGACGAGGACGACGTCTTCCGGGAACTTCGGCGGGTGGCCGGCGAGTTGGTGATCACCGTCGAGATCGAGGGCGACCGCGACGGGGACGTGACCTATGTCGACGACGGCATCCCGCTGTACCATCGCGACTGGCGGGCGGTGCTCCAACCTGCGGGGTTCGAACAGATCGACTCGACGGAGGTCGGGAAGGACACCCTGCGGGTATTCGACCCCGGTACGCGTTAGATGGAGCGCCCGCCGACCGCTGAGTTGCCGCCGACCGCTCGGACCCGCGATTCGGGCAGTGACCGGCGAACGAGCCGAATCCGCTAGCCGATCGGAAATCCCGGCTCCCGTGGGCACGAAGGACCCTGGTAACGGACTCAGTTGCCGCCGTGGTGAACTACGGTAGCGGTGCGCGACGCTGGAGTGACGTGGTTCGACGTCTCCCGTGACAACGCTCACAGCGATCACCACGAGTCGGGGCGACTCCGGAAGACCCAACCCGCACCGGCGAGAAGCCGGCGACGACAGACGACCCGATGCACGTGAGCCACTACTTCGAGTGGGAGCGGTGGATCACCGGCGGCCACGCCCAGTCGGTGAAAAACCAGCGGGCGATCATGGACGACCACGGCGTCGAGTACACCACGAAGCCGACGCTTTCCGCCGACGTCCTCCATCTCAACAACATGGGCCCGCGGTCGCTGTGGTGGGCAAAGCGCGCCCGGCGCAACGACGTTCCGGTCCTCGTGCACACCCACCAGACCGCCGAGGACTTCCGGGAGAGCTTCGCGCTGTCGAACTGGCTGGCGAGGCCGCTGCGGCCCTACCTCGAATACGCGTACGGCCACGCCGACCGCTTCGTCGCCCCCAGCGAGCACAACGCCGACGTGATCGAGGCGTACGTCCCCGAGGTGCCGGCGACAGTCGTCAGCAACGGGTTCGACCCCGGGAAGATCGCCGGCCACGACGACCCCGACCTCCGGCGGGAGTACCTCGACCGGTACGACCTGGAGCCGCCGGTCGTGTTCATGGTCGGCCACGTCATCGAGCGCAAGGGGCTGTCGGCCTTCGTCGAGACCGCCCGCGAGATGCCCGATCTAGACTTTGCGTGGTTCGGCTACCTCAACCCCGGCGGCGGCACCGTCGATCGGGTGCTGCGATCCCGGGAGACGACGAAACTCGTCGAGTCCGCGCCGGACAACTGCACGTTCACCGGGTACGTCGACGACATCGCGGGTGCGTTCGCCGCCGGGAACGTGTTCTTCTGGCCCAGCAAGAATGAAAACGAGGGAATGGCGCTTCTGGAGGCGATGGCTGCCGGCAAGCCCGCCGTCGTCAGGGACATCCCCACCTACGACCGGTTCGACGACGGCGCCCACGTCCTGAAGGCCGACGACGACTTCGTTCGGCCGCTGCGGCGCCTCGCCGGGGACGAACAACTCCGGGAGGAACTGGGCACCGCCGCCGCCGAGAAGAGCCGCGAGTACACCATCGACGCCGTCGGCGAGGACCTGATCGCCGTGTACGAGCGGCTGGCAGCCGACTGACGGGGCCGCCCGGCTGGAACGGAACGGCTGGCTCGCCCGTCCCGGATGCCAACGTTAACACTCGCGGGACTCCGAGAACCGGGTAATGACTGCGACCGAGGACCTCACCCGGACGGAGGCCTGGCTCGCCGCCGCCCGGCCCCACACGCTGCCGGCGGCCGCCGCGCCGGTCGTCGTGGGGACGGGCCTGGCGGCCCACGAGGGCGTCTTCGCGCCGCTGCCGGCGCTGGCCGCGCTGGTCGGGGCCGTCCTCATCCAGGTGGGCACCAACTTCGCCAACGACTACTACGACGCGGTCAAGGGCGTCGACGAACAGCAGTCGGCGGGCTACACCCGCGTCACCCAGGCGGGACTCATCCCCGCTCCGCGGGTCAAAGCCGCGATGGTCGCCACCTTCGGGCTGGCAATCCTGGTCGGCGTCTACCTCGTCGTCGTCGGCGGACTCCCCATCGTCGCAATCGGGCTGGCCGGCGTCGCCAGCGGGTGGGCCTACGCCGGCGGACCCTACCCGCTCGGCTCGCACGGCCTGGGGGACCTGTTCGTGTTCGTCTGGTTCGGCCTCGTCGCGGTGACCGGCACGTTCTACGTCCAGGCCGCCGCGGCGGCGGGTGCCGCGGGATCGGTTCCGCTGGGGCCGCTGTCCTTGTACGGCGCGCCGCCGGCCGGCACCGTCCCGCTGGTCGCGCTCGTCGCCAGCCTCCCGGCGGCGGGGCTGAACACCAATATCCTCGTCGTCAACAACCTCCGGGACCTGGAGGACGACCGACGGGCGGGCAAGCGGACGCTGGCGACCGTCGTCGGCTACCGGTGGTCCCGCTTCGAGTACGCGGCCAACGTCGCGCTGGCCTACCTCGCGCCCGCGGGCCTGGTGGTCGCCTTCGGATTTGACCCGGTCGTTTTGCTGCCGCTGGGGACGGTGCCGTTTGCGGCGATGGTGACCCGCACCGTCTGGACCGAGACCGACGAGCGGGCGCTGAACCCCGCGCTCGAACGCACCGGCAAGTTGCTGGCCGCCCACTCGCTCCTGTTCGCGGTCGGGATGGTGGTCTGAGTGGAGGCCGGCGTCCGGCGGTTCGCGCTCGACCTGTCGTCGCCGCTCGCGACCGCAGACGGGGACATCGGGCGCCGCGAGGGCCTGCTCGTCCGGGTCGCAGACGACGGGACCGCGGGATTGGGCGAGGCGACCCCGCTCGCCGGCTGGACGGAGTCGTTCGGGGCCGCCCGCGACGCGCTCCGGGAGGCCGCCGACGTGGTCGAACGCGACGGCCCCCGCGAGGCGCTGGCGCTGGTCCGTGGCGCGCCGGCGGCCAGACACGGCCTCCAGGTGGCGCTGGCGGATCTTGCGGCCCGCCGTGCAGACAAGCCGCTGTACGACCACCTCGCCGGCGAGAACGTCTCGGTCGCCGCCCGGACCGCCGCCGACGGATGGCCGGCGATTCCGGTCAACGCCACGGTCGGCGACGCCCCGCCCGACGAGACGGCAGCGTCGGCCCGGGCCGCCGCCGAGGCCGGCTTCGACTGCGTGAAGGTAAAGGTCGGCAACCGCGCCGCCGCCGCGGACACGGGCCGGCTTGCGGCGGTCCGGGAAGCTGTCGGCCCCGACGTCGAACTCCGGGCCGACGCCAACGGCGCCTGGACCCGCGCGCAGGCCTACGAGGCGGTCCGCAACTACCCCAGCGCCGCGGTCGACGTGGTCGAACAGCCGGTCCAGCCGAGCGACCTGGGTGGCCTGTCGGCGCTGCGGGGCAACGGCGTCGAGGTGGCCGTCGACGAGACGGTCGCGTCGGTCGGCGTCGACCCAGTGCTGGACGCCGGCGCCGCGGATGTCGTCGTCCTGAAGCCGACGGCGCTGGGGGGCCTCGACCGGACGCGTGCGGCAGCGCTGGCCGCGATGGAGCGGGGCGTCGACGTGGTCGTCTCCAACACCGTGGACGCGGTCGTCGCCCGGACCGTGGCGGGCCACCTCGCGGCGTCGCTGCCGGACGTGCGGGCCTGCGGGCTCGCGACCGCCGACCGTTTCGCGACCGACCTCGCGCCCGATCCTGCGCCGGTGGAACACGGGTGGATGGCCATCCCGGCGGCGCCCGGCACCGGCGTCGACATCGGCACCGCCTGGGCGGCCGTCGAGGACCTGGAGGTGGGTGGAGATGACTGAGCGCGTGGCTGGCGACGGGCGAACGACGGCTGGGCGCGCGCCGGCCAGCGGGGAGGTGACCGAGCGTGCGTGATCCGGTCGACTGGCCGACCGAGGACCTCCTCGCCCACCGGATGCGGGTGACGCCGGACCGCACTGCACTGGTCGACGCCGACGGGGACCGCACCTGGACCTACGGGGAACTGGACCGGGATGTCGACGACCTCGGGGGCGCGCTGGCCGCCGCCGGCGTCGACCCCGGCGACCGGGTCGGCCTGCTTCTGGGCACGCGCCCGGCGTTCGTCCGCCTGATCCACGCGGCGATGCGGTTGCGAGCCACGCTCGTTCCGCTGAACGCCGAACTCACGACCGACGAACTCGGGCCGCAGGTCGAGCGCGCGGGGGTCGACCACCTCGTCTGCGAAGCCGACACCGCCCCGGCGGCCGTCCGGGTCGCGGGCAACGCGCCCGTGCTGTCGGTCGACCCGGAGGCCCACGAGGCGGTCCGGTCGCTCGCCCCAATCGTGGCAGAGCGACCCGGCGGTGACGCCGTCCCGGAGCGGCCCGTCGCCCGCGAGTGGACCCAGCTAATCATGTTCACCTCCGGCACGACCGGCGACCCGAAGGGCGTCCGACTGACGGCTGGCAACCTCGTCGCCAGCGCGACCGCCTCGGCGTTCCGACTGGGGATCCGGCCGGGCGGTCGCGGCGGCGGAGCGGGTGACGGCGACCGGTGGCTGGTGCCGCTGCCGATGTACCACATGGGCGGGCTGGCGCCGGTGGTTCGCTCGACGCTGTACGGCACCGCGGTCGTCCTCCAGCGGTCGTTCGACGCGACGGAGACGGCAGCCGTCGTCGAGCGCCACGGCGCGACGGGCATCTCGATGGTGCCCACGATGCTGACGCGACTGCTCGAGGCCGACTGGCGGCCGCCTGACCGCCTACGGTTCGTCCTGCTGGGCGGGGCGCCGACGCCGCCGGAGCTGGTCGAGCGCAGCCGCGACCGCGGCGTGCCGGTGTTCCCGACCTACGGGCTGACCGAGACCGCCAGCCAGGTCGCCACCGCGACGCCGGCCCAGGCGTTCGACCACGGCGACACCGTCGGCCAGCCGCTGCTGTTCGCGGACGTGACCGTCGTCGGGCCGGACGGCCGGCCCCTCGCCCCCGGCAAGCGGGGCGAACTCGTCGTCGACGGCCCGACGGTGACGCCGGGCTACCTCGACGACGACCGAACCGCCGCGGCGTTCGGCGAGCACGGTCTGCACACCGGCGACGTGGGCTACCGGGACGACGACGGCCTGCTGTCGGTGGTCGGCCGGGTCGACGACGCCATCGTCACCGGTGGCGAGAACGTCCGGCCGGCGAAGGTGGCAGACGCCGTCCGCGCCCACCCCGCGGTCGCGGACGCCGCGGTCGTCGGCCTGCCGGACCCGGAGTGGGGCGAGCGGGTGGCCGCGCTGGTGGTGCCCGAGTCGGGCGCCGACCCCGACGTCGACCGCCTGGCGGCCCACTGCCGCGACCGCCTGGCCGGGTTCAAGGTGCCCAAAACCTGGGGCGTCGCCGACGAACTGCCCCGGACTGCGTCCGGAACCGTCGACCGGGCGGCGGTGCGCGACCGCCTCGGGGAGTGAGCTCCCGTCGCCTGCACCCGCTTTCGGACCGTTTAATTGCCCATGTCGCCTATGCCGGCGCGTGTGTACGCTCGCCTTCGCCTGGCAGACGTTCGAGGACGCGCCGCTGGTCGCGGCGGCCAACCGCGACGAGGCCGTCGACCGGCCCTCGGTCCCGCCTCGACTTCTACAGGAGGACCCGCAGGTCGTCGCGCCCCGGGACGAGGAGGCCGGCGGCACCTGGATCGGCCACAATGAGCACGGCCTGATCGCCGCGATCACCAACCGATGGGTCGACCTGGCGGGCGACCGCTCGCGGGGACTGCTGGTCCGTGACGCACTTGCCCGCGAGAGCGCGGAGGACGCCGCCCGCTTCGTCGAGCGGGCCGTCGAGGCAGACGACTACGCCGGGTTCAACCTCCTGGTCGCCGACGCCGACGCCGTGGTCTACCTCGAATGGGACGGCCGACTCGGGGCCCGGAACCTCCCGCCCGGCGTCCACGTCGTCGTCAACGTCGGGGCGGACGGCGACTTCTTCGTCCCCGAGGCCCGCCCGGACGCCGGCGCCGAGCAGGCCGACAACGCCGTCCGCCTCCGGGCGGCGCTCCGGCCGGAACCCGGCGAGAGCGCCGATTCCTGGCGCGACCGGGCGGCGGCGGCGATCGGGGACCATGACTACGGCGTCTGCGTCCACGGCGACGGGTTCGGCACGCGGTCCTCCTCGCTCGTGACCCTGTACGCCGACGGCACCGCCGACTTCGCGTTCGCGCCTGGGCCGCCCTGCGAGACGGCCCACGAACCCGTCTAGGTGGACGCCGTCCCCCGGTGACCGGACGGGATCGGCCGACTGCTGTGGCGTCGTCGGGCCGACTCCGCGTTCCGGTTCCACTCGCGAGGGGCCAGATTTATCGGAGTGGGCGGCGCCCGTAGGAACATGAGCGCCGCAGACGCCGAGGCCGACCTCTCGGAGGACGAGCGCCGCGGACTCGAACTCGTCCGCGAGACGGGCGGCATCCACCAATCGGACTTCTGGAAGGAACTTGACGTCTCCTCCCGGAAGGGAAGCCGGATCGTCGAGACGCTCGCGGAGGCGGACCTCATCGAGCGCGAGGAGACGGTCTACCAGGGCCACAACACCTA
>JAZKSB010000005.1:0-26191 GCA_036626315.1 Halobacteriales archaeon
CACCAGTGCGACCACGTCGTGTCCGGCGTCGACGAGCCCGGGGACGAGTCGCCCCCCCACGAACCCGGTCGCCCCGGTTACCAGCACGCGCATACCTCCACTACTCGCGGCAGGGGCTTGAGTGCGGCGACCGGCACGGCGGCTGGCCGGTGCGTCGGCGACAGCGGCCGGCGAGGGCGGCTGCTGAACGCTCGCCGGCGGTCCGAAGCCCTTTGGCCGTCGGGGGCTTCGACCCGCACATGGCGACGGAACGGTGCGACGGCTGCGGCGGCGACGTCACCGTCGGGGGCGGCATCGCCGGCCTGTTCCGGACCGACCCCGAGCCGACCGGCGGCATGACCCTGGAACTGGCCGACGGCTCCGAGCACTTCCTCTGTTTCGACTGCATCGGCCGGCTGCCGGACGACCGGGAGCCGACAGCCGAGGACGTGGCGGCGCTTTAGATGACCGACGGATTGGCGCCCCTTGGCGAGGAGGTCGCGGCGAATCCGGGACGGGGGAACGTCGGCCGCATCCGGCACATTCATGCCCGCGCCGCCCCGCCCGTCCGACGGTGGACCCCGAGCGCATCCCCGAGGAGTTCCCCGCGCCCTCCTCCCGTGGCAACCAGCAGCGAACCCTGGAGCGGATCCGCGCGGCCTTCGCCGCGGGCAACGACGTGGTCCTGGTCCGGGCGCCGACCGGCAGCGGCAAGTCCCTGCTCGCGCGGGCGGTGATGGGCGCGGCGGCCACACCCGAGGCAGCCCCGCCCGCGGAGCCGCACGGCGCCTACTACACCACCCCGCAGGTGTCCCAGCTTGACGACGTCGCCGCCGACCCGCTGCTTGCGGACCTGAACGTCGTCCGCGGGAAGAACAACTACACCTGCATCCTCCCGGGGGAGACTGATACCCCCGTGGACCGGGCGCCCTGCGCCCGCGAGTCCGGGTTCGACTGCCGGGTGCGCCACCGGTGTCCGTACTTCAGCGACCGGGCCATCGCCAGCGAACGGCAGTTCGCGGCGATGACGCTGGCGTACTTCATGCAGACCGCCGGCTCGGACGTGTTCGGCCAGCGCGACGTCGTCGTCGTCGACGAGGCCCACGGCCTCGCGGAGTGGGCGGAGATGTACGCCACCATCGAACTCGACGCCCGGACCGTCCCGGGGTGGCACGACCTGCGGGTGCCCGACGTCGACGGCGACCCGGACGGCGCGATGCGGTTCGCCGAACGGTTAGTGGACCGGCTGGCGGCCCGCCGGGACGAACTGCTCGCCCGCCCGGAACTGGACCCCGAGGAGGCCGCCGTCCGCGACAGACTCGGCGAGCGCATCTCGGAACTGCAGTGGTTCGTCGAGGACTACCGCAATCCGGAGAGCCCGACGACGTGGCTGGTCGATCAGGGCGACCGCGGCAGTTCGGGAACCGGCGCGGACGATGGCCCGGACGCCGACGGCTCCGACAACCCGCCGGTGACCGTCAAGCCGCTGAACCCCGAACGCTACCTCCACTCGACGGTGTGGGACCGGGGCCGGACGTTCGCGCTGCTGTCGGCAACCATCCTGGAGAAGGCGGCCTTCTGCCGGCAGGTCGGACTGGACCCCGACGACGTCGCGCTGGTCGACGTCGAGCACACGTTCCCCCTCGAACGTCGCCCGCTGTACGACCTCACTCGCGGCAAGATGACCTACGACGAGCGCGACGAGACCCTCCCGAAGGTCGCCCGGGCGCTGGTGCGGGTGATGCAGCGCCATCCCGACCAGAAGGGCCTGGTCCACGCCCACTCCTATGCCATCCAGCGAGACCTGCTCGACCACCTCCGGGAGTTCGGCGTCGCCTCGCGGGTCCGGGCCCACGACCGCGGGGACCGGGACGACGCGCTGGCCGCCTGGAAGGCCACCGACGACCCCGACGTGTTCCTCTCGGTGACGATGGAGGAGGCGCTGGACCTGGAGGGGGACCTCTGTCGGTGGCAGGTGCTCACCAAGGCGCCGTACGCCAACACGGGCGACTCGCGGGTCGCCCATCGCCTCGACCGGGGCGGGTGGCCCTGGTACCGCCGAACGGCGCTGCGGACGGTCGTCCAGGCGGCGGGCCGGGTCGTCCGGTCTCCCGAGGACTACGGGGCGACCTATCTGGCCGACTCCTCGCTGCTGCAACTGTTCGAGAACGCCCGTGCGGACGTTCCCGACTGGTTCGCCGACCAGATCGACCGCATGGTCGAGCCCGATCTTCCTCCGCTCGATCCGGACGCGGCGGTCGGGTCGGCGAGCGGGGACGCCCCCGACGGTCGGGGCGGTCGGCGCGGGCGGTCGAGTCGGGACGCCCGGCGCAGGCGGTCGAGCGGGGACGCCAGCGACGGCGGCGGGCGCTCGCGGGACCGCTCCAGCCCGCTCTCGGACGCCTGGGACGTGGAGTGACCGTCCCTGAGCGACCGATCACCGCGTCAGCGGCAGGAAGATGCCGAACCCGAACACCGAGAAGACGCCAACGAGGACGCCTAGCACCTCCAGGTCGGTGAGCAGCGCGCTCTCCCACCCGGGGAGCGGCCCGACGAGCACGGGCAGCGTCGAGTGTCCGAGAGCGCCGGCGACGATCATGGCGACGCCCGCGACGAAGCCGTACTTCGCCAGCGCAGCCTCGTCGTATCGCGCGTTTGCCATGCCCGTCGGTAGCGCCACCGCCGTCAAAACCCCGTCGAAACCAGGGTCGTTCCGGAAACTACTTGCCCGTCAGTCCGTTATCCGCCGCCGATGTTCGAGTATCTCGCCGAGGTGGGAGAGCTTCTGGCCGCACTCGTCTTCACCGCCGCCGGGGCGTTCGCCGAACTGACCGCCGCGGGATCGCTGGCGGACGGCCGGATGGCCGTCGGCCTCTGGCTGGCGTACGTCGGCGCGGTGGCGCTGTACGCCGGGCTGTTCGTCGCCGGCGGCGGCGTCCTCGGGCGATTGTTCGGGGCGTCCGCGGGCGACGCCTGACCCCCGGCGCGACGTCGAACCTACAGCCTCTCGGGGTCGACCGCCGTGCCGCCCTTGTAGACCGTCTCGACGTCCCGAACCGCCGAGACGTCGTCGAGAGGGTCGCTTTCGGGCGCCACGAGGTCCGCGCGGTTGCCGGCCTCGACGGTCCCGAGGTCGTCGGCGGGCACCGTCCGGGCGGCGATGCGGGTCGCGGACTGGAGCACGTCGTGTTCGTCCATGCCCACCTCCTCGCTCAGCAGTTCCAGTTCCAGGGCGTTCTCGCCGTGGGGAATCAGGTCCGGCCCGATGAAGTCCGTCCCGGTCGCGATGGACACGCCGGCGTCGTAGGCGCGCTCGACGGCGTCGAAGTGGGCCTCACTGGCGTCGCGGGCCTTCGCCAGTCCGTACTCGGGGACGCCGTGGTTGGCGCCCTCCTCGATGAGCCGGAACATGATCGCGAGCGTCGGGACGAACGTGGCGCCGGTCTCGTGGAACAGGTCGATGGCCTCCTCGTCGAGGTAGAAGCCGTGCTCGATGGTGTCAACGCCGTTCCGGAGTGCGGTCTTGACGCCGGGCGCGCCCTGGGCGTGGGAGGCGACCGGGATGTCGACCCGGTGGGACTCCTCGACGAACGCCTGGACCTCGGCGTCGGTGAACTGGCTCTGGTCAGGGGCGTCCTTCTCGCTGAGGACGCCGCCGGTGGTCATGATCTTCAGCAGGTCGACACCCTCGCGGATGCGCTTGCGGGCCTCCTTGCGGCACTCGGCCTCGCCGTCGGCCAGCGTCCCGATGCCGGCGCCCTCGCTTGCGACCCACTCGTAGGGCAGGGAGTGTTCGTCGCCATGGCCCGCCGTCTGAGAGATGGTCGGGCCGCTCGTGAAGATGCGCGGCCCCGGAATCTCGCCGGCCTCGACGGCATCGCGGAGTCCGAGCCCCGTCTTCGAGCCCACGTCCCGGACGGTCGTGAACCCCGCCCCCAGGATGTCCCGCAGGTCCGCTGTCGCCCGTGCCGCGCCGAGTTCCGAGGAGGTCGTGATCCAGGTCATCGGGTCCATGCTCCGCGCGCCCGTCAGATGCAGGTGGGCGTCGATCAGTCCCGGCAGCAGGTACTCGTGGGTCGTTCGCTCGGCGTCGGCGGGTGCCGAAACGTCCTCCTGGGGCCCGACGTCGGCGATGCGGCCGTCCTCGACGACCACGCGGGCGTCCTCGAGCGGTCGCTCGTCGCGGCCGGTCACGAGCAGGTCAGCGTCGATGACTCTCATGGGACGTGAATTGGGGCCGGGGCGCAAATGCATTTGGCAAGCGGTAACGTGGCCGGTCCCGGGCCGACGATTTATGCGTCCCCGCGCCAAGGGTCGGGCATGGAGAACAGCACCGTCCTGAAGGTCGGCGCCATCGTCGTGGCGGCCGCCGTCCTGTTCGTGGTGATCCGGGTCCTGCTGTCGTGGCTGTTCCGACTCGTGACGCTTGTCGGCACCGCCCTGCTCGCGGTCGTGCTGGCGTACGTCCTCTATCGGATCGCAGCGCGCTGGTGGGGACGTTCGAGCGGCGAGATCTGATCCGCCGGGAACGCGGGGGCCATCGCCCGAGTCCCCGTGGGC
Organism: Halobacteriales archaeon; assembly: GCA_036626315.1. GTDB lineage: Archaea > Halobacteriota > Halobacteria > Halobacteriales > PXRE01 > PXRE01. Next base: position 4,540 of record JAZKSB010000005.1, read on the forward strand.
CTTCGCGCGTGGTGCGTTCCGGCGAGTCACGCCACCCGAACGTCGAGCACGGCGTGGATCACGCCCTCGCTGTGGGTCTTGACCCGGCGCCGATCCAGCACGTCGACCGCCCGACCGGCCTCGCCGGCGGCAGTCGCCAGTCGGGCTTCGGGCCGGCTCCAGAGTTCCGGTTCGGGGACGGCGGCGTGGACGTGTGCGACGCCCCCGGGCGCGAGCGCCCGGATGGCGGCGTCGAGGTAGGGATGGCCCGACGTGTCGGCCTGCCCGCCGCCCGGCAGTTCCTCGGCCGGCGGGTCGTCGACGTCGGTAGCGGGCGCGGTGGCGTCGTAATACCCCAGCACGGCGCGGTCGAACCGGCGAGTCGGCAGCCGCGACGCCACCGCCCGGCAGTCCCCGCGGTACGGTTCGACACGGCCGGTCACCCCGTTCAGCGAGGCGTTCTCGATCAGGTACCGGAACGCGGTCGGGTTCCGCTCGACGGCGGTCACCCGCGCGCCGGCCCGGGCCATCGGCAGCGCAAAGTAGCCGACGCCGGCGAACATGTCCAGTACACGCTCGGGGCCATCGCGGCCCGTCTCGGGGGCCGGCGGGGCGTCGCCGGCGACGACTTCGCCCATGCGTGCGCGCTCGGCTTTGTTGCCGGGCGAGAACATCACCCGGTCCAGACCCAGCGCGTACTCGGTGCCGTGCTCGACGTGGACCGTCTCGGTGTCGCCCTCGCCGGCGACGACGGCGACGTCCGGTTCGCGGTGGGGGCCGCCGATTCCGCGGCGGTCGAGGACGGTGTCGGCCTCGCCGTGGAGTTCCAGCAGCGCGTCCCCGACCTCCGCCGGACGGGGACAGTCCTCGAACCGCGCGAGGACCACGCTGCCGACGACTGCCCAGGAAGACGGCGCACGCTGTATCTCCTCGTCGGTCCAGCCCCGCTCGGCCAGAAGGTCCGCGAGGCCCCTGACGCGGGGTTCAGGGTCGGCCTGCTCGACGACCGACCGGACCTCGGTCCCGGCGGGCGGTTCGGTCACTGGGATGGCGATGGCGCCGTCGCCGTGCTCGACGACGCGACGGGTCTCGTCGTAGACGCCCTCCGCCCGCAGCGAGCGAATCGTCGCGTCGCCGCGGCGCTTGTCGACGACTGCCGCCAGCGCCTCTCTCATGTCGGTCGTTCCGGCCCCGACGGACGTAACGGTTTCGTGACGCCGCGGGTCCGGCGGTTCGGGCCGGAGCAGGTGTCCCGGGTGAGGCAGGTGATCTCCGTGGAGCAGGTGTCCCGGGTGAGGCAGGTGGCTCGCGTCGAAGCCGGCAACTCGGTTCCGAGCAGGTAACTCGGGACGTGGACGGGGAGCCCGTTCCGGGACCGGTCACTCGGCCCGCCGGTCGTCCCGTCCGGCAAGCCGCTCCCGGAGGCCCACCTTGAGTATCGATTTGGCGATCGCGGCGCCGCCGCCGAACGGATCGAGGGTCGACGTCCCGGCCCGCTCGCGGTACGGTATCGGGAGTTCCCGCACCCGGTAGCCACGCAGCAGCGGTCGGAGGAGCAGTTCCGCAGAGAGGCCGGTGTTCTCCGTCCAGGAGATCGACTCGATCACCTCGCGGCGGTACGCCCGCATTCCGGTCGTGACGTCGTGGACGCGCTCGCCGGCGAGCGCGCTCGCGAGGAGGGCGAACGCGACGTTGCCGTACCGGTTCAGGGCCGGCATCGCGTCGGCCCCGTGGTACAGCCGGTCGCCGCTCACGACGTCGTAGCCACGGTTGATGGCGTCCAGAAACGCCGGAAGCCGATCCATCGGGTAGGTGTCGTCGCAGTCCGCCGTGACGACCACCGGCCGGTCGGCGGCGAGAAGCGCCTCCCGGACGGCGACGCCGTACCCGTGTGGCTCCTGTCGGATCACCCTCGCTCCGTGGTCCCTTGCGATCTCCGGGGTTTGGTCGGAGGACCCGTCGACGCAGACGACCTCGGCCGCCCCGTCGGTGGCCGCCGCGACGTCGCTCAGGACGGCGTCGACGGCGGCCTCCTCGTTGTAGGTGGCCATCACGACGCTGACGTCGGAAAACGAGTATCCACCGGACGTCTCGGCTCGATCGCTCATTGCGGCAGGATGGGGGGCGAGCCACTTGAATTTTTAGGTTTACCTAAAACAGTTCGGGACGCCACGTTACAGCGTCTCCGCGACGTGGTCGGCGGCCTTGATCGCGAGTGCTGCGACGGTGAGCGTGGGGTTCACGCCGCCGCCGGTGACGAACGTGCTGCTGCCGGCGATCCAGAGGTTCTCCAGATCGTGGGTCCGCAGTCGCGGCGAGACGACGCTGTCGTCCGGATCGGTCCCCATCCGCGTGGTTCCCATGTGGTGAAACGCGGGGCCGGTGTCTCCGGGCCCGACCTGCCAGGTGACCTCGGCGTCCAGTTCGGCCAGGATCGCCTCCTGAATCTCGTTCGCGCGCCGGATGGTGCGCCGGGTCGCGTCGTCGATTCCCCAGTGGATCTCGGGGACAGGATTCCCGTGATCGTCGGTTCTGGTGGTGTCGAGGCCCACGTAGTTTTCCGCCCGGGGCCGCTGGCCGACCAGCCCGCCCACCGCGATGCCGTTGCCGTACGTCGCCCGGAGCGACTCGAGGAGGTCGTCACCCCACTGCTCGGCGTCCAGCGCGAGTTCGACCGGCGACGGGCCGGCGTAGTTGAAAAACTCCAGTTTGAGCGGGGTGAACGCCGACCGGTCGGCGTCGGCGGGCGGGATTCCCTCTCCGGTCCCCGCGGTCGGGTCGTCGTAGAACTGGTGGGTCTCGCTCGTGAGAAACCCGACGTGGTTCTGGCGGGTCGGCCGGTCGATGCAGCCGCCGGTGCCCGCAAACAGGTGGTCCATGAAGTACCGCCCGACCGCCCCGCTGGAGTTCGCGAGGCCGTCGGGGTGTGCCCGGGACTTCGAGAGCAACAGCAACCGCGGCGTCTCGACGCCGCCGGCGGCGACGACGAACCGCCGGGCGGTCTGTCGATGGGTTTCGCCGTCGGGGGTGGCGTACGCCGCGGCCTCGACCGTCTTCCCGGACCGGTCGTGTTCGAGCCGCTGGACCGGCGCGCGGTCGATCACCCGCGCCCCCGCCTCGACCGCCGCCTCGACCGTGCGGGTCGCGTCGTATTTCGCCCCCGATGGACAGACCGGCTTGCAGGTGCCATAGCCCACACACCGGGACGCCCCGTCGTGGGCGACCGAGTTGCGCGCGTTCGGAACCGAGTGCATGGCCACCCCGAGCCGGTCACAGGCCTCCGCGAAGATGGCGTCGCTGTGGGACGGCGGGAACGGCGGCAGGGGATGGGCCTCCTCGCGGGGCGGCCCGAACGGGTTGTCCGACGCGCCGGCGACCCCCAGGGTCGTCTCCGCGCGCGCGTAGTACCGTCGCAGCGTCCCGTAGTCGAACGGCCAGTCCGAGGCGACGCCGTGTCGCGACCGGGTTTCGAAGTCGCTCTCGTGGAGACGCATTACCAGCCCCTGCCAGTGCAGCGTCGACCCGCCGACGCCCTTGACCCGCGCCCGGTTGAGGGGGTAGAACCGCGGTCCCGACGAGGTGTAGGCGTCCCGGTCGCCGCCCACGTCCCAGACCGACGACGGGTCGTGTGCCGGCCGGATCGATCGCTCGACGCGCCGGTCCCGCCCGTCTTCGTCGAACCGCGGTCCCGCCTCCAGCACGACGACGTCGTGCCCCCGCTCGGCGAGCGACCGCGCGACCAGCGCCCCGGCGGGGCCGGCGCCGACGATGCAGACGTCCGCCCGTTCGGAGGGGGTGCGGTCGTCGCTCACGACTGCGACCCCCGCTGGTAACTCGCCAGGCCGCCGGGGTATCCCCGGGGGTTCTCCATCCCGACCAGTTCGCCGCCGGTCGGGGTCGAATACAGCGCGAACAGGAGTTCGTTGACGACGTAGTACCGGACCCGCTCGACGTCGGTCCCGTCCGGAACCGGGTCGGCGACGTCGGCGCCCATCCGGTCGAGCATCCGCACCCGCTCGGACGGATCCAGCGACGCGAACGGTTCGCCGTGCCAGGCGTCGGCGTGGTCGTCGAGATACGTGGCCGCGGCGGCGACCGCCCGGCCGTGGTCGGGGCGGTCCTCGGCCCGCCGCCGGACGTACTCGACGACGAACCCCTCGACGTCGTCGACCGCAGACGGGTAGAGGACGTCCGCGGCGGCGACGAGCGTCGCCAGGTCGTCGTCGTCGATGGGGCCGTCCCCGCCGTCGGAGGGATCGGACCGCCGGACCGCCGCCCCCGCGCCGACGGCGACGCCGGCCGCGGCAAGCGCCGCGACCAGGTCGCGTCGCGTGAGTCGCATGGCGAAAAATTAGGTCGACCTAAACTTAGGCGTTGCGACCGACCGCCGCCAGGTCGGCCCGGGCGAAGACGCCGTCCGGCGCCGATCCAGGGAGGTACGCCGCCGCCCCGCCGCAGGTGCGGGTGCTACGGCAGTACTCGATGCGCGGCGTGAGCGCACGGACCCGGTCCCCGGTGACCTCGACCGGCAGGTCGAACCGGTAGGAGAAGCTCCCGCCGGCGCCGCGGTCGACGAACACCGTCAGGCGCACGACGTCCCTGCCCTCGACCGCGAGCGTCCGGGTTCCCCCGGCGGCCCCCTCGAGGCGGACCGTCCCCGCCGACACGACGAGGTCGACGCCGAGGCGTTCGTCCGGATCGGAGACGGCCCGATAGACGCTCCCCTCGTCGGTCGCGACCCGGACGGTGACGCCGGTCGCGCCCCGGGGAACACCGACGACGGTTTCGAGGCGAACGCCGGCGCCGGCGGCCTCGCGGATCCGCTGGAGGCGGGCGGCGTCGGGGGAGCCCGACTCGGGCGCCCAGACGCCGCGGTAGACGTAGCGGTACAGTTGCCGGTCGGGGAACGCGTCCGCGACCGCGAAGGGCCGACTGTCGGTCGCGTAGACGGTGGCCCCGTCGAATCCGGGTTCGTTCCGGAGTGGCTGGAACGGGTGGTTGAGCCAGTCGCCGTACGGCGTCGGGAGCAGGACGACCGCGTTCTCCGGGGCCCCGCCGTCGAACGGCTCGTAGGCGTCCTCGTAGGTGTCGGTCGCGGCGGCGCTCTCGCCGAGTCGGCCGGTCAGTTCGGCGGCCGTGACCGCGCCCATCGTGGCGGCGCCCGCGACCAGGACCGCCGCCGTCACCGCCGCGGCGGCCCGCCGGTCGAACCGCACCTCGACCCTGCGATGGAGGGCGCGGGCCCCCTCGACGGCGCCGACCGCCGCGAACGCCGCCGTCGGGACCAGCAGGTCGAAGTGGTAGTACGGGCCCAGGACCGAGACGAGGCCGTCGCCGGCGCGCTGTAGGTCCCCGAGGAGGTTGTAGTTCCCCCAGAAGTAGGCGTTGCCGGCGACGACGGAGACGGCCAGCCCGGCGACCGCGCTCTCGCGTGGCGACGGCCGGCGGGCGAGCACGGCGCCGAGGCCGACGGCGGCAAGCGCCGCGCCGAGGAGGCCGCCGGCGACCCAGTGGGTGACGAACAGTTCGAGGACCGTCCGGGTCACGCGCACGGCCAGTTCCGGCGTGTACCGGACCTCGTGGCCGAGCAGCACCCGCCGGCCGAACCCGAGACCGTCCCGCGGGGCGAACGCCTCGTAGGGAAACACCCACGGCGACCCGGTCGTGACGGCGTTGTACGACAGCGTGACTCCGACGCCGGCCAGTCCGAGCGCTGCCGTCGGAAGCAGTCGGACGAGTGCGTCGCCCGGGTTTCGCCGGGGCGTCCAGAGTGCGTGGCCGACGAACGGCGCCGCGAACAGGACGGCCGTGTAGGGACGTGCGAACCCCGCCAGCCCGATCGCCGCACCGGCGACGGCCGCCCACCGCCGGTCGCCGGTCCGGTCCGCGCGGAGATAGCCGTAGGCGAAAAGCAGGTTCAGAAGCGTCGTCGGCGCGTACGGGAGAAAGACTGCCGAGTCGACCAGAAACAGCGGCGACGCGAGCACGAACGCGCCGGCGACAAGTCCCGTGGGCCGGTCGAACACCTCCCGGACGACCCCGACGACGAGCGCGACGTTGGCCGCTGCGATGCCGGCGATTGCCGTCCGGTAGCCGCCCCCGAGGAGTTCCCCGAGCGCGAACATCGCGGCGGGGACGGGCGCGTACTTGGGATACAGCCGGCCGCCGTCCGCGACGAAAAACCACGGCCGGAAGACCTCCTCGACGGGCGGCCGCAGGAACAGTCGCCCGTCGAGCAGCATCGCCGCCTGCTGGAGATATACCGCCTCGTCGTGGTTCAGCGAGTGGTACGGAAACACCGTCACCGAGATGGTCCAGACGGCCACCGCGGCCAGGGCTGCGAGCGTCGCGGCGGCAATCCGGTAGTGTCGCCGTTGCATGGTCGTCGGTCACCGTCCCTGCGGGCGGGGGGAGTGGATGCCGGGCCGGGGCGGTCCCTGCGGGCGGGGGGAGCGGACGCCGGGCCGGGACGGTCCCCGCGGGCGGGGGGAGTGGATGCCGGGCCGGGGCGGTCCCTGCGGATCGCGTCGACCCGCCACTGCCGTCTCCGACGCTCGCTCACCCACGGGTCATCCCTCCGGTTCCCGCCGTCGCTCCCGCGTCAGGATGACTCCCATCGAGAGCCCGGAGACGACGACCAGCACGAGCGCCGGCACTGCCGCCTGCCCGTACAGCCCGGCTTCCTCCACCCGCCAGATGTACGTGACGAGGGTGTCGAACCCGAGCGGACGGAGAATCAGCGTCGCCGGCAGTTCCTTCATCGTCGTCAGGAAGACCAGCGCCGCGCCGGTCGCGACGCCGGGCATGATCAGCGGCAGGGTGATCGACCGAAAGGCCCGCAACCGGGAGCGCCCGAGGGTCCGGGCGGCCTCGACCAGCTTGCGGTCCACCTGCATCCGCGAGGTCCGGATCGAGCCGATGGCCTGGGGCATGAACCGGACGACGTACGCGAACACCAGCAGCGGAATCGTCTTGTGCAGCGCCGGCACGATGTCGAAGCTGAAACTCACCAGCGCTATCGCGAGGACGATCCCCGGGGTCGCATACCCCACGTACGGCGCCCGGTCCGCGACCGCCGCGAGCCGCGAGTCGGAGACCGCAGACTGCAGCGCGATCGGCAGCGCGACGAGCACGGCTCCGCCCGCCGCCAGAAGCGACACGACGACGGAGTTCCACCCGTACGACCAGGAGAACGCCATCGAGCCCGTCGCGTAGCCGGGGCCGGTCCGGACGAGCCACAGCCCGAAGATGCCGATCGGCAGCAGCACGGCCACCAGTCCGACGCCCGCGGGCAGCAGGACCGCCAGGTACCGCCACCGCCCGAGCGCGAGCGTCCCGCCGCCCCGGGAGCCGCGGCTCTCGTAGGCACCCGACTCGTCGGCCCCGATCCGGGACTCGACCGCCAGGATCACCGCGGTGACCGCCACGAGCTGGAGCGACAGCAGCGCCGCGTAGTCCCGCATGAACGCGTTGTACCTGGCGTAGATGAACTGCGTGAACACCTCGACGCGCATGATGTTGGGCGTGCCGAAATCCGAGAGGGTGTACAGTGCGACGAGAAGCGCCCCGGCGGTGATCCCCGGTGCGATCCGGGGGAGGGTCACCCGTCGGAACGCCTCCCATCGACCGGCGTTGAGCGTCCGGGCCGCCTCCACGAGCGATGCGTCGAGCGACAGCAGCGACGCGCGGGTCGTCAGAAACACGTACGGGTAGGTGTAGAACGTGAGCACCACCGACGCCCCGGCGAACCCGTACACCGTCGGCAGCCGTCCGAGGCCCAGCGGAGCGAGAGCGTCGGCGAGCACTCCCTGGGGACCGAACGCGGAGACGGCGGCGAACGCGCCGAGATAGCTCGGCACGGCCAGCGGGAGCGCGGCGACGACGGTCCACAACCGCCGGAACGGGAGCGCCGCCTCCACCGTGAGGACGGCCAGTGGCACCCCGATGACGACGCTGGCCGCCGTGACCACGATGACCAGGGCGACGGTTCGTGCCAGCACCGCAAGCGTCGTGGGCGCCACCGCGAGGTCTATCGCCCGCGGGCCGAGCGCGAACACGTCCACGACCAGCCAGCCCAGCGGCAGGACCAGCACGGCGGCGATGGCCGCGGCGAGCAGGGTCAGGCCGGCGTCCGTCGCCTCCCCGCGTCCGCCCGCTCGCGACGACGTGATCCGCTCGCGAACGTCCATCCGTCAGCCCAGCACGCCCGCCTCTCGCATGAGTTCAAGCGTCGGCTCCAGGTCCGACAGCTTCCGCAGGGCCAGGTCCGGCGGGTTCAACTGATCGACCGTGGGCAGATCCCCCGGCGGGGCCACATCTGCGATCATGGGATACGCGAAACTGACGGTCGCGAAAAACTCCTGGGCCTCCGCCGACAGCAGGTGTCGGACGAAGGCGTTCGCCAGGTCGGCCTTCTCGGTCCCTCGGATCCGGAGCGCCCCCGCGACGTCGACGAGCGCTCCGGCGTCGTTCTCGGTGAACGCGAGGTCCAGCGGGGCGTCGGGGCGGTCGTTCTTGACCCGGAGCGCGTAGTAGTGGTTGGCGAATCCGGCGCCGATGGCGCCGTCGGCGACCCGACTGGAGACGACGAACTCGTTGGAGAACCGCTTCGTGCCGGCCTCCCTGAGGGAAACGAGCCACTGGCGGGTCGCTTCCCGGCCCCGGATGAGCCGCATGGCCGTCACGAACGACTTGAACGCCCCGTAGGTCGGCGCCCACCCCATCGTCCCGTCCAGGGCGGCGGCGTCCGGGACGTCCCGGACCTTGTTCGGGACGTCGTCCTCGCTCAACCGCTCGGAGTTGTACGGGATGGCCCGTGCCCGGCCCGCGACGCCGACCCAGGCGCCGTCGGCGCCCCGGAAGTCCTCCGGGACCGGGTCGACGACCGCGTCCGGAAGCGAACCGTACGCGTCGTTGTCGGCCACGAACCCGAGCGAACTCGCGTCGATGGACCAGAAGACGTCGGCCTTCGGCGCCCCGGCCTGGACCTCCTCGACTATCGTCTGTGCGAGCGACGACGAGGGTGCGCTGCTCGCGAAGACCTCGAAGTCGGGGTAGATCTCCTCGAGCATCTCGACGAACCGGTAGTAGACGCCGCCCTCCCCGCCGCCGATGTAGAGATTCAGCGATCCCGAGAGGTCGGGGAGGTCCTCGATGGACGTTCCACCGGGCGCCGGACGCCCCTCGACGAGTGCGCCGGACCCCCGGAACGCACTCAGCGCCGGGATCTCCACGCTCCCGGACGGTCCGTTTCCGGTGCCACCCGGCGGTTCCAGAATGCCCGCACACCCGCCCAGACCGGCTGCCGATCCCGCCGCAACCGCCTGGAGTACCTGCCGGCGGCCGGGACGAAGGTCGCGTTCCATGATTTTTAGGATAGCCTAAAACTACTAAATGCTTGTGGTTCGATCTAGTCCGTCGCTGCCGGCTGACGGTCCGCCGACCGGGACTCGATGGCGGCCAGACAGTCGAGCCAGTCGTGCATGTGTCGCCCACAGTAGTTCAGGAACTCGCCGTTGGCCCAGTCGCTCCAGTCGCCGGCGACGAGTTCGTCCGCGATCGCCCGCAACACGCCGCGATAGGATTCGGCGTCCCCGCCGACGTCGTCGACGACCCTCCAGAGGTGCTCGTTGAGTTCCAGCCCGGCCACCTCGTTTTGGAGGTCGGCAAACGTCGAGCGCGGCGCCTTCTCGTGTCGACACAGGGGTGCACCGTTGTAGATCTGTTTGTCCAGGACGTCACACGCCCGTTTCAGGAAGAGCCCGGACCAGATGTCGTCGAATCGCCCGACGTCCCAGCGGTTGTCGTCCATCGGGAGCTGGTAGAACGCCGGCACGACCTCCCGCCTGAACGCGAGGTTCATCGACGAGACGGTGAGATAGTTGCCCTCGGCGGCGACGAAGTCCGGGCCGTAGTCGTCCGGCCCCGTCCGCGTCTGTGCTTGCCCCTTGAGGTCCCCGTCCATGAGGATCCGGACGGCGTCGAGGTCGGGCACGTCGGTCCAGAGTCCCTGGGACGCGACCACGTCGTCGACGCGTTCGCTGCCGACCCGGACGGTCTCGCCCATCGCCGCGTACGGGTATCCCCGCGGGTAGAGGTCGCCGTCGGCCCGATACAGGACGTTGACCCACCGCTCGTCGGACTCGACCGCGGTCACGTCGCCCTCGTGATCGAGGTTGGCGAGGTGGGTGCCGAAGAAGTCCGTCCCGGGCCGGGGCGCGGTGTCGTCGTCGAGGAACATCCCGTACTCGAACGCTTCGTTCGCCCAGAGGTACAGCAGCCCGAACGACGTCTGGGCGTGGCTGGCCGCCGGGATCAGGTGGTCGTACTCCGAGAGCCCGAGCTCGTGGAACCACCGCTCGCGTGCGGTCTCGTCGAAGACGGCTCCCCCAACGCCCTCCTCGGAGAGCATCGCCCGCATTCCGGCGGTGTCACCGGAGTCCTCGGTGACCAGCAGGACGAACAGCCGGTCGAGGTCGAAGCCGTACTCGCGTGCGTTCTTGAAGTACGCGCGAATGCGTTCGTAGTCCCGGATCGTGGGGACGACGACGCAGACGTCGGGGTGGGGGCGCATCCGTGCTCCCGTATTTTTAGGCTATCCTAAAAAGTTGTCGGGTCCCGCCCCCGGTCGTTCGCCCCTCACGGTCTCTCCGGTCGGCCGGCGGACGGCTCCCGCTCGGGAAGCACGTGGAGTCCCTCGCGGTGCTTGAGCACGGGCACGGTCTCGGCGTCCGGATCGAGGTACTCCGGCCGGGCGATGGTCTTTGCCTCGTAGGTCTCCGGATCGAGCACCTGGGCGGCGCTGTCGTCCTCGACGGCGACCAGCGTCGTCTCCACGGCGTCCCCGGCGGTGCCGAGTTTCCGGGCGTCGGGGGCGTCGCCGTCCACGTGGTCGGCCTCGTAGTGGTCGCCGGACGCCAGCCGGACGCCTTTCAGGTTTCCGCGAACGCTCTCGACGAGCACGGGGCCGCCGCCGTCCCCAGGGTCGATCACGTCGCCGGCGGCGAAGGGCGGCAACCGGACGGCGTAGGTCACCCGGTAGACCTCGTTGCCGTCCTCGTCTTCGGTGACCAGCGTCTCGTGTTCCTCGAAGGAGCCGCCGAACTCGTCGGTGACCCGTGTCGCGACTTTCCGGCCGATCTTGTTCGTCGAGAGCTTCAGGTCGACGCCGCCATCGACGTCGCCGGCCTCCGTGATGAAGGCGTCCCGGTCGCCGGTCGCCTCCATCTTCGCGACCACCTCGCGGGCGATGGTCTCGGCGCGGTCGCGCTCGTGATCGGTCAGGTCGCGGTCGGTCGCACGCACCTGGACCACCGATGCGTAGTAGTCCCCCGCGATGCGGCCACACCGGGTGCAGGTGCCCTTCGCGATCTTGACGGGGACGGTCACCTCCTCGCGGACCGGCGTCCCCCGGACGACGCCCGTGAACGTGGCGTGCATCCGGATGGTCGTCGCGTCGACCTGCTCGGGGTCGACGCCCCACCGGACCTCCTCGGCGTCGACGTGGACCGAGAGTGCGTCGGTGACCTCCTCGATCGCGACGTCGGTGTAATCCTTCGCGCCCACGTCGACCCACCGGTTCTCCCGGCGGACCGCGCCACACTGCGCACACACCTGGACCTCCACGCGATCGGGGGCGTCGACTAGGTCGAACTGCTCGAAGTAACACTCGTCACAGAGCTGTTGCTGGCGACCCCTGGCGCCCGGCAGGTCGACGGCCTCGGCCCGGTCGACCGGCTCCCCGCACCGCGGACAGAACCCCCGCGGTTCGCTGTCGCTCATCGACGGCGGCTACGCCGCTGGGACCTAAAAGCGGCCCGCTCCTGGTGCGTCGGCGGGTGGGAGTGTTTTGTTACCGGTGCGTCGGCGGGTGGGAATGTTTTGTTACCGGTGCGTCGGCGGGCGGGATCCATCGCTCGCCGGACGCGACCTCAGAGGCGGTCGGCCAGGTCTTCCGCGAAGTACGTGACGACGAGGTCCGCCCCGGCCCGCTTGATCGACAGCAGCGACTCGTAGGCGACCGCCTCCAGGTCCAGCCAGCCCCTGTCGGCGGCGGCGTGCAGCATGGCGTACTCCCCGGAGACGTTGTACGCCGCCACCGGACGGTCGACGGTCTCCCTGACCCGCCGGACCACGTCGAGATACGGCAGCGCCGGCTTGACCATTAGCACGTCGGCGCCCTGGGCGGTGTCCAGGCGGACCTCCCGCTCGGCCTCCCGGGCGTTCCCGGGGTCCATCTGGTAGTGGCGCCGGTCGCCGAACGCGGGCGCGCCGTCGGCGGCGTCCCTGAAGGGGCCGTAGAACGCCGACTCGTACTTTGCGGCGTACGCCAGGATCGCGACGTCCTCGAAGCCGGCGTCGTCGAGCGCTTCTCGGATGGCCGCGACCTGGCCGTCCATCATGCCGCTGGGCGCGACCACGTCGGCGCCGGCCTCCGCCTGGGAGACGGCGGTCCGGCGGATGTTCGCGAGGGTCGCGTCGTTGTCGACGGTGAGGTGGCCGCCCTCCCGGTGGACCGGGAGGTCTGGCTGTGGCGGGACGGGGTCGCCGCCGTCGGCGGTCTCGCGGGCGCCGGGTTCCAGCACGCCGCAGTGGCCGTGCTCGGTGTACTCACAGAAGCAGAGGTCGGTGATCACCAGCGCCTCGGTCTCCCGTTTGATGCGGCGAGTCGCCCGCTGGACGACGCCCTCCTCCGCCCAGGCGTGGGATCCCTCCGAGTCCTTCGACTCGGGGACGCCGAAGAGAATGACCGACTCGACGCCGGTCGCCAGCAGTTCCTCCACCCGCGGGACGGCCTCCTCCAGGGGCACCCGCTCGTGGCCGGGCATCGACGGGATGGGCCGGCGCTCGTCGGCGGTGGCGTCGACGAACACGGGCGCGACCAGGTCGCTCGCGTCCAGATCCGTCTCGCTGACCAGTTCGCGCAGGCCGTCCCGGCGCAGTCGGCGGGGCCGATCCGTGATGTCCATGCCTGCCCGTAGGCCCGCCCGGACAAAAACAGCCCCGTTTGTGGGGCACGCGCGTCACCGTCCCGGTATCCCGGTCGCCTCGCGCCCCGCGGGGGATCCCGCCCGCAGTCGCACATGGCCGGGTCACGGGATGACGCAAAACATATGCCCGCCCGGACGCACCTTCGGGCTGATGACTGCGGTCTCGGTCGCCGTCCCCGACGCCCTCGCCCTCGCGCTCGCCGCCCCGCTGGCCGGCGCGGCCTACGCCGCCAACGGCCGGGTCCGGCGGTTCGTCGAGGACTACGGCCTGCTGGTCGTCGCCGGCACGTTCTTCGTGCTGGCGCTGGCAGGCGTCGCCCTGTTTCTGGTCGGCGACGAGGAGTTCGCCCGCCAGGTCATCGACACGTACGGGCTGTACGCGCTTTTGGGCATCTTCCTGCTGGAGGGCGCGATGTTGCTGTACTTCGCGCCCAGCGAGGCGCTGGTGCCCATCGCCATCGCGACGCTGGCCACGGAGCCGTCGGGTTACGACTGGGGGACCGTCGTGCTCATCTTCGTGGTGGCAGTGGCCGGCGCGACCGCCGGCCAGGTCGCGCTGTTCCAGCTCGCCAAACGGGGCGGCCGCGAGTGGCTCCTCCGGAAGCCGTGGTTCCGCATCGAGGAGTCGAAACTCGACCGGTTCGACCGATGGTTCCAGCGGTGGGGTCGGCCCGCCGTCCCCGTAAGCAACGCCTTGCTTTTCACCCGCGGAATGCTGACGGTGCCCGCCGGCGTCGCGGAGATGGACGTCAGGGAGTTCGCGGTCCTGTCGGCGATCGGCACGGTCGTCTTCGAGGCGTGGCTGGCGCTGGCGTACGTCTCCGCCATCGAACTGGGCCTGCTGAACTTCCTCTGAGCGGCGGTCGGTCCGGCGTGCGACCGATTGACACCGCAACACATTTGCCCCGGTCGCCGAACCGGGGACCATGAGCGACCCCGTTGACGACATCGAGGCCGTCGCCCTCGCGGCGGCACGGGCCGGCGGCGCCGAACTCCGGCGGCGGTTCCGGAACGGCGACGCGGCCGGCGAGTACGACGACCACGACGTCAAGGCCGTGGCGGACCGGGCTGCGGAGGGGGGGATGCTGCCCGTCGTCCGCCAGGCGTTCCCCGACCACGCTGTGTTCGCCGAGGAGGCCGGCGAGTTCGACGGCGCCCGGTATCGGTGGATCATCGACCCGCTTGACGGCACCAACAACTTCACCGCCGGCCTGCCGACGTTTGCGACCTCCGTGGCCGTGGTCGAGGCCGACGGCGCATCCGGCGATCCAGCACTCGGGGGGCGGGACCGCGGCGACCCCCTACTCGCGGTCGTCCACCTGCCGGTCACCGGCGAGACCTACGTCGCGCGCCGCGGCGATGGCGTCCGCTACGACGGCGAGCGGGTCACTGCCGACAGCGACCTCGCGCTGGCGACCGCGACGGTCGGGCTCATCACCGGCCGGCGGGTGCCGCGGGACCCCGACCGCTCGGACGCCGCCGAGGCGATCCGCGATGCCGTCGACGCCCGCGCCAAGCGGGTCGTCCGCTCGTGGGCGCCGACGGTCCACTCGGGGCTGTTCGCCCGGGGGCGCGTCCAGGGGCTGGTGCAGTTCTTCCCGGACGAGGAGGAACAGGCGGTCACCGAACTGCTCGCCGCGGAGGCCGGCGCCGCCGTCCGCCGGGACGGCCCGCTGTACGTCGCCGCGACCGACGAGGCGAAACTGGACGGCATCTGGACGGCGATCCGGGACGCCGACGAGGAGGACCCGCGGCTCTGAGCGGCGTCGTCCCAAAACGACGGGTGCGACGACGTCAGTCCGCGGCGAGTCCGGCCTTCTCCTCGACGCCGGCGGCCTCGATCAGCAGTTCCGCGACGTCGACGACCTCGATGTCGTCCTCGTAGCCGCCGGTCTTGCGGCCGTCCTCGTACATCGTCATGCACTGCGGGCAGGCGACCGCGAACTTCTCGACGTCGTCGCCGGCCCCGGTGTCCTCCAGCGCCTCGCGGATGCGCTCCTCGCTGGGTTTGGGGTCCTCCTCGACCTCGATCCAGGTGCCGCCGCCCCCGCCGCCACAGCAGAACGCGTCCTCGCGGTTGCGGGGCATCTCGTGGAGGTCGGCGCCGGTCGAGGTGATGAGGTTTCTGGGGGCCTCGTACTCGTCGTTGTACCGCCCGAGGTGACAGGGGTCGTGGTAGGTGACGTCGTAGTCGAGGTCGCCGTCCAGCTCCAACCGGCCGTCGGCGACGAGTTCGTCGACGACCTGGGTCCAGTGCAGCACCGGCGCGCCGTCCCAGTCCTCGACCTCGAAGCCCATCATCGGGTCGTCGGCGAACTCCGCGAAGTCGACCTCGGGGTACTCGTTTTTGATGGTGTTGAACGAGTGGGGGTCGGTGGTGACGATCTTCTCGAAGTCGGCGTCCTCGAAGGACTCGACCATGCTGCCGGCCAGTTCGATGAACAGGAACTCCTCGCCGATCCGGCGGATGTCGTTGCCGTCGTACTTCTCGTCGTCGAAGAGGATGCCGAACTCGACGCCGGCCTCGTCGAACAGCGCCGCCAGCGCCTTCGCGACCCGCTTGTTGCGGTCGTCGAAGGACGGATAATCGCCGACGTACCAGAGGTATTCGACGGACTCCTCGCGGGCGTCGGCCACCTCGACGTCGACGTCCTCGGTCCAGTCGCCGCGGTGGTTCTGGTTCTCGCCGAACGTGTTGCCCTTCTGCATCAGGTCCTGGAACACGTCCTGCATGTTGGCGTCGACGTCGCCCTGGTCGGTGAGCTGGCGGTTCAGCCGCGTGAACGTGTCCAGATGCTCGATGTCGACCGGACAGGCGTCCATGCAGGCCATGCACGCCATGCAGGACTCCATCGTCTCGGCGTTGATCACGCTGGCGCCGCCGTCGGCGATGATGTCGACGGTGTCGCCGCCGGCGTCGACGGACTCGCGGTAGTCCTTCAAATCGAGGATGACGTCCCGCGGGTCCAGCGGCCGGTTGGAGGCGCTTGCCGGACACACCGACGAGCACCGGCCACACTTCGTGCAGGCGTCCTGATCGAGCAGTTCGTTCCAGGCGAAGTCGTCGATGGACTCGGCCTGGGTGGCGTCGAGGTCAGCGGGGATGCCGGGCAGGCGTTTGCCGGCCTGCTCGTCGTGGGTGACGACGTTCGCAAACGACGACACCATGTGGAACGGCTTGGCGTACGGCAGCGTCGCGACGAACGCGAACGCCAGCAGCGAGTGGGACCACCAGACGAACGGATACGCCGCCGCGGCCATCGAACTCGTGACGCCGACGGCCTCCAGCGTCCGCATGAGGAACATCCCGACGAAACTGGCCTCCGAGACGGTCCACTCGGTGCCGGCGGTCCCGAGCATCCGGAACGCCTCCGTCAGGAAGCCGCCGACGCCCAGCGCGAACAGCGTCCAGACGAAGAGGTCGTCTTCCAGGGAGGTGTGTTTGCCCCACAGCCGGTCGTTTCGCACCCAGTAGCGCCGGTAGATCGCCATCGAGAGGCCGATGACGAACAGAAGCCCCATCGCGTCGACCACCAGCGAGTACGCGAGATAGAAGTCGCCGACGAAGAACGAACTGCCGGTCAGCGGGCGGTAGGCGTCCAGGTCGATGCCGAGGATCGTCGTCGCGACCAGAAGCGTCACGAACCCCCAGAAGATGAACGTGTGCATCAGCCCGCCGTAGAAGTCCCGGTCGAAGTTCTGTTCGTTCGTGGCCACCACCTTGACGGCGTGCACGACCCGTCCCGGCAGGTTGTCGAGGAGATCGTACCACGCCTCAATTCCCCGCGCGTACCGTGCGAATCGGTCGTAGACGCCGTACAGGAAGATGGCGACCGCCACCGCGGCGAGGTAGTAAAACAGCACCTCGCCGACGTGGCCGATCTGCCAGAACGTCGGCCGCGTTGCCTCCGCGCCAGCCTGTGCCAAGAACATACGTTCTAGGCCGGACAGCGGCCTCTTAATTCTTTACACGATTATCGCCCGACCCCCGCGCCATCCCCCGGGAATAAAAAACTCGTTTGACGTTTTCGACCGACGGCCTCGCCCCACCGGGTCCGCCGCCCCGGCGTCGAACACGTCATATCAACTGGGTGGTTCGTCGTGGAACGTCCGACCGACGGCACGCTCCGCCGGGTCAGAGGACCGCGGTCGCTGCCAGTGCCGCCGCCAGCGCCGTGACCGCCCGGTCGCGCCGGCGGAACTGCAGGGCCGGCAGCGTCGGGTTCCAGGAGAGACACCGCGCGCGCAGCGCCAGGCCGAACGTGTCCGCCCGGCGGAACGCGCGGTTCAGCGCGGCCACCGCGACCAGTTGCATCCGCTCGCGGGCGGGGCGCTCGCCGCCGAGGCGCGCCCGGACCGCCTCCCGGACCCCGGTGACGTCCCGCCGCAACAGGGGAAAGAACCGGAACGTCGCCGCCACGCCGATGCCGAGCAGGGCGCCGGCCCGTCCGGGAACCGTGTGCTGGATGGCCGCCCGGGAGTCCCGCGCCGGCGTCGTCCGGACGTACGCGGCGCTCACGAGCAACACCAGCAGCACCCGATAACTCGCCAGCGCGGTCGGGACGGCGTCGCCGACGACGAACCACGGCGCCCCGGCGGCGGCGCCCTCGACCAGCGGCGCGACGGCCAGAAGCGCCACCGGATACCGGAACGCCCGCAGGGCCGCCAGCGGGGAGGTGTGGGCCGCCGCCAGCGCACCCAGCGCCACGGGCGTCAGCGCGGCGAGTCCCACCGGCGTCGTGTGGGCGACCGCCGCCGCGGCGAAACCGAACTGGACCGCGAGTTTCGCGCGGGGGTCCAGCCTGTGGGCCGGCGAGTCGCCTGGTTTGTAGGTCAGCACGACCCGCCTCCGTCGTCCGCCGGCGGCCGAACCCCGAGGTCGGCCAGGCGACCGCGGGCCTCGGCGGGCGCGGCGTCTAGCGCGACCCGGCCGTCCTGCAGCACGACGACGCGGTCGGCGAGCGGCCAGAGGTCCCGGAGGTCGTGGGTGACCGCCACGACGCCCGTGCCGTCCGCGGCGAGGTCTCCCAGGCGCTCGACGACGCGCCGCCGGGCCCGGTCGTCGATGCCGGCGAGCGGTTCGTCGAGCACGAGGTGGGCCGGGTCCATCGCGAGCGCGCCTGCGATCGCCACTCTCGCCTGCTCGCCGCCGGAGAGCGCATCGACCCGCTCGTCGCGGCGGCCGGTCATCCCGACGGCGGCCAGCGCCGTCTCGACTCGGCGTTCGATGGCCGGCCGGGGGAGTCCGAGGTTCTCGGGGCCGAACGCGCCGTCGGCGCCGACGGTGGCGGCGACGAACTGGTCCGCCGGCCGCTGGAACACCATCCCGACGGCGGCCCGGGCCGCCGCCAGGTCCGCCTCGACGAGCGTGCCGTCGACCAGTACTGCCCCCTCGTCGGGGGTCGCCAGCCCGTCGAACTGCCGCACCAGCGTCGTCTTGCCGGCCCCGTTCGGCCCCGCGAGCAGGACGAACTCCCCGTCGGGTATCGAGAGCGAGACGCCGTCGAGCACCGTCCGGTCGCCGTAGCGGTACACGAGGTCTCGTGTTTCGATCATCGTGAGTGGGTCGTCGGTGCTCAGGCGGCGGTGACCGCGTCGCTGCGGACGACGCCGACGGCGGCGGCGGCTTTCAGCGCCTCTGCGGGCAGGAACACGACCGCGCCCTGGAGCACCGCCGTAGCGACGCCGTACTCCAGGAAGACGTACAGCCCCACGGCGCCCATTCCGTAGACGACGGCGGTGCCGGCGGCCATCGCGACGATCAGGCGGGCGAGTCCCGCCGCCCGGTGGTCGTCCAGCGAGAGGCCGCCGTGGACGACCGCCCCGACGGCCATCGCCGCGGGCGGGTACGCGAGCAGGTAGCCGCCGGTGGGGCCGATCAGGACCCCGAGGCCGGCGTCCCCGCCTGCGAACACCGGGAGGCCGACGACCCCTGCGGCCAGGTACAGCACCATCGCCGCCCCGCCCCAAACGGGGCCGAGGAGGGCGCCCGCCAGAAACACCCCCAGCACTTGCAGCGTCACGGGCGCCGGCGACAGCGGGTACGGAAACGATACATAGGCGAACGCCCCGACCAGGGCCGCGAACAGCACCGCCCGCGCGACGTTTCCGGCCACCTCGTCGCCGACCAGTTCGACGGACTCTGCGTCCGTGCTCATACGACGGAGAACTCGTAAACCGAAAATAAAACCTTGGTTTACGGATTGCCGCCGGTCGCCGACGGCAACGTTCGATTTGGCCGCAGCCGACCGCCGACGCCAACGTTTAATCCGGTCGCGGCCGAAGTTCAGCGTCCACAGGATGGACGAGAAAACGGAGCGACTCCGGGACATCTTCACGTCGGTGACCGACGAGGAGACCGTGACCGACGAGCAGGCCGAGCCCCGCGGCTCCCTGCAGGACGAGCAGTCGGGCGACGTCTCCTCGGTCGTCGCGGCGATGGCCGACCGCTACGACTTCGCGACGGACCTCCCGGCCAAGACCTACGTCGCTGTCGCGCAGGCGTTTTACGACGGCGCCGACGATGCCGACGTCGCGGCGGCGGCGGGCGTAGAGGAGGCGACCGCCAGACGGGCGCGCCTGGATCTGCACCTCTACGTCGAGGCGGACGTGGACCCGGCGTTCGATGCCGACCGCGCCCGGGACCTGCTGGCCGAGGCCGACCCCGACGAGGTCGCCGCCGAACTCGACGCCGACCCGGCGGCAGTCGAGCGGTTCGCGGCGGCGACCGCCGCCCGCGAGCGGTCGCTGCGGGCCAGCCACCGGTTCCGCGACCGGTTCGAGGAACTGCTGGCCGACGGCGACCTGACCCGGCGACTGGCGGCGGACGTCCGGGAGGACGGCCTCGACGAGGCCGCCGAGGACATCGAGACGGACGTCTCCTTCTGAGGTTGGAGCGTCACTCTGCCGCTGCTCTCTCCCATCCTATCGACCGAGCGGAGACTACCCTGCCCGTACCCTTTTCAACGAGTGGGCGACCACCCGCCCCGTGCACGCGTTCACCGACCTGGCGACCGCAGCCTACTGCCCCCGGAAGCTCTACTACCGCCGCCACGAGGACGACGCCGGCGTGCCGGACGGCGTCGAGGCGGTTCGATCCATCGGCTACCGGTACGCCACACTGGTCGACGCCGACGACGAGACGCTCGCGGAGGAACCGCTGGCGGTCTCTCCCACCCGGTTCCGGCGCAACCTCGGGACGGCCCGCGCGAGGTTCGACGCCTACGCCGACCTAGCCGCCGTCGCCGACGACCTGCCGGCCGGCGACCGACGCCGCCACCTGACCGGCCGGGAGGCCCGGGGCGTCGCGCACAAACTCGTCGGGGACCCGCCCGTCCCGGCGCTGCTGTCGGCGGGCGCGCCGTCGCCCGAGGGGGTCTGGGAGCCACAGACGGTCCGCGCGGTCGCGGCGGCGAAAGCCCTCGCCTACGAAACCGAGCGGTCGGTCGAGCGGGCATTCTACGAGTACCCCGCTCACGGCGTCGTGCGGGCGGTGCCGCTGACGACCCGCCGGAAGGCCGCCTACCGCAGGGCGGTCCGGACCGTCGAGTCCGTCGACGGGCCGCCGCCCCGACTGGACGACGACGCCCGGTGTGCGACCTGCGAGTACCGCGAGCAGTGCGGGGTGCGGACGCGGTCGCTGCGGAGCCTGCTGGGACTCTGATCCCGCCGTGCTACCACCCGGCCAGCCAGTCTCGAACCTCGTCAGCCAGTGCGCCCTCCCTGATGACGTCGCCGGCCTCGACGTCGACGACGGTGCTGCCGCCGCCGGGGGTCTCCCCGCCGTCCACGACAACCGCCGCGGCGTCCCGGATCTCCGGGTCGAGGTCGGCCACCCGGCGGGCGCTCGGGCGGTCGCTGATGTTGGCGCTGGTCGCGGTGAGCGGCCCGGTCCGGTCGAGCAGCGCCAGCGCCGTCTCGTGGTCGGGCACGCGGATGCCGACCCGGTCGCGGCCCGCCGTGAGCACGTCCGGCACCGCGGGCAAGCGCTCGCAGACCACGGTGACCGGTCCCGGGAGGAACTCGTGCATGAACGTCCGGGTCCGTGCCGTCGGAGCGGCACAGGAGAGCGCCGCCTCGACGCTCGGCACGGCAAGCGAGATCGGGTCGGACCGGTCCCGGTTTTTGGCGTCGAACACCGCCGCCACCGCGTCCGGATCCAGCGCGTCGGCCCCCAGCCCGTAGACGGTCTCGGTCGGGTAGACCAACAGTTCGCCCCGGTCGACGGCAGCGGCGGCCCGGTCGAGCACGTCATCCATGGACGGCGTAGCCGCGCCCGTGGAAAAAGCGTGCCGGGTCGGCCGTTCGAGCGGGAGGCTCCGCCGGTTCGCAGCATCCGACCACGTCCATGACAACGCTTAATTCATCAGGCCGGCAAAATCAGCGGTGGAATGACGGTTCCTCCGCTGTCGTCGATGCATCAGACGGCCCCTGCGCAAGCGGCGGCGCTGGGCGTTGATCTCGGGCGGCCGGCGCTGACGACCGTCGGCGTGGTGGTAATTCTCGCGCTGCTGGCGCTGTCCGGCTTTTTCTCCTCCTCGGAGATCGCGATGTTCGCCCTCGCGAAACATCGAATCGAGGCGCTGGTCGAGGAGGGACGGCCCGGCGCGGAGACGCTGGCCGCGCTGAAGTCCAACCCACACCGGTTGCTTGTGACGATCCTCGTCGGCAACAACCTCGTCAAC
>JAZKSB010000006.1:0-24021 GCA_036626315.1 Halobacteriales archaeon
GGCACCGGTCGCCGCACACGCCCGAAGCCGGCGACGGCACCGGTCGCCGCACACGCCCGAAGCCGGGGCGACACCCTGCGACGCCCGCCGGAGACGCAACGGTTTACTGTCGGCGGGTCGACCGCCCGGGCATGTCCGTCGCCACGACCGCGTCGCTCGCCGTCCACCTCGTGGCCGGCGCCGTCTGGGTCGGCGCCCTCGCATTCACGGTCGCCGCCGTGGTGCCCGCGGCGAAGCGGGGAGAGATCAACGCCGCGCCGCTTGGAGCAATCGCCTCCACGCTGCGCACCGTCTCGCGGGTCGCCGCCGTCCTGTTGCTCGCGACGGGTGGCCACCTGGCGGTCGCCAAATACGACATCGCCTCGCTGACCGGCTCCGGGCGGGGCCACCTCGTGGTGACGATGGCCGTGCTGTGGCTGGCGACCACCGGCCTCGTCGAGGTTGGCGCCGGGAAACTCGTCGACGGCGCCGACGACCGGAAGGTCCGGGAACCCGCCCGAGAGGCCTCGCGGCTGCTATGGATCGCCGCCGTGCTCGGGGCACTCGTCCTGGTCGACGCCGCGCTGCTGATCGAGGGCGTGTAGGACGGGGGATCGCCCTCAACGTGATTACTGCGAGTCTGTACCGCCGTGACGACCCGGCTCGGTGGCTGGAGTCGCTGCACCGGCGTCGTTCGATGTCGTCGATGAAACGATTCGCAGTAATCACTATCAGCCCTCGGCGGGGTCGCCGTCGCCGAGTTGCCGGTAGCGGACGAACGAATAGACCGTCCCGACCAGCGAGACGGCGACGGCGGGTGCGACGACGAAGTAGATGGCGTCGTCGGGGACGACGAGCGCGCCGAGCGCAACGACGCCGGTGGCCTTGAACAGCGTCGCTGCCAGGTCGTGGGTGTCCCGCCAGACCCGCTCGGAGGACAGCGTCCACGGGGTCCGGATCCCGACGAACCAGTTGCGCTCGGCGCGCTCCAGCAGAAAGCCCACCGCGACGTACAGCACCGAAAGCGCCGGCGCTAGCCCGACCACCAGGTCGAATTCGTGGCCAAGGTTCCAGACGACGACGAGAGCATGCACGTACGCCAGAAAGCCGGCGACGACCACGGCGGCGGCGTCGTATGCGGCCTGGAACTGCCGGATGTTCGCCGCGAGCGGGTCGATGCGGGGGATCACCTCGAACAGCGCGACCACGAACAGCACCATTGCCGGCCCGCCGACCAGCACGGTCGACCGGGACATGGCGCCGGTCGGCTCTCCGCTCGCCGACCAGGTCGTAACCATCTCGGCGGGCAACTCGGGGGCGAAGACGGCGCTGATCGCGGCGGCGACCAGCGCGACGGCGATCCCGGCGGCCGGGCGGCGGAACCGCTGGAGGAGAGTCATGTTGGCTCGTTGTCGGGCGGACCCACAAAAAGGTGGGCGCCCCGCGGCGACCTCAGCCGACCCACTCCAGCACCGTCGCGGCCCAGGTGTAGCCGGTGCCGGCAGCGAGAAACAGCACAACGTCGCCGGATTCCAGCAGCCCACGGTCGAGCGCCTCATCGACGGCCAGCACCTGGTCGACGCTCTGGACGTGGCCGTACTCGTCGAGGTAGTAGTCGGCGGGGTCGCCCAGCGCCTCGACGAGGTGCTCGTGGAACGACCGCTTCATGTGGGTCAGCGCGACGAAGTCGACGTCCTCGCGGTCGTAGCCCGACCCCGCGAGCGCCTCGTCGGCGACCGACAGGAAGTTGTCCAGGGTCACCTCGCCGAGGCGCTCCTTCATCGACTCGTGGTTGGGCACGTCCAGCGCGTGCAGTCCCTTTTCGACGGTGTCGCGGGTCGGCGGGGCGACCGACCCGCCGGCGGGCATGATCACGTCCCGGGAGAAGTCCCCGTCGGTGACCGCGCCGCTTTCCAGCACCCGGGCACGGGTCCGGTCGGCGTCGGGCGCCGCCTCCAGCACCATCGCGCTCGCGCCGCTGCCGAAGTTGAACATGAACGAGGCGTCCTCGGTGCCGTAGTCGACCAGATCCTCCTCGCGGCTTGCCGAGACCAGCAGCGCCCGGTCGACGTCGCCGGCCAGCAGCTGCGATCGGACCTGCCGGAGCGCGATCGGTGCGCCGGCACAGAGCGTGTAGCTCTCGGTGGCAAACGCGCCCGCCGCGCCGACGCGGTCGGCCACGTCGGCGGCGGCGCTCCAGACGACGTAGTCCTTGTACTCGCTGCCGTGGTACAGCACCAGGTCGAGGTCACCGGCGTCACGCGCCGGGTCGGAGTCGCCGCCAGCGCCGTCGCGCTCCGCGTCACGGGCGCCGGCGTCGTCGCGCTCGGCGTCGGCGTCGACGGCGGCGTCCCCCAGGGGGTCGGCAGTCGCGTCCGGGCCCAGCGCGTAGCCGGCGTCGGCCAGCGCCCGGCGGGCCGCCGTCACCGCCATGTCCGAGCAGTGGTCCTCGTCGGGGGGGCAGACGCGCTTCTCGCGCAGCCCCATCTTCTCGACGACGACCGCCTCGGGGATGCCGCTGCGCTCGGCGACCGTCTCGCCGGCAAGCACCTCGTCGGGCACGTACCGCCCGAGGCCGGTCACGGCCACGGACCGGGGCCCGTCGGTCGATGCCGCGTCGCGTCCGTCGTCCGTGTCGGTCACGTGAACGCCTCCCGTCGTGAGTCGGCCGCGAGTCGGAGCCGCAGTCGGTCGGGTCGCGGGGTCGGCGGGCGATCCGTCTTCCACCGTCGAACGGCGGAAGAGATGGGTCGGCGGGTCATCTGGACCTCCAGCCGTCGATCCGGTCGGCGACGGCGTTTGCCACCGTGTCCCCGAGCCGCGCCCGGACGGTGCCGAGCAGGCCCTCGGGCACGTACAGCACGAACAGCACGAAGATGACGCCGAGATACAGGCTGGCGTGGCCGTTGAGGAACGTGTCGATGAATCCGTCGACGGTCAGGCCGCCGCCGACCGGGGTGGCCAGCGTCTCCTCGCCGAGCGTCTCCCGGAGGTACGGCAGCAGGCCGCCGTTGTCCTTCGTGAGGACGTGGTCGACGAATTCATGGAACACCCAACCGAAAAACGCCCCGGCGAGGGTGCCGAACCCGCCGATGATCGCCGCCAGCAGGGCGAAGCCGGTCACGAGGAAGAAGAACGTGTTCTCCGGCGCGACCGAGCGGGCGAAGCCGGCAAACAGCGCGCCGGCGACGCCCGCGAAGAACGCGCTGATGGCGAATGCGCCTAGTTTGTACCGGTAGGTGTCGTAGCCGACAGCCCGTGCGCGCTGTTCGTTCTCGCGGATCGCGACCATCACCCGGCCGAACGGCGAGTGGATGATCCGCTGCATCGCGAGATACG
This sequence comes from Halobacteriales archaeon, assembly GCA_036626315.1. Classification (GTDB taxonomy): domain Archaea; phylum Halobacteriota; class Halobacteria; order Halobacteriales; family PXRE01; genus PXRE01. Next base: position 3,319 of record JAZKSB010000006.1, read on the forward strand.
ACACGAGCACCACCAGCCCGACCATGTAGAAGGACACCTCCGTCCGGCCCAGATCGATGAATCCGAGCAGGCCCTGTATCTCCTCGCCGGTGAGCCGGCCGATCTGGAGGTTCAGCGCGTCGACGTACGGCAGGCCGATTTCGAACCCCTGCTCTTTTACCTGATAGGAGACGGCGGCGCCGTCCCGGGGGTTGTCGCTGACGTACCGCCAGTTGCGGACGAACACGTGCATCACCTCCGCAAAGCCGAGGGTGATCATCGCGAAGTAGACGCCGGTCAGCCGGAACGACACCGCGCCGATCAGAAGCGACGCCGCCGCCGCCAGCAGCCCCGCGAGCACCAGAAGGATCATGAAGTGGGTGTCGGCGGCCACGAACGGGACCTTGCCGTTGGCGGCCAGCACCACGAAGTACGCCCCGGTGCCGTAGAACGCGCCGTGGCCGAACGAGAGGTAGCCGGTGTACCCCGAGATGAAGTCGAAGCTCATCGCGAACAGCCCGAAGTAAAGCACCGCGACCATCGTCGAGACCGGCGGCAGGATCGTCTCGAACGCGACCCACGCCGGCAGCGACTCCGCCAGCGGCGAGGACACAAGCAGCGTGTAGATCCCCGGATACGCCGCCAGCACCAGGATCACGACCGCGTGGGCGACGTGGTTGCGGAGATACCTGACCGGCCACGGGTCCTCGCCCGCTCGGGGATCGTCGCCCGCCAAGTCGGTCAGCGATGAATCGTCGGGTCGTGGCTCTTCGGCGGACGGGTCGGCGGCGTCGGCGGTCTGCTCGGTAGCGTCGTCGTCGGCGGCGGTCTGCTCGGTAGCGTCGTCGTCGGCGGCCCCGGCGTCGCCGGCGCCCGGATCTGTCATCGAGGCGTCGCCGTCATTCGGATCGGAGTCGCTAATGGCCGCCCACCTCCTCGACGCCGAACAGTCCCTGCGGGCGCAGTATCAGCGTCCCGACGAGGATCAGAAACACCGTCAGTTCCGGGAGGCCGGCGAACCGGATGGCGTTGGTGAACCACCAGGTCATCGCCGCGTCCACGAGGCCGACGATGATGCCGGCCACGACGGTCCCCCGGAACGACCCGAGTCCGCCGACGATGACGACCACGAACGACGGCAACAGCACAGCCATCGCAAGCGGGACGCTCGCGCCCCACCGGGGGTCCCACATCAGCAGCGCCCCCGCAAGGCCGGCCAGGCCGACGCCGAGCCCGAACACGACGGTGAACGCCCGCCGGACGTCGATGCCCAGCGCCGACACCATCTCGCTGTCCTCGCTGCCGGCGCGGATGATCAGCCCGTACCGGGTGCGGGTGAGAAACGTCCAGATGGTGGCGACCACCAGCACGCCCATCAGTATCTCGAACAGTTCGAGGCCCGTGGTGCCGATGCCGGCCACCGCATAGGTCCGTTCGAGCATCGCGGGCTTGGAGCCAATGGCGGCCTGCCACTCGCTGCGGGGCTGCATGCCCCGGTACAGGAGCGCGATGCGGACCAGTTCCTCCAGCACCAGCGCCACGCCGAACGTCAGCAGGATCTGGTACAGCGGCCGGTCGTACAGCGGGCGGATGAGCGTCGCCTCGACGGCGCTACCGAACGCCGACAGCACCACGAACACGAACAGCGCCGCGGCGGCAAACATCGCCAGCCGTCCGAACCCGGACGACCCCGCGGCGACCGTCACCATCACCAGGCCGCCGAGGTAGGCGCCGATCATCGTCAGCGAGCCGTGCGCGAAGTTGAGCACGCCCATCAGCCCGAAGATGAGACTCAGGCCGCTCGCGATCATCACGAACAGCGCGGCCTTCGCCAGCCCGTCCAGAAGCACCGCCGCGAGCGTGTCCGGCTGGACGAACTCGACGGCGGCATCCGCGAGCGACAGCACGACCAGCTCGGACGGCACGCCGGCGGCCAGCAACGGCTCTACCACGCGAACGAACACCTCCGTGCGGTTTCGGATCGCAACTGGGGGGAGATCATGCGCTGAGATACCTCCGTATCCGCTCGTCGTCCCGGGAGACCCCCGCGGTGTCGCCGAACTCGACGACCCGGCCCTGGTCGAGCAGGTAGAACCGGTCGGTCAGGTCCATCGCGAGCGGGAAGTTCTGCTCGACCAGCAGCAGCGTCGTCTCGCTGGCGACGGCTCGCAGCGCCTCCGCGACGGACTCGACGATCTGGGGCGCGAGTCCCTCGCTGGGCTCGTCGACCAGCAGCAGGTCGTTGTCGCCGACCAGCCCGCGGGCGATCGAGAGCATCTGCTGCTGGCCGCCGCTGAGGTCGCCGGCCTCCTTGTCGCTGAACCGCTCCAGGGCCGGGAACGTCTCGTAGACCGCCTGCCGTCTGGCCGCGACCTCGTCGTCGTCGGGCACCGCCAGCCGGATGTTCTCGGCGACGGTCAGCCGCGAGAACATCCGCCGCTCCTCGGGGATCCATCCCATTCCCATGGACGCGACCTCGTGGGTGGGCCGGCCGGTCACGTCGGTGCCCTCGAAGACGACCCGGCCCTCCCGGGGCGGTGTCAACTGCATGATGGTGCGCAGGGTCGTCGTCTTGCCGACGCCGTTGCGGCCGACCAGCGCGACCGCCTCGCCGGCCTCGACTTCGAGGCTGACGCCCTCCAGCACGTGGCTCTGCCCGTAGTAGGTGTGGGCGTCCTCGACGGTCAGAAGCGTCATCCGGACCCCTCCGGTTCGGTGCGCCCGCGCTCGTAGCCGCCGAGGTACGCCGCCTGGACGGCCTCGTCGTTGCGGACCGCCTCCGGCGGGCCGTCCGCGATGAGTTCGCCCCGGTTGAGCACGACGATGCGTTCGCTGACCTGCATCACCAGGTCCATGTTGTGCTCGACGAGCACGACTGCGTGGTCGCCGGCGACGTCCTCGACGAGGTCGATCACGTCGTCGACGCTCTCGGATGAGACCCCCGCCGTCGGCTCATCGAGCAGGAGCACCTCGGGGTCGCCGGCCAGCGCGATCGCGACCTCCAGGCTCCGCTTGTCGCCGTGGCTGAGGCTGCTCGCCGGTTCGTGGGCCCGGTCGGCCAGGTCGATGCGTTCGAGGATCGCCCAGGCCTCCTCGTAGTGGGCGTCGAACCGCCCGGCGTTGCGCCAGAAGTTCGACGCGTGTTCGCCGTGGGCCTGGACGGCGACGCGGACGTTCTCCAGGACCGTCGTCGCGGGGAAGACGTTCGTGATCTGATACGATCGGTGGATCCCCAGGCGTGCGGTCTCGTGGGGGTCGGCGTCGGACAGGTCGATCCACTCCTCGCCGCCTGCCGTCCGGAGTTCGATGGTGCCGGCCGTCGGTGCCAGGACCCCGGTCAGCAGGTCGAAGAACGTGGTCTTGCCGGCGCCGTTCGGGCCGATCAGCGAGCAGAGCTGGCCCGGCGCCAGCTCGAAGTCGACGTCGTCGACGGCGACCAGGCCGCCGAACTCCTTTCGCAGCCCGACCGTGCGGAGCATCTTACAGCGAGCAGTCCACGTCTTCCTCGGGGATCGTCGCCTGCGCCGCGTCGATGCGGGACCGCGGCTCGCTGGGCATCACGGGCGCGGTCCAGCTGTCGGCCCACTCGTCGGTGGTCGGGACGACGTCGGCGACGGTCATCTCCGAGCGGGCCTGGTTGTTGTACTCCTGGAACGTGTAGCCGCCCTCGCCCTTCGGCGTGTCCTCGACGGTCATGCCCACCAGCGCGTCGGCGACGTCGCCGCCCTCGGTCGACCCGGCCTCCCCGACCGCCTGGTCGATGGCGGAGGCGGCGGTGAACGCGCCGGACGTGAAGAGATCCGGCACCGTCCCGTACGCGGAGGTGTACGAGTCCACGAACGCGTCGTTGATGTCGTTGTCGTACTGGTTCCAGTGGTACCGGGTCGTGAACGGGCCGATGTTCGAGTCGTTGATCTTCTCCTCGGTGAGCGGCTCGCCGAGCACGCTCTGCATCGTCTGGCCGACCACGGTGTTCGTGATCAGCGTCGCGAACCCGCCGAACGCACGGAACGAGTAGTCGCCCGACAGGATCGCCCGGAACATTGCCGGCAGCGTGGCCACGGTGAACCCGCCGACGATGCCGCCGGCGCCGGCCTCCTCGGCGTTTTCCAGCAGGCCGTCCCACTCCTTGTACCCGCGTTTGACGAACCGCTCGCCGACGATGTCGACGCCGTTTGCCTCCAGGACGGTGCGGTAGTTGTTGACCACCGCCCGCCCGAAGCTGTAGTCGGCGCCGAACAGGTAGACGCTGTCGACGTCCGTCTCGTTTGCCACGTAGGCGCCGCCGCTGCGGGCGTCCATCGCGGTGTTCTCGTTGGCGCGGAACACCAGGTCGCTGCAGTAGTCGCTGCTGGAGGTGATGTTGGCCGCCGCCGCCGGCCCCACCATGTACGGGACGCCGGACGGCTCGACGACGTTCGTGATGATAAGTCGGGCTGCCCCGGAGGAGGAGGCGCCGTACAGCAGGTCGACGCCCTCGTCCTCGACCAGGTCGGTCGCCAGGCTCTGGGCCTCGTCAGCGGTGAACTTCGTGTCCCGGACGTGGAGTTCGTAGTCCACCTCGCCGACGGAGAACGTCGTCGTGCCGGTGCTGACCTCCGCCGGGGGGTCGTCGTCGGCCCGGTAGGCCAGCCCCGAGAGGAACCCCCAGAGGCCCTGGTTGCCGTAGTACTCCAGGTCGCCCGACAGCGGCTGGAGCGCGCCGATGCTTACCGTGCCCGAAACCGCGTCGGTGCCGGTCCCCGTTTCCGTGCCGCCGCCGCCCAGACAGCCGGCCGCACCGGCCAGTCCCGCGGCGCCGATCGCCTGCAGTGCCCGTCTCCGCGTGATGTGTTCTGTCACCATGACACCCAAACCCTAGCGCCGATCCCCGCATCATTTGCCGGGTTAACATGTGAACGGCCGTCCGGCGTCGACGCGGGGCGTTCACATGTCAACCCGTCCATTCTCCGGAATCCGGCCCCAGAGTCGACCCATGTCACCGGACGCCGACCGCGACGTCGAACCGCCGGACCTCGCCCGCGACCAGGTGCTCGTCGTCGACGACGACCGGTTTGCCCCCGGAACCGTGGCGCTGGTCACCGGCGCCGCCTCCGGCATCGGCCGGGCGACCGCCGTCGCGCTCGCGGTCAACGGCCTGACGGTCGCCGGCGTCGACGTCGACGAGGACGGCCTCGCGAAGACGGAAGCCGTTGCCGCCGACCTGGACGCGGACGGCGCCGTCGAACCGGTGGTCGCGGACCTCCGGACGGACGCCCCCGCCGCCGTCGAGGCCGCCGCCGACCTGGGGGCGTTGCGGTTTCTCGCCAACGTCGCCGGTCTCCAGCACGTCGCCCCCCTGGAGGAGTTCCCCATGGCGACCTACGACCGGATGCAGGAGGTCATGCTCCGGGCGCCGGTCGAGTTGAGCAAGCACGCGCTCCCGCACCTCCGGGCCGCCGGCGGCGGCGTCGTCGGGAACATGGCGTCGGTCCACGGCCACTACGTCACCGCGGACAAGGCCGCCTACAACGTCGTCAAGTTCGGCCTCAGGGGACTCACCCAGTCCATCGCCGCCGAGGGCGACGGCACGGTCCGGGCGTTCTCGGTGTCGACGGGCTACGTGAAGACGCCGCTGGTGACCGACCAGATCCCCGACACCGCCGACCGGCGGGGCGTCTCAGTCGACGAGGTGATCGAGGACGTGATGCTCGGACAGGCCCGCACGGGCGAGATGATGGACCCGATAGATGTGGGCAACCTCTTCGTGTTCGGGTTCTCCGAGCACGCCAGCCACCTCAACGGCGGCGACCTGCTGTTCGACGGCGGCATGACCCTGACCTACGAGTGAGGGGCGAGTGGATGGCGTGGGAGTGAGGAGCGAGGTGACACTCTGCGAGTGGCGGGCGAGGTGACATTCTGCGTGTGGCGGGCGAGGTGACATTCTGCGTGTGGCGGGCGAGGTGACATTCTGCGTGTAGCGGCCGAACGGACGACCTGCCACTGACGGATGAGCGGAAGATCGCCCGTGGCGGGTCTTTTCGGGGGGGAAAAGCCCCAACACCGTTTCGACGCCGCGCGAACCGGCCGCCCCGGTTAACTGCGGTCCCCGCCAACGGCCCCACATGTCCAGCCGTATCCACCCGGACGGACGACGGGGGAACGGGACGGTCGACTGCGCCGCGAGTGAGCCACACTGTGGCGTCTGCCGGCACGTGACCTTCAGGGCCGACTGGGACCGGACGCCACGCTGCAGCAGATGGGACGAGCGGACGGCGATCGCGGTCGGCGAAATCTGTCGGGAATTCGACCCCTCTCCGGCGGTCGCGCCGGCGTCGGAATAGCGGCGAACGATTCTCGTTTTCCGGGATTCTGGTTGCCGTTTACATGAACGACGCCCAAAGACCGCGAAGGAAGACAACAGACCAAGCACCGAACCATGTCATGGGACATCGTCGTCTGCGTCAAGCAGGTACCCGACGCCGAGGAAGTATCGATCGACCCGGAGACGGGCACGCTGAACCGATCTGACGCACCAGCGGTGTTGAACAGTCCCGACTACAACGCCATCGAGGCAGCGATCGAACTGCGCGAGGAGGTCGGTGGCACGGTGACCGCCATCTCGATGGGGCCTCCCTTTGCCAGCGAAGTGCTGGCCGCCGCCGTCGCGCTCGGGGCGGACGACGGCCTGTTGCTGACCGACGCGGCGTTTGCCGGCAGCGACACCTGGCCGACCAGCCTCGCCATCGCGGAGGGCGCCAAACACCTGGACGCCGACGTCGTCATCTGCGGCGAGGAGAGCACCGACTCCTCGACCGGCCAGGTCCCCCCGGGCATCGCCGCCCACAACGACTGGACCCAGCTCACTTACGTCGAGGAGCTCGAACCCCGCCCCGACGAGGACGAACTGGTCGCCCGCCGTGACGTCGAGGGCGGCTACGAGCGGGTCGCCGCCGAACTCCCGACCGTCGTCGCTTACGGGTTCGGCGAAAACGAGCCCCGGGCGGCGGGCCTCCACCGGAAGATCTACGCCGAGACGGAGTTCGAACCCGAGAAACTGACCGCCGAGGACCTGGGCATCGAGGACCGGGTCGGCCTGGACAACTCCCCGACCAGGGTCGGCGGGATGGACACCGCCGACCCGGTCGAGCGCAGGAAGGAGCGGGTCGACGACCTCGACGAGATCGTCGAGGCCATTCGCGAGGAGGGGGTGGTCTGAATGAGCCAGGCCGACGTCTCCGCACACGACGACGTGTGGGTGTTCGTCGAACAGCACGAGGGCGAGGCCGCCGACGTCTCCTGGGAACTGCTCCGGAAGGGTCGCGAACTCGCCGACGAGATGGGCGACGACCTGGCCGCGCTCGTGATGGGCGACGGCGCCGAGGACGTCGCCGAGGAGGCCATCGCCTACGGCGCCGACCGGGTGCTTCTCGCGGACGACCCGGTGTTCGAACCGTATCGCGCGGAGCCGTACGGCGAGCAGTTCCGTGCGCTGGTCGACGAGCGCAAGCCGAGCGTCGTGCTCATCGGCGGCTCCCACACCGGCCGGGACTTCGCCGGCCGGGTCGCAGTGCCCGCCGACGCCGGGCTGACCGCCGACAGCACGGAACTTGACGTCGACGAGGACGGCCAACTGCAGGCCCGACGGCCCACCTTCGGCGGGGACGTGCTCGCGACGATCATCGCGCCGAACCACCGCCCGCAGATGGCGACGGTCCGGCCGGGCGTGTTCGACGCCGGCGAGCGCGACCCCGACCGGGAGGGCGAGATCGAGGCGGTCGAGGTCGTCGTCGAGGAGGACGACGTCCGGATGGAGGTCATCGAGCGGGCGGTCGGCGACGTGACCGACATCACCGACGCCGACGTGCTCGTCGCCGGCGGCGCCGGCACCGAGGGCGACTTCGGCCCGATCGAGGAGTTGGCTGACGCCCTCGACGGCGAGGTGGCCGCGAGCCGCGAAGCCGTCGACGAGGGCTGGGTCGCGCCGGAACGGCAGGTCGGCCAGACCGGCAAGACCGTCCGGCCCGAGCTGTACGTCGCCGCCGGCATCAGCGGTGCCGTCCAGCACCTGGAGGGGATGGACGACAGCGAGGTCGTCGTCGCGGTCAACTCAGACCCCAACGCGCCGATCTTCGACCACGCCGACTACGGCATCGTCGGCGACCTGTTCGAGGTGTTGCCCGAACTGGCCGACGCGCTCCGCCAGCGCCAAACGGAGGTGACCGCATGACCGAGACCCCCGACTACGACGGCGAGTTCGACGCCATCGTCGTCGGCGCCGGGCTGGCCGGCAGCACGGCGGCGCTGACGATGGCCCGAAAGGACCTGGACGTCATCGTGCTGGAGCGGGGGCCCTCCCCCGGCTCGAAGAACGTCTTCGGCGGCGTGCTGTACACGCCGACCCTGCGGGACCTGGTCGAGGTCGACGACGCCCCCAGGGAGCGGTACATCGCCGAGAAGCGCTACAGCGTCCTCAGCGAGACCGACGAGACGGCCATCTCGATGCAGCCCGGGGAATGGCGCGAGCAGCCCCACAACGACTCCTACACGGTGCTGCGTGGCGACTTCGACGCCTGGCTGGCCGAGCAGGCCGTCGAGGCGGGCGCGACGATGCTCACCGAGACGACGGTCACCGACGTCCTCCGGGATGACGGCGAGGTCGCCGGCGTCGACACAGACCGCCCGGACGGGACACTCCGGGCGCCCGTGGTCGTGATGGCCGAGGGCGCCAATTCCCTGGTCAGCGAGGGCGCGGGCCTGAAAGACCAGCAGGGCCCGAACGACGTCGCAGTCGCGGTCAAGGAGGTCTTCGAGTACGACGAGGAGACCATCAAGGAGCGGTTCCGGCTCAACGACCGGGACGGCGTCGCCTACCACTACTTCGGCGTGGGCGCCGTCGGCGAAGGCTTCGGGTGTGGCTACATCTACACCAACGATGACACCGTCAGCGTCGGCATCGCCTACACCATCGAGGACGCGCTCCGGGACGAGGCCTCGCCGGATGACGTGCTCGACAGGTTCAAGTCCCACCCCGCGGTCGCCCCCCTCGTCCGGGGCGGGCAACTCAAGGAGTACTCCGCCCACGCCATCCCCGAGGGCGGCCTGAACGCGATGCCGGAACTGGTCCGCGACGGCGCCGTCATCGTCGGCGACGCCGCCGGCCTCGTGTTGAACAACGGCGTCCACCTGGAGGGGACGAACATGGCCGTCGAGAGCGGCTACCACGCCGCCGAGGCCATCGCCGACGCCCTCGAAGCGGGACGGACCGACGCCGACGCCCTGTCGGCCTACCGCGAGGACCTGGAGAACTCCTTCGTCGTCGAGAACCTGGAGCACTACAACTGGTTCCAGGGCCGCGTCGAGAAGGACCGGGAGTTCCTGTTCTCGGAGTTGCCCGAGGCGCTCGCCGACGCCAGCAGCGAGTACTTCAGGATGGACCGCACCCCGAAGAAGGAACACGCGAAAAACGCCAGAAAGCGACTGCTCGAGGCGACCGGCGGGTGGTTCGGCGCCGCGAAGTACGCCTGGAGATACCGGAAGATGCTGTCCTGACCAACGATGAGCGCAGAACCCGACACCCCCGACGTGGAGAACGCATCGATCGAGGACCGCCTGTACACCATCAACTACACCGACGCCGGCGAGTCCCACCTCGGCGTGACCGAGCCGGAGGTCTGTGAGTCCTGCGAGACCTACGAGTGCGTCACCGTCTGTCCCGCCGACGTCTGGCGCGACGAGGGCGACGTGCCCACAATCGCCTACGAGAACTGCCTGGAGTGTGGCAGTTGCCGGTTCGCCTGCCCCCACGACAACGTGGTCTGGGAGTACCCCGACAACGGCGCCGGCGTGAAGTACAAGTTCGGGTAGGGCGCGACCGCCGACCGTTTCGCGTTGCGACCGCCCCCGGTCGGTCAAACCGCCGTTTTCGGGTACACGAAGTATTTAGTGCTCCCACGGGAACGGCGGCCCATGTCCGTCCTCGCTCGTCTGTGGGCGCTGCGCCGGACCCGCCCCGGGTTCGTGGCGCTGTCCGTCGCCCTGCTGGCGGCGCTGTTCGCCTGGCCGGCGGCCGACTGGTGGCTCCGGGGGGCCGGCGTTGCGCCGGGGTTCGACTTCTGGGACTTCGGCGCGTACGCCGGCGCGGTCAACCGGTGGCTGGCCGGCGAGCCCCTCTACCAGCGGACCGAGGCCGGGGGCTTCCACGGCACGTTCCTCTATCCGCCGATCGTGGTCGTGCTGTTCCGGCAGTTCGCCGTCTTCTCGTTCGAGCGGGCGGCCGTCGTCTGGGAGGTGCTCTCGGTGGGGCTTCTGTGGACCGGGATGCAACTGGTCGCCGGGTCGCTGGGGCTTCGCCTGCGGTGGTACGAGCGCGGCGCCCTGCTGTGGCTTCTGGTCGGGTTCCAGCCGCTGTTGCTCTCGGTGAAGATGGGCCAGACCGCCGCGTTCATGGCCGGCCTGCTCGCCCTGTCGTTCGTGGCGCTGGACCGCGGCGAGCGGACCGACAGCCGCCCGTGGGCCGCCGCCAGCGGCGCGGCCACCGCCGTCGTCGGCGCCGTCAAGCCGGTGTACGCCCCCGTCGGCGCGCACCTGCTCGCGGATCGGGACCGCATGGCCGGCGCCCTCGCCGCCGGCGCCGTGCTGCTGGCCGCGTCCGTCCTGATCTTCGGGGTCGGCAAACACCGGACCTACGTCGAAGTGCTTCGGTGGGGCGTCGAGCGCGGCAGCGAGGCGCGGTCGCCGGCGCTGTGGCTGGCGCCGTACTACCGCCCGCTGGGCTGGCTGGCCGAGTCGACGGCGCTGCGCGTGGTCGGAAGCGCCGTCGTCGCCGGTGCCGCGGTCTTCGCCGACGGCGTCGACCGGGAGGTGTTCGCGCTCGGGGTCGCCGGCTTCCCGCTGCTGGCGCCGCTGGCGTACACCTACTACCTGGTCGCGCTGCTGCCGGCGGCGGCGATCCTGACCGCCTCGGAGTTGCGCCGGGACGGCCATCCGGCGGTGCCCGTCGCGGGCCTGTTGCTGGTTCATCTCCACTCGTACGGCCTGTGGCTGCTGGTCGTCCGGATGTCCGAGGCGGTGCCCGCGACGACTGCACTGCGGCCGGCGTACTTCCTGTTGCAGCCGGGGCTGTGGGGCGCCGCGCTGCTGTTCGGGCTGGCGCTCGCGCGGGTGCTGCAGGCGGCGTCGGTGCCGGACCCCGACGACGCAGTCGGGCGACTGCGCGAGCGGCTGGCGAGGTAGGCACGCGGGCCGGACAGGTACGCGAGCGGCTGGCGAGGGAGGCACGCGGGCCGGGGGACCGCCCGTCGCCGGCGGCGGGTCACCCGTCGAGCTTCTCGATGGCCTCGGTGACCTGTTCGAGGAGTTTCTGCTGGCCGCGCCGGAGGTTCTTCGAGACTGCCGGCTTCGAGACGTCGAACTCCTCGGCCAGATCGCCCAGGTCCGTCTCGCGGGGCGTCCGGAAGTACCCCCCGCGGGCGGCCCGTTCCAGCGTCCGGCGTTCGGTGTCCGACAGGTCGCGGGTGCCCTGGATCAGCGCCATCGCCGCGCCGGCGTTGTTGATCAGGTCCTGCAGTTCCGGGAGGTCGACGTGGTCGCGCTCGATGACGTCGAACTCGTTGTTGCGGTCTAGTTCCGAGAGCGCGCCGTCGGCGACGCCCGCGCTGTCGAAGCCGACGTGCCAGACCTCGCTGCCGTCCTCGATGTAGAAGGGGCCGGTGATGTAGCCGTCGTTGCGCCGGACCGTCTCCATCGCGTCGGTCTCGTCGATCACCGTCCGGATCTGGGCGACGCCCTCCCGCTTCCGCAGCAGGTCGAAATCGTGCATGCCGTCGTGGGCGCGCAGGGCCGTCAGGCCGTCGTCCAGCGCCGCGCGGTCGGGACCGTCGACGATCATCCGGGTCTCCAGCCGGCGGGCGGCGGTGTCGAAGTTCCACTGGACGGCCGAAAAGGAGACGTCGTGATCGTCGGTCGTGTCGATGAACGGACAGTCGTACTGTTCCATGTCCATCGCGATGTCGTGCATTGTCCCGTCCTCGCGAATCGTTCCTACTCGTCGACAGGGACGGAAAACAGTTTCCACTGTTCGAGTGGCGGTGTTCAGATAAGGACTGAAGAGTGAGGCGTGGCGTTTGCAAAGTGACTATGCCCGAAAACGCACGTTTCAGCGGGAGTATCGACCAGATCGACTTAGAATTTGTGGAGCGCGAAGCGACACCGCGATTTCTGATGAAGCTCAGTATTCTCCTATATCTCGCTGGACTCTCGCTTTCGAACACTGTTTCTAATCTTGCGATATTTGGTGTCGAGCGGGCGCGCTCGACCGTAAACAACTGGGTTCACAAAGTCGATCTACAGCCCGCAGACGGACGGAACCCGGATCAGGTTGCGGTCGACGAAACCGTGATCCGACTTGACGACGAATACACTGGCTGCACGCAGCTGTCGATCCTGAATCGAACGAATTGCTTCATACAGCGCTTGAGCCGACGGCAAACAACCCGTTCACTCACTCTTTCTTCGCTGAACTCCGCGAGAAACACGACGTCGACGACGTCCTCAGAACGCGTCGCGTTCTGATGGCCTGCACGAGAGCTTTGCTCTCGTGAACGCCGTCTTTCTCATCGATGGATCGCAATCGTTGAAAGACGCTTGCACCCGACACGGCCTCGAGTTCAGATACGAACGCTATGGAACTCGGAGCAGTATCGAACGTGTCTTTCGTGAGGTAAAACGTTGGACGTCTTCATTTTCAAACTGTTTCAGCCACGCCGCTGCAGAAACAGCTGACGACTGGCTCAAATCCTTCACGTTCGCATGGAACAAGCTTATCTGAACACTACCGTTCGAGCCGTTTGCCGGGAGCGGCCCCCCGCTCGCCTCACCCCCCGCCGAACCGCTCCTCGACGGCCTGGCGGTCGATCTTCGAGGGGCCGGACGTGGGCAGCTCCTCGACGAACGCCAGGTGGCGGGGCTGTTTGAACCGCGCCAGGCGGTCGTCGAGAAACGACCTGAGTTCCTCGATGGTCAAGTCGTCCTCGGCGGCGCCCGCGGCGGGTTCGACGACCGCCTTGCCGACCTGGCCCCACTGTTCGTCGGGGACCGCGACGACGACCACCTCCGCGACCGCCGGGTGGTCCGCGATCTCGTCCTCGACTTCCGGCGGGTAGACGTTCTCGCCGCCGCTGACGTACATGTTCTTCTTGCGCCCCTCGATGTAGTAGTAGCCCGCCTCGTCGCGCCGCGCCAGGTCGCCCGTCGAGACCCACCCGCCCGAGGGAGTCCCCCCCGTCGAGGACCCGCCCCCTTCGCTCGCGGAGTCGCCCCCGAACGTCGCCGCGGTCTCTTCCTCGTTTCGCCAGTAGCCCGCCCCGGCGTGCAGGCCGGCCAGTTCCAGTTCCCCGACCTCGCCGGCCCCGAGTTCGGTGCCGTCCTCGTCGACGACGCGGGCGTCGACGTGGGGCGCCGGGACGCCGACGCTGTCGGCCTTCTCGCGGGGCCAGTCGTCGGGCATCTCGAAGTTGTTCGGGCCGATCTCCGTGAGCCCGTAGCCCTGCGAGAGGTTGACCCCGCGGTCCCACCACGCCTCCATGATCTGCTGTCTGGCGGGGCCGCCGCCGGACTTGGCGACCCGCAGCGTCGACAGGTCCGTCGCCGCCCAGTCGTCGTGCTCGACCATCATCCGCAGCTGGGCGGGGACCGCGACGAGGACGGTCGCCGCCCGCCGCTCGACGGTCCGGAGGATCTCCCCGGGGTCGAACGCGCGGGCGAGGACGACGGTCCCGCCCATGTGGAAGACGGGGACGGTGATCACGTTCCAGCCGCCGGTGTGGAACATCGGGAACAGAAGCGGCGTCACGTCGTCCTCCCGGATGCCCCAGGCGGTGATGGTGTTCAGCGAGTTCCACACCACCGCGCCGTGGGGGACGACGACCTCCTTGGGCGTGCCCGTCGACCCGCCGGTGTGCAAAAACAGGTGCGGGTCCGCCGGCGAGAGGTCGGGCGTCTCGACGGGCGAGTCGTCCCCCGGGAGCGTCTCCCCGTAGGCCGGCCACTCGCCGTCGGCCTCGCCGGTCGAAAGCGACACCACAGGGGCGTCGAATGCCGCGTCCTCGGCCTCGAGCACCGCCCGGGCCAGGTCGTCGAACGGCGCCTCGACGACCAGCAGCGACGGCTCGATCCCGTTCAGCATCTCGACGAGTTCCGGGGGCGCCAGGCGGTGGGACAGCGGCGCGAGCACGGCGCCGACCTTCGCGGTCGCGAAAAACAGGTCCACGAGCGCCGGGCGGTTCCGGGAGACGACGGCCACGCGGTCGCCCCGACCGACGCCGCGGTCGGAAAGCAGGCGGGCTGCCCGGTTGGCCCGCGCGTCGAGGTCGGCGTAGGTGAACTCCCGGCCCGTGGTGCGGTCGACCAGCGCGGTGCGGTCCGGCGACAGCGCGGCCCGGCGCTCGCTCCAGGCGCCGACCCACCGAAACGGCCGGGGCGACTGTGCCGACCCGGGGAACCGGTCGTCGGTCACGCCGACCCCTCCAGGAACTCCCGGAGGCGGTCGTTGACGGCGTCCGCGCGCTCGATGAAGAACAGATGGGGTGCACCCTCGAAGACCTCGAACTCGGCGTCCAGCCCCGCCGCGAGGCGTTCGCCGCGCTCGAACGGCACCACCTCGTCGCCCGTGCCGTGCATCACGAGCGTCGGCACGTCGAGTTCCTCGAGCCGGTCCCGCACGTCGAAGCCGAGTTGCCCCATCGCCTGGGCGTCGCGGGCCGCGAGGCCGGCGTCCTGCCGGAGCCGCCAGTCGACGACGTCGTCGAGCACCTTGGGGTTGTCCTCGCGCCAGGCCTCGGTGGTGGCCGGCTCCATGAGGTACTTCACCCGCTCGCGCTCGTCCAGGCCGTCGGGCACCGAGTCGAGGTGCTGCCGGGTCTCCTCGGGGATCAGGTTCGCCACGTCGCCGCCCGCAGTCGTGCAGAGAAACGACAGCGACGCCGCCCGGTCGTGGTCCAGCGCGTACTGCAGGGCGACCATCCCACCCATGCTCGCGCCGACGACGTGGGCCGACTCCGCGCCGGCGTCTTCGAGCACCGCGTCCAGGTCGTCGGCCAGCCGGTCGATGGCGTACTGCTCGCGGTGGAACTTGTAGATCAACAGCTGGCGCAGCGACTCGGGGACCTTCGCGAGCCACCCGCCCATGCCGAATCCGGGGGCCGCCGAGTCGCCGGTGCCGCGGTTGTCCATCACCAGCGTCTCGTAGGCCTCGAGGGCGGCCCGCTGCCAGCGCCACATCCACCGGCCGTAACTCCAGCCCTCGACGAACGCGACCACCTCGTCGCGGGACCCGGGCGTCCGGTCGTAGGCGACGGTCACGCCGTCGTTGCGTACGCTCGGCATGGAGGAACTGCCGTCTGCGCGACTATTCAACCCCTCCATTCACATGTTAACCCAGGCGTTGAACCGCGTCGACGCCCCCGCTCGTGGTATGCCAGCAGCCAGCGTCGGCGATTCCGCCACCGGGACGCTCGCGGCCACGACCGAAGCCATCGAGGCGTTCGCCGCCCTCACGGGCGACGACAACCCGCTCCACGTCGACGACGACTACGCCGCCGACGGGCCGTTCGGCGGGCGGGTCGCCCACGGGATGCTCACCGCGGGCGCGATCAGCGCCGCGCTCGCGGACCTGCCCGGCGACGTCGTCTACGTGAGCCAGGACCTGTCGTTTCTCGCGCCGGTCGAACCCGGCGAGACGGTCATCGCCGAGGTCGAGGTCGTCGAGCACGTCGAGGGCGACCGCCTGCGGGTCGCGACGACCGCCAGCGCCGGCGGCGAGCAGGTCATCGACGGCGAGGCGGTCGTGCTGTCGGTGCCCCACGGGACCGGCGACGACTGAGGCCGGGGCCCGACGGCGGCCGGTCACTCCGTCCCCTCGTCGGCCACGTCGACCCCGTACAACTCGCGGGCCGCCTCCGGGCTGACCTTGCCGAGTCGCACGTCCCGGCGGACCGCGTCCGGGTCGCGTTCGGCGGGGTCGCCGTGGCCGCCGCCGCCGGGCGTGCGAACGGTGACCGTCATGCCCGCCGGGAGTTCGTGGGTCGACTTCGGCGGCAGGCGCTCGCCGGCGGCGTCTTCGGGATCACCACCTCCGCCGCCGGCGTCACCGTCGACCCGGTAGGCCGCGCCCCGCGCTCCCGGTTCGCCGCCGTCGAGTCCGTAGGGGGCGTGGCGGTGGCGGTCGGCAAGCAGGCTGAACGTCGCGCGGTGGCCCCGGACCGTGACGTCGCGCCGCAGGCCGAGGCCGCCGCGGTGCTCGCCGGCGCCGCCCGAGTCCGGCCGGAGCGCGTACCGCTGCACGCGCAGTGGGTAGGCCGTCTCCAGCACCTCGACGGGGGTGTTCAGCGTGTTGCTCATGTGGACGTGGACCGCGTCCATCCCGTCCCCGTCCCCGCGGGCGCCGAAGCCGCCGGCCTGGGTCTCGTAGAAGGTGTAGGCGGCGCCGTCGCGGGGGTCGGTGCCGCCGAAGGTGACGTTGTTCATCGTCCCCTGCCCGGCCGCCGGGACGCGCCCCGGGACCGCCTGGGCGAACGCCCCCAGCAGCACGTCGGTCACCCGCTGGGACGTCTCCAGGTTGCCGCCGACGACCGCCGCCGGCGGCTCGGCGTTCACGATGCTGCCCGCCGGCGCGTCGATGGTCACCGGGCGGTAGCTTCCCTCGTTGGGCGGAATCGCGGGGTCGGTGACCGCGCGCACGACGTAGTAGGTCGCCGACGCCGTGACCGCGAACACGGCGTTGACCGGGCCCTCAGTCTGGTCCGCCGTCCCCGCGAAGTCGACCCGAAGCGCGTCGCCATCCACAATCACCGTCGCCTCGACGGGCAGGTCCTCGTTGCCGCGGCCGTCGTCGTCGAGCACGTCCGCAAACGAGTACTCGCCGTCGGGGAGGTCCCCGATCTCGGCGCGCATCCGGCGCTCGGAGTAGTCCTTGACGGCGTCGAGCACCTCGGCGAGGCGGTCGCGCCCGTGCTCGGCGACCAGCTCCGAGAACCGCTCGCGGCCGGTCTCGTTTGCGGCCTGCTGGGCGCGCAGGTCCCCCCGGCGCTCGTCGGGCGTGCGGACGTTCGACAGGAGCAGCTCGAAGACGGCCTCGTTGGGTTCGCCGGCTTCGTAGAGTTTCACCGGCGGGATGCGCAGTCCCTCCTGGTAGATCTCCGTCGAGTCGGCGGCGACGCTGCCCCCGCGGACACCGCCGACGTCGGCGTGGTGGGCGCGGTTGGCGGCGAACGCGACGACGTCGCCGTCGTGGAAGATCGGCGTCACCAGCGTCAGGTCCGGGAGGTGGGCCCCGCCGTGGAACGGGTCGTTGAGCAGGACGGCGTCGCCCGGCGACAGCGTCTCCGGGGGGAACCGCTCGACGGCGGCGGCCACCGAGAACGGCATCGCGCCGAGGTGGACGGGGATGTTCTCCGCCTGGCTGACCATCTCGCCCGCGGCGTCGAACACCGCCGACGAGCAGTCCTTGCGCTCCTTGATGTTCGGCGAGTAGCTCGTCCGGACCAGCGTCGCGTTCATCTCCTCGGCGACGGCCTCGGCGGCGTTGCGGACGACCTCCAGCGTGACGGGGTCGACGTCCGGTCGGGCGGTCGGGTCGCCCGCCCGATCGGGGGCACCGTCAGCCATCGACGCTCACCTCCAGGACGACGTTGCCGTCGTCGTCGACCGTCGCGCGCTGGTCGGGGTGGACGACGACGGTGCTCTCGGTGCCCTCCACGACCGCGGGGCCGTCGAACGCCGCGCCGGCGGGCAGTTTCGAGCGGTCGTAGATGCGGGTCTCGACGAACGCCCCGTCGAACCCCACCGGGCGGGTCTCCCGGACGGCGTCCGCCGCGGTCCCGCCGGCGGCCGGCGGGGCGAGATCCGGCGGGTCGACCAGCCCTCGCGCCCGCAGGCGGACGGCGACGAGTTCGACGGGCTCCTCGGGGTCGGCGTGGCCGTAGCGCTCGCGGTGGCGCTCGTGGAACCGCTCGACCAGGCCGGCGACCGCGTCGGCGTCCAGGTCGCCGTCGGGCACCGGCACCGACAGGTCGAACGACTGGCCGACGTACCGCAGGTCGACGGTGCGCTCGATCGCCTGCCGGTCCGGCGGGAACCCCTCCGCGTCGAGGCGGTCGGTCCCTTTCGCCTCTAGATCCGCGAACTCCGCGGCCAGGTCCGACGGCTCGACGCCCGACAGCGGGCGGACCCGCGTCGTCCCGAAGTCGTAGACGACGTCGCTGACCAGCAGCCCGAGCGCGGACAGCACGCCCGCCGTCCGGGGGACGACCACCTCCGGGATGCCCAGCGACGACGCCAGCGCCCCCGCGTGCAGCGGGCCGGCACCGCCGAACGCCACCAGCGTGAAGTTCCGGGGGTCGTGGCCGCGCTCGACGGAGACGACCCGCAGCGCCCGCTCCATGTTCGCGTTGGCGACATCCAGGATGCCGGCGGCGGCCTCCTCGACGGAGAGCGAAAGCGGCTCCGCGACCCGCTCCCGGACGCCCGCCCGGACCGCCTCGACGTCCGCCGACAGCTCCTCGCTGAGCAGCCGGTCGGGCGAGAGCCGGCCGAGCAGCAGGTGGGCGTCGGTGATCGTCGGCTCGGTGCCCCCGCGACCGTAGCAGATCGGGCCGGGGTCGGCACCGGCAGACCGGGGGCCGACCCGCAGCGCGCCGCCCTCGTCCAGCCAGGCGACGGAGCCGCCGCCCGCCCCCACGGTGTGGACGTCGACCGCCGGGACCGAGACGGGGTAGTCCCCGACCGTCGTCTCGGTGGTCACCGTCGGGTCGCCGTCCACGACCAGCGAGACGTCACAGGAGGTCCCGCCCATGTCCATGGTCACGACGTCGTCGGTGCCGCGGCGGCCGGCGACGTAGGCCGCCCCCTGGACGCCCGCCGCGGGGCCGGACAGCAGCGTGTTGACCGGGCGAGTTCGGGCCTGCTCGGCGGCCATCGTGCCGCCGCCGGACTGCATGATCCGGGGCTCGACGGGGACGCCCAGGTCGGCGACGGCGTCGGAAAGCGTCGTCACGTACTCGCCCATGACCGGCTTCAGCGCGGCGTTCAGCGCGGTCGCGAGGGTGCGCTCGTACTCGCGTATCTCCGGCAGCACCGCCGACGACCGCGAGACGGCGACGTCGCGCCGCTCGCGCAGTCGCTCCGCGATCCGTCGCTCGTGGTCGTCGTTCTCGAAGGCGAACAGAAGCGACACGGCGACCGCGTCGACGTCGCCGACCGCGTCGACGACCCGCTCGACCGCCGCCTCCGACAGCGGCTCGAGCACCCGGCCGCGCTCGTCGAGCCGTTCGGCGACCTCGTGGCGGCGGTCCCGGGGGACCACCGGGGCCGGCTTGTCGGCGGCCAGGTCATAGATGTCCGGCCGGTCCTGCCGGCCGATCTCCAGGGCGTCCCGGAACCCCCCGGTGGCCACCAGCGCAGTGTCCGCCCACTCCCCTTCCAGCACCGCGTTGGTCGCGACGGTGGTGCCGTGGCCGAAGTAGCCCAGGGCCTCGAGCGAGAGTCCCGCGTCCGCGGCGGCCGCCAGCCCGTCGACGACGCCGCGCTCGGGGGCCGCGGGCGTCGACGGCGTCTTGTCGGTCCGCAGCCGGCCGTCGTCCAGCCGGACGACGTCGGTGAACGTGCCGCCGACGTCGACGCCGATCCGCGGAGCGGCTGCCTCGTTCATGCCTCTCCCTCGCGGTCCCGCGGGGAGTAGATTGCGGTCCCGGCGACCCCGCCCGGAACCCACTGGCTGGAATCCGGCGACATCGACCGTGGTTCGCCGTCGAGGCGTGGCCTGGCCCGCCGCTGCCCGGACACTAATATACGGCGAGAGCGATGCCGGACCATGGACCGCGAGGAGTTTCGCGAGCGCCTGGCTGCGATCGGGCCCGGCGAGGAGGCCGCGCTGATCGGGGTGATCCGGCGCCGCGTGGGCACGCTGTCGGGGCGACACGTCGACATCCAGGCGGAACTGCGGGACAGCGAGGAGACCCGGAAGCGACTCCAGCAGCGCCTGCAGGAACTGGAGGCCGAGATCGTCCGGCAGGCAGACCGATCGGTCGAGGCGGCCGTCGACGACATCGAGGACGTGGAGGCGCTGCCCGCCGACGCCGGCGTCGAGTTCGACCCCGACCTCGTGGCGGAGGTCGAGGACGTCCGCCAGGCCGCCCGGGACAACTACCGGGCGACCGCCGCGTCGGGGTCGGACCTGCAGGCGGAACTCGACCGCAACACCGAGGAACTGGAACTGTACGGCGATGTGCTGGCGGCCCTCGAAGAGGGGACGCTTTCAGCCACGGACGCCCGCGACCGACTGCTCGCGGCTGTCGAGAGAGAGCAGGAGTAGCCGCCAGCGACGACGGGAACGCCCGGGAGAAGCGTCCTCGAGTCAGTCTGCGGGTCCGACCTGGGCCAGAGAGCCACGCCCGGGAGCCCAGTGGAGGAGAACCGAGACGGCGATCATGGCCGCACTGACGACGAGCAGCGCGGGTTGCTCGGCGGCGAATCCGAACCCGACCAGCACCGCGACGTAGAACCCGTGATACAGCAGCGGGATCGACCCGACCGCGTGCGGGAGCGGCGTCGGCCGGGGGCGGTCGGAGACGACCAAGACGGCAGCCGCCGCGAGCAGGCCGCCGAGGATCGCCGCTCGCCGGGGGAGCGTCGTCGCCACGAGTTCCCACGCCTCCAGCAGCGCGACCAGCGCCAGAACCGCACCCGCAA
>JAZKSB010000007.1:0-23097 GCA_036626315.1 Halobacteriales archaeon
GAGTCCGTCGAGCGCGCCCGCGAGGCGAATCTCCCGATCCACATCCACGCCAACGAGACCGAGGCGGAGGTCGACCCCATCGTCGAGGAGCGCGGCGTCCGGCCGCTGGAGTGGGCCGACGACCTCGGCCTGCTCGGCGAGGACGTCTTCGTCGCCCACGCGGTCCACGTCGACGAGACCGAGATCGAGTTGCTCGCCGAGTCCGGCACCGGGGTCGCCCACTGTCCGGCCTCGAACATGAAGCTCAACAGCGGCATGGCCCCGGTCCAGGCGATGCTTGACGCCGGAATCGACGTCGGCGTCGGCACCGACGGCCCGGCCTCGAACAACGACCTGGACGTGTTCGACGAACTCCGGGACGCCGCCATGGTCGGCAAGTTGCGCGCCGACGACGCCGCCGCGGTCGACGCCGCCGCCGCGGTCCGGATGGCCACCGCGGGCGGGGCGGACGCCATCGGCTTCGACGGCGGCCGCATCGCGGAGGGTGCGCCCGCGGACCTGGCGGTGGTCGACCTGCAGGCGCCCCACCTCACGCCCGAGCACGACCTGGTGAGCCTGCTTGCGTACGCCGTCCGGGGGAGCGACGTCCGCCACACCGTCGCCGACGGCGAGGTGCTGATGGCCGACCGTGAGATCAGGACCCTCGACGAGGCCGGCGTCCGCCGACGTGCCAGCGAGCGGGCCGCGTCGCTGCTGGCGCGGGCCGACGTGTAGCTCTCCGTGTTCGGTTTGGGTGGTCGCGTAGCCTCTTGCTCTTGGTGTGGGTGGTCGCGTAATCACCCGCCCCATCTGCCGATACCCGTCTCGGGCGTGGTTGCATTCAGCGTTGACGAATACAGAAAAAGGTTTGAGAGGCCGTTTTAAACGTTTTGGAGGTGGCTAAAACGTTCGAACGGGTTCGTAAACGGTGTGAACGGCCCTGAATTTGGCTGCGGGTTTTTGGGGGTGGTCGCCGTTCGATCCGATGAGATGGACCGCACGGTACCGTTCGCGCTCCTCGCGGTCGCCCTGATGGTCGGCTGGGCTGCCGCCCCGGCGGCCGCCGGGAGCACGGACCTGTCAGTCAGCGTCACACAGAATGACGACGGATCGGCCACGGTGACGGTCACCGAGTCGGTCACGGAGAACAACACCACCTCGACGTCGTCAGTCGAGAACGCGTCGGTGATCGTCGAGGTGCTCGACGAGAACGCCACCTACGAGGGCGCGGGCAACTACACCACCGACGAAAACGGCACGGTGTCGCTGCCGGCGCCCGGCGAGACGGTCAACGTCAGCGTCACCGCCGAGGCCGACGGCCTGAACGCCACCACGACGGCCACGCTGGTAGCGTCGAGCAACGACACCAACGAGTCGGAGGGCAACGAGACGGTCGCCAACGAGTCGTTCGGCGACCGGGTGTCGAACTTCGTCCACTCGCTGCAGAACGACTCCAACGTCTCCCACATCGGCCCGCTCGTCGCGGAGTACGTCCTGGAGAACAACCCCGGCAACCCGCCGGACCACGCCGGCCCGCCGGAGTGGCTGACCAACGAGTCGAAAAACAGGACCCAGGGCCCGCCCGAACACGCGGGTCCCCCGGGTGAGGACGACGGCAACGAGACCGACGGCGACGAGCGCGGTCCGCCGGACCACGCCGGCCCGCCTGACGACGACGAGACCGACGACAACGAGTCCGACGATGAGCGGGGCGGCCCGCCGGACCACGCCGGCCCGCCGAACGACGACGAAGACGACGATGACGACGACGAGGACAGCGATTCCATCGGCGTCCGGATCGACCCGCTGAACTGAGCGGTCGACTGCAGTTTCGCTTCTCGCGGTCGTCACAGCGAGCTTCCCTCCACGAACTTTTCATCACGCGAGTCGCCATCCCGGCGTTTTCCTCCGCACGAACTGCCGGGCATCCGCCAGCACCGCCCCGCGAGCGGGTCCAGGCTTCGGCAGGGTTTTGTTCGCGCTGGCCCACCGGTCGAGCATGAGCTACCCGCGAATTACGAAGCAGCTCGACGACCCCGAGACGGTTCGCGAAAGTGGCCGCCGGAAGATCGACTGGGCGCGCCAGCACATGCCGATCCTGACGTCGCTGCGCGAGCAGTTCCGCGAGGAGAAGCCCCTTGACGGGGAGGTCGTCGGCATGGCGATGCACGTCGAGGCCAAGACGGCGGCGCTGGCGGAACTGCTGGCGACCGGCGGCGCGGAGGTCGCGATCACCGGCTGTAACCCGCTTTCGACCCACGACGACGTCAGCGCCGCCCTCGACAACCGCGACGGCGTCAAGTCCTACGCCCGCCGCGGCGTCGACGAGGACGACTACTACGCTGCCATCGAGGCGGTCATCGACCACGAGCCGACGGTGACCGTCGACGACGGGATGGACCTTGTCGCGGCCATCCACGAGGACCACCCCGAACTGATCGACTCCATCGTCGGCGGGTGCGAGGAAACCACCACCGGGGTCCACCGTCTGCGGGCGATGGACGACGACGGCGCCCTGGAGTACCCGGTGTTCGCTGTCAACGACACGCCGATGAAGCGGCTGTTCGACAACGTCCACGGCACCGGCGAGTCCTCGCTGGCCTCGATCGCGATGACGACGAACCTCTCGTGGGCGGGCAAGACCGTCGTGGTCGCCGGCTACGGCTACTGTGGCAAAGGCGTCGCGAAGAAGGCCGCTGGCCAGAACGCCGAGGTCGTCGTCACTGAAGTCGAGCCCCGGCGGGCGCTGGATGCCCACATGGAGGGGTACGACGTCATGCCGATGGCCGAGGCCGCCGAAGTCGGGGACGTGTTCGTCACGACGACCGGCAACCGCGACGTGATCGTCAGGGAGCACTTCGAACGGATGCAGGACGGCGCCGTCCTGGCCAACGCCGGCCACTTCGACATCGAGATCGACCTGGACGCCCTGGACGACCTGGCGGTCGACCGCTACGAGTCCCGGGAGGGCGTCGAGACCTACGAGATGGACGACGACCGGCGGCTGAACGTGCTCGCGGAGGGGCGACTCGTCAACCTCGCGACGCCGGTAGCCCTGGGCCATCCCGTCGAGGTGATGGACCAGAGCTTCGGCGTCCAGGCGGTCTCGATCCGCGAGATGGTCGAGCACGGCGAGGCCTACGAGCCCGGCGTCCACGAGGTCCCCGACGAACTCGACCGGGAGGTCGCCGAGATCAAACTCGACGCCGAGGGCGTCGAGTTCGACGAACTAACCCCCGAACAGGAGGAGTACATGGACTCCTGGCAGCACGGGACGTAGATCGCGCCCGCAGGAACCCCCGGTCGCCGGCGATCCATCGCCCCGTTTAAGCGACTGGCGGCCACAGCCACGACGGATGAGTTCCAACCGGAAGGGCGACCGCCGCGAGCGCGAACTCGTCAACGCGCTCGACGAGGCGGGCTTTGCGGTGATGCGTGCGCCGGCAAGCGGTAGCGCCACCGAGCGGGAACTCCCGGACGTGCTGGCCGGCGACGGCGAGACGTTCTACGCCATCGAGGCCAAGTCCTCGGCGGGCGACCCCATCTACCTGGACGGCGAGGAGGTCGAGGCGCTGGTGTACTTTTCGCGCAACTTCGGCGCGAAACCGCGGGTCGGGGTCAGGTTCGACCGCGAGGACTGGTTTTTCTTCCACCCGGGCGACCTCTACCGGACCGACGGCGGCAACTACCGGGTCAAAAAGGAGACGGCCGTCGCGGAGGGCACCGACTTCGCGGAACTGGTCGGCCACTCCGAGAAGGTCACGCTCGGCGAGGTGGGCGAGCGCGACGACGGGCCCGAGGAGGAGACGCTGGACGTGCTGCACGCCGTCGAGTCGGGGGCCCTGGACGCCGAGGAGGCCGCAGAGATGCTGGAGTAGGCAACTCCCTCACCGTTGACGGTCGATCCACTGCCGAAACGCATCGAACTCTCTGGCCCCTGCCTGTTCGGCGATGGACCGAAGCGTCGTCGCGTCGATCCGGTCGTGCATCGGGACCGTAACAACCCGCACGTCCTCGTCGTTCGTCGGGTGTCCGTACCGGAGTTTGACGTGGCTCCCGGTCCGACCGACGAGACGAAATCGATTTTTGGTCAACCCCTTTACGACGTCGCGACCGGAGAAGTCGCTCGCGGGCATCGGCCCGCTTACCGCATGAACTCCGGGAGATCGTCGGACTCCTCGCGAGCCTGCTCAACCTCGTCGGGATCGATTCCGAACTCCCGGAGTACGTCTCGCTCGTTTTCGAGCGGTTCAACGGACTCGCCGATCTGCTCTCGATGGAGTGCGACGGCTTCGTCGAGATTCGACAGTGCGTCCGCGCGGGTCGCTCCCTGGCTTGTCACGCCGGTCTCGACGTCCGTCGCGATCCACATCTCCCCGGAATCGACGAGCCGGATCTCCTGTTCCGGCTCCCCGCTCGCCTTGTCCACAGGTGAACTCGCCATGTCACACGTTCGGTTGGTATCAAATAAAAGGATTCGGACGTGGTCGGGGATCGTCACTCACGCTCGGCGTCGCCGGAGTCGCGAAGCCGCGAGGCGGGAAAGCGGTACCGCTGCAGGTCGCCGGGGGCGACGTCCTCGCCGGTCGTGCCGGACGTGAGCGGATACAGCACCTCGACGACCGGGTCGTCGTCGAGGTAACCCTCGTTGCCGGGATAGTCTGCGACGGTCACGTCGTGGCCGGGGACCGGCGTCTCGTCGGCTCGGCCGGCGGGCCCGCTGGCGACGACCAGCAGGTCGCCCGTCTCCCGGTCGACGACGAACTCCCCCGGGTCGCGGTCGCAGCGCTCGCAGTAATGGGGTGATTCGGCCGGTTCCGCCGCGTGGAACCGGCGGCCACAGACCGCACACTCGACCGGCGCGAACCCGGGCGGCGGAACGGTCCCGGCAGCGACCTCGCCGTCGACCCGCCGGAGGTGCTTGCACCACCCGCCGCGGTAGCGGTGGTCCGGGCAGGTGCACCGGCCGCCGGGCAGGTCGACGGTGTAGGTCGCGCCGCTCTCGCTGTCGACGGCGTAGATGCCGCCGCCGAGCGCAACCACGGCCATCTGCTCCGTCCGTGCCCGGCGCGTCCGGTCGTCGAGCGCGTCGTCGGCCGGGTGGGGCGTGTATGACATGCGTCTCGCGAGCGGTCGCCTGCTCGTGTGCAGGTACGGACTCGGCGGCCTTGAGGCTTCCCGTCGTCTCGGGACGGTCACAACGGGGAACGGTCGCGGATGCGAAACGGTCGCGGATGCGGGCGGGCCCCGCCGGCGTTCCGCGGGACGGCCCGGCGGCCGCGTCGCCTCCGGGGTTCGAAGCCCTTTTGTCGGGGGCCGGGGAACGCCCGGGCATGGACGTCGAGCGGGACGTGTTGATCAAGTTCGGGGCGCCGGTCGTGGCGACGGTCGTTTTCATCGCCGTCGTGCTCGCCGCCGGGGCCATCTACGGGACGACGCCCTCCTTCGGCGGGACGGGGACGCCGAACGGCACCGCGACCCCGGCCGGGGACACGCCGACCACGGTCTCCGACCCCGGCGTCGTGCTGGGCGAGACTGGCGCGTTCGCGCTGGTCGCGCTGCTTCTGCTGTTCGTCGTCGGCATGGCCGTCGTTGGGGCCCTGGTCAGCAGGGCGACCGAGGACGACGACGAGGGCGAGAACGGCGGCTAAGCGAGGTCGGTGCTGGCTGCCTCCGGTTCGGGACTCTCTCGGGAGCGCCGCCGATGTGCCGTCAACTGCGTTCGAGGAGCGCCGCCGGCGAGCCGTCCCAGGACGGCGGTTCGTCCAGTTCGGCGAGCGCGTCCGCATAGTACGACAGCGGGTGGTCGATCGTCTCGCAGCGCTCGTCTTTGTCCACGCAGTCGCCCAGCGCGACCATCGTGGCACACGACGGCGGCGCGTACCCCTCGCCGACGCGCTCGGCCTGGTAGCGGGCGGTCTCGGCGTCGGTGGCGAAGACGCCGGCCACCGTTTCGGCCTCGATTCCGAGGTTCGTCAGGAACGCCACCAGCGCGAACCGCGAGTGGTGGGAAAGCGACTCCCCGGCCGCCGCCCGGGCCAGCAGCGCGTCGATGCAGGGCGGAAACGCCTCCGGTACCACCGCGTCGAGGTCGTCCCGCCCCGGCAGTCGCCTGTCGGCGAGCAGTCCCTCGATCCGGTCGACTTCCGATTCCAGCCCCGCGGCGACCGCGTCGGGGACGTCGAACGGTAGCCCCTCGGCGACCCGCTCACGCACCGCCTCCCGGAGCAGCGCGAGCAGTTCGTCCCGGGAGAGGGGGACCTCGCCGTCCGCGAGCGGGCGGTCGACGAGTCGCCACTGCTCGCCGTCGAGTTCGACCGACAGCCGGAGGTACGGCCCGACGCCGACGCGGTAGCCGTCTCCGGTCTCCCTGACCTGGCTCGAAAGGTCGAACTCCGCGAGCAGGTACGAAAGCGTCAACTCCCGCCCCCCGGCGCTGCGGAGGCCGTCGTCGTCGAGGTCGCGGACGAATCGACCGTGGGCCGTCCTGGCCTCGGCGGCGGCGTAGCGGCGCACCAGTACCGGCTGGTCGACCAGCGAGACCAGCACTCGGGAGGCGGGATACGACAGCAACTCGGTTCGCGGATCCCGGTGCGGGTCGCCGACGGTCCCCTCGTGAAGGCAGGTCTCGACCCGCTCGACGGCCCGCTCGACCACGGGCCCGCCGTCGGCGACCAGGTCAGCGAGATCGACGCCGGCCTCGTCGACGGCTTCGCGGGCGGCGTCGAGAAACGGATACCGGGCGTGGAGCCGGTCCATCGCCCGCCGGTTGGTCGGGGGGCCGCCTAACAGTTTCGCTCGGAATGGTTCATTCCGTCGCCGGGGTCCCCGGGCTGCCGCGGTTCCGGATCCGCTCGCGCATCTCCGGAATCAGGTCCAGATCTGGGTCGAGGTCGCCGAGCAACAGCAGCCAGTAGTACCGGAAGAACACGACGACCGGGGCCCGAACGAACGCCACGGCCACCAGCAGGGCCAGTAGAAACAGCGCGCCGACGGCGACCAGCACCACCAGCCCCACGGTCGGGGCCGACTGCATGAGCGCGAACGCGCCGATCCCGGCGACGCCGAACGGGATCAGCAACGCGACGGCGGCCAGTCCGGCGGCGATGCCGACGACGATCCCGCGGACGGCGGCCAGCACGACGGCGACCACGACGTAGACTGCCATCTCGCCGAGGTTCCCCCGTAACACCGGCCAGAACCGCCGCCACGCGGGAACCGGCGTCCGGTCGCCCGCTACCATCACCGGCGCGACGAACGCGGTGGTGAACCCGTTCGCAAGCGCAAGCGCCAGTCCCAGCACCAGAAACACCGGGATCGCGACCACAGCCAGCAGCACGGACGCCGCGGGAGCGTCCAGCGCCAGCGCCGGCGCGGCGACGAGTCCGACGAGCACGGCACCGGCGACGAGTCCGGCCAGTCCCAGCCCGATCCGGAACAGCAGCAGGCGGATCCCCTGCCGGAACCGCCGCCGGAAGAACCGTCGCACCTCGACGCGCTCCGCCGCGAGCGAATCCAGCAGCGCCAGTTCCATTACCGACCCGACGGCCGCAAACGCCAGGCCGAGCAGCACCGCGACCGCGACGACAGCGACCACCGCCACGAGGAGGGTCCCGTCGAGGCCGGCCGGTGCTGGCCCGCCGCCTGAGATGCCGTCAGGCCCGCCCCCGTCGAGGGAGATGCCCGGCACCTGTCCCGGCACGTTGACGCTCCCGACGCCCGCCCCGCCCACGAACAGGGCCATCAGCGCCAGCCGCCACCACCGCGACCACTCGAACGGCCACACGAACGCCCGCACGGCGTCGACGGCGTCCGGGAGGGCGTCGATCGCTCGATAGCTCATCGGTCGCCGTTCGGGGGGCCCACTGGTAAATGGTCGCCCGGTACGTGATCCGGTGCCGAGGGGCGCGGCGGGAGCGAGGACGGTCGCCGCTCCCGCCCCCGAGCGGGTCTGCGGTCCCGCCCCCGCGAGCGCCATCCTGCGTCCCGGGACCACGAACGATTTGTACCAGCACGCACAACGACCGGGCGTGCCGGGGCATTTCGGCTACCCCTGTCCGGACTGTCGCAGCCGGAACAACCTCCACGAGCCCGACTGCCGGTTTTCCGGGCGCGAGCACCACGAGATCGAGCGGGCCTACGTACCAGTTCTGGCGCGGCTGTCGGCGGAGCCGATGTCCGAAAGCGACCTCCAGGAGGCCGTCGAGGGGTGGGGACCGCTACACGTGGCCGCCCTCGACCGGTTGCGAGGCGACGAGCGGGTGAAGGAAAACGAGTCGGGCAACTTCGCGGTCGTGCCACCCGGGGAGCGCAAGGAACGGCTGCGCGAACCCACCTACGAGCCGATGCGGACGATCTACGAGAAGGGTAGCGTTCCGGGCGCTCACGACAACAGCGTGTTCGCGATGGTGGCCTTCTACGAGATGGTCGGGTTCACCTGGCCCGAGACCAAGCGGCTGGTCGTCGACTGGCTCCACGAGTCGGGGACCTGGGCGCGGGGCGGCTTCGAGGAGTCCAGTCCCGAGCAACTGCTCGAAAACAAGCGCCACGTCTACGAGGAGGGGTACGGCTGGAAGCAGGCGGCAAAGGAGGCGAAGGCGGTCGTCGACCGGAGCCTCTGAACGCCGGAGGACGGCCCGCCAGGGAACTGTCCGTCGAGTCGGCGGCTGTAGTTCAACTGTCCGTCGAGTCGGCGGTCCTAGTCCGACTGTCCGTCGAGTCGGCGGTCCTAGTCCGACTGTCCGTCGAGTCGGCGGCTCCAGTCCGGTCCACTCGCGGTCAGTCCTGCCCCTCGATCAGCACCCGCTCGACGAGTCGCCGGGAGCCGCGCTTGATCCGGCCGCTGGCCGCCGACAGCGAGATGTCCAGGGTCGATGCCAGGTCCTCAAGGGTGCCGGTCCGGGGGACGTCGTAAAAGCCGTCGCGGTAGGCGGTCACCAAAGCCTCCCGCTGGGCGTCCGTCAGGCCGAACTCGGTGTCTTCGCCGTCGGACGGCTGACCCTGGTGGAGTTCGAGGACGTCGAGGTAGACCTCGTGTGCCTTCGCGAACTCGTTCAGGGCGAACAGCGCGTCGTGGTCCGGCAACTGGGCGGTGAGTTCCCACCCCCCGGAATAACTCCGGGACTCGACGGTGAGCCCGCCGACGTCGACGACGACTGGCGTGACCAGAAGCGCCGCCTCGCTGTACTCGATCAGGAACGTCCACCGCGATTCACCCTCGACGACCACCGAAAACGAGGCGACGGTGTGGTCCGCCTCGAGCGACTCGCGCAGGGCGTCGTAGTCTGCCGCGTCGATCCAGAAGATGTAGACGTCGTGTTCGGGGTCGATGCTGGCGTCGGTGAACACGCCGAACTCGACCTCCGGGTTCGCCTGGAGGGTCGGCGAAAGCGGGAGGTCCGGATGTTCGACGTACAGTTTCGTCGCTATGACCATTATCTCGCCCCCGGCGTGACGGGCCGACTGTCGAACATGGTTTTCGAGTGCTCTCGTCCGGTCCTCGCTCCGGCGACCCTAGCGGCAGCGACAGCCTAACCCTTTTGATGTGGGAGTCGCCGGTCCGGAATGCCGGCGGTGAGGGAGTCGCCGGGCGGACAGCGGATCATCGCTCCTCGCCGTCGACGACCAGCGTCGCTCCGATGAGCGACTTCATGCCCCGGCGGAGCCGACCTGCTGACGCCGTCGACGAGAGGTCGAGTTCGTCGGCCAGCTCCTCCAGGGACATCTCCCGGGGCTCGGTGAAGTAGCCGCCCTCGAACGCCGCCGTGAGCGCCTCCCGCTGCTGTTCGGTCACGATGTCGGAGCGCCGGAAGTCGGAGTTGTCCCGCTCGTGCTGGTGGAGTTCGAACACCTCGAAGTCGAATCCCCGTTCGCGGGCGTACTCCCAGATGCCCCGGAGGGACTCCTCGTCGGGGAGTAGCCACCGCTCGTGCCATCCGCGCTTTCCCCCGCCGACGGGCGATCCCTTCGCCTCGATCACGAACCCGTCCTCGCGGGTCACCTCGGGGTTGAGCAGCATCGTTTCGGGCGTGAACTGGATGCCGAGCAGCTTCTGATCCTCGAAGCCGGGCATCGGATCGACGTCATGGACGGTGTGGTCCGCCGCGAGCACCTCCTTGATCTCCTGGAGGTCGCCGCCCTCGAACCGGATGACGTAGACGTCGTGCTCCGGGTCGGTGCGTGCCTCGCGGACGACAGCGACGTCGACGTCCGAGAGGGCGTTGAGCGTGTCCGCGAGCGCGCCGTGCTCGTGGGCGAACCGAACTTCCGTGATTATCGCCATCGGGATCGCCTCGGTAGGTCTGCTATAGGTTGTCTTAGAAACCGACCAGCATAAGAGTAGCGAGGCTGACCCGTTCCCCGGCGCCGCCAACGATCCGGCCCGTCGACCAGCTCACCGGGAGACCTTGCCTCGATCCGGCGACGCGGTCACCGGGAAACTGCCCCCCGATCGGGCAACGCGGTCACCGGGAAACTACCCCCCGATCGGGCTACGCGGTCACCGGGCCCTGGCGTGGCGTCGCAGCCGCTCGACCACCTGTTCGCGGCTGACCTCTCGCCGTTCGTTCGTGCTGAGCCGGCCGGCCACGTAATCGATCAGGTCCAGTTGCTCCAGCATCTCACGGGCCTCCTCGCGGGCAAGGTCGAGTTCGGTTTCGACCTCGTAGATGGTGTTGGCCCGCTGGACGGCCTCGACGAACCCGTCGACGGTCACGTCCTCCGGGAGCCCGATGCCATCCGTGGCCAGGTCGGACGGTTCCAGTTCGGGCGGCTCGACGGCTGGCTCGTCGGTGGACGCCCCCGGATCGGTCGCCGGGTCGACGGTACCGAGCCCTTCGAGTGTCGGCTCTTCGCCCGACTCCGGCCGCTGTTCGTCGGCTGGCTCCCGTTCCGTGGTCGGTCCGGCGGCGTCATCCGTCTCCCCTGCCGGCTCGCCGTCGCCCTCCCGGCTGGTGGACCCGTCATCGCCCGCCGTGTCGTAGGAGTTCGGCTCGTGAATGCCGTGGTCTATCATGTACCGCCGGACGGTCTCGGCGGTGACGTCCATCCCCAGCGCGTCGGGCATCTCCGTGAAGGTGTCGTGGGACTCGTAGACCTCCCGGAGGAGTTCGGGATCCCTGAACGGGGGAACGTCCGCGTCGCTGTCTCCGTCGTCCTCGGCGGTCGTCGGGTCCTCGGAGCCGCCGGGCTGGTCGCCCCGGACCGCGACGCTCGGCTCCGTGCCGGCGACGTCGGTGCCGTCAAGGCTTCGGACGCCCCCGGTCGGCGTCTCCCCGGTCCGTTCGGGGTCGCCGACCGTCGCCGAGGCCGTGATGGTCACCGAGACGCCGCCCTCGCCGTCGAACTCGGCGTCCGCGAGTTCGAGTCCGACGCCCGGCGGACGGTCGGGGACCACGTCGTCGATCGACTCGAACGCCAGCCGGAGCCGACCGTCGTCGTCGACGGTCGTGGCGTCCGGCAGCACTGCCAGTTGCTCGTCGGCGGCCGGACAGAGCGGCATCGTCAGCGTGATGTCGGCGGCCATCAGGCCACCGCGTCCCGTGCTGGCCTCGCCGACGAGGTCGACGCTGTCGACTTGGCGTCGCTGTTCACACCTGTCGAGAAACCGGCCGAGCTGTCGTAGTGCGCCACCGACACCCATTGGTAGCTACCACTATACTCGGGGCAGAGACCCCATTAAAGAGGGTGATGAATAATGGCCCCATTTATAATGAGCGTCCGAAACCGTCGGTGGACCTATGTCGGTTCGATTCGATGAACCGACGGATGGCAGCCGACGACTCCGGAGCGGAATCCGACACCATCGTTCAGGAGCTGTTTCACAGCAGCGACCGCGTTCCGTTCGTCTACTGGCGGGAGTTCACCGGGGCCCGCATGGCGGTCCTGCTGACCGGCGCCGTCGCTGGGCTCTCGTTCATCACCGGACTCTCGACGCTCAGCCAGCAGACCTTGACGTTGAGCGGGCCGCTCGCCGGGCTGGTTCCCGGTCCGAGCGGCGCCGTCCGGCTCTACCCGGTCTTCCTGTCGTTTCTGCTGGCCGGGTTCGCGACCGGGCTGGAGCGGCGGCTCCGGATCGCGTGGTACGGGACGCTGGTGGCGCTGCCGTTGCTCGCGGTGTTCCCGATGATCACCGGCAAGGCGACCGCCGTCCCGCTGCTGTTGCTGACCGGCCTGGCGCTGCCGCTGGTCCTGAAAAACCGCGGCGCGTTCGACAAGCCGCTGGACCTCGGCCCGTTCCAGTTGATCGCGATGGGCGTCTTCGGCGGGGTGCAGGTTTACGGCACCGTCGGGGCCTACGCCCTGCGCGAGGAGTACGTCGGCATCGAGACCTGGACCGACGCCTTCTACTACATCATCGTCACCGGGACGACGGTCGGATACGGAGATGCGACGCCCGTTTCCCAGATGACGAAGCTGTTCACGCTCTCGTTCATCATCATCGGCACCGGCGCGTTCGGTGCCTTCTTCGGATCGCTTCTGGTCCCCGCGATCGAATCCCGAGTCACCTCCGCCTTCGGAAACATGACCGCGTCTGAACTCACGCTGCTCGACGACCACGTCCTGGTCCTGGGCCATGGCGGCCTGACGGAACCGCTCCTCGACGAACTCGAACCGTCCTCCGAGGTCGTCGTGATAACGCCGGACTCGAAAGCGGCTACCGGCTTGCAGGAACGCGACATCAACCTCCTGACCGACGACCCGACCGAGGAGGACGTCCTGGTGTCGGCAGGCATCGAGTCGGCCCGCGGCGTGGTCGTCGCCATGGACGACGACGCCCGGTCGGCACTCGCGGTGCTGGCTGCCAGACAGACCAACCCCGACGTCCGGATCGTCGCTGCCGCCGCCGACTCGGGCAACGTCGAGAAGCTCCGGACGGTCGGAGCCGACGAGGTCATCAGCCCAACGGTGATCGGCGGTCGCCTGCTCGGCCACTCCGTCCTCGGCAAGTCGGACCCGCTACCGGACGGACTCGGCGGATCCGACGACGAATCCGCGGAGTGAGTGCGCCGGCCGATCCGCCGGCGGGACTGATGCACCGCAAAATCGAGTCCGGGAATAAAGGGGCGTCCTGGTTGAACGCGTCGTGGTCGCCGGACTGAGACGGCGCACGGCCCCTGCCACCGAAAACATTTTTCATATTATAAATCTAATATATCTGATGACACGTCGTGGTTCGTCGCCGAATCGACGCAGTGGCGCGACCATCTCTCGGTCGTTCGAACCCCGGCCGACAGCGGTTGCCACGGATCTCCCAAACATTATTTGTCTCTTTTGTAACTTAACTTCGGAATCCTTAAATCCTCCTGGGGATAAACAGTAACCACATGGCAGTCACGCAACCCGACGACGCCGACGCCGAACAGCACGACCAGTACTACATCCCCGCCGCCGCCGGCACCTCGACGGCGCCGGGCCCCATCGAGCGAGCGATCAAGACCGTCGTTCGTCGCCGCGGCCGGGCACCGATCTTCGGCGGCGCGGAGTAACGCTCGAACCGCCTGGCAAGGACGACTTTTTGCGACGATCGCGATAGATGTCCCCTACCCGTCCGGAGCGACCGCTTTTCCACGCGATCGGAACCCGGGGGAACAATTTTGTTTCCGACCGATGAACTGTCACATGGTGGCACGACCATGTACGAACGGATACTGATCCCGACCGACGGGAGCAAAGACGCAACGAAGGGGACGGAACACGGGATCGATCTGGCGGCGGCGGTCGACGCGCAGGTACACTCGATCTACGTGATCGAGGAGGGAGGCAATCCCTGGAAGCCCGACCCGATGGACGACCAGATGGATGAAGCCGAGGCGTACGCCCAGGGGATCCTCGATGAGGTCGCCGACCAGGCCGCGGCGGCGGGGGTCGACTCGGTCACCGACGTCCTGCAGAGTCCGTCCGTCCACAAGGCGATCAACGAGTACGTCGAGGAGGAGGACGTCGACCTCATCGTGATGGGGTCGGGGTACTACGGCAAGTTCGGCGGCCTGCTGGGCAGCACCGCCGAGAAGGTTCTTCGCTCGGCCACGGTCCCGGTGACCACGATCCGGCGGGGCGACTGACGAGCACTTGCCCGCCAACCGCTTTTCCGGATGCGAACGTCATCCGGACTTTCGACCCGGAGCCGCCGGCTACGAGGCGCGGGTTTCCCGCATGAACAGAGTGAGGCTGCCGGCCAGTAACGCGAGCCCTGCGACTCCGTGCATGCCGACGCTGAACCAGAACAGCCCCAGCAGCATCAGGAGCGCGGCACCGATCGCCAGGATCGTCTTCAGAACGCTCACGTCTATCCCTACGGTCCGTAGCCGACGGACCGACATATATCTTCGTGCGTCGCTCGCGGCGGTCGTGACGAACGAGGCCGGTGGTCCCGGTCGGGCGGTCGCGCGCGGTCGTCTCAGAACCAGTGGTCCAGGTCCCAGTGGTACTGGCAGCTCCGGCAGGTCGCCCACTCGGGGACGTCGAACGCCTGGGGGTGTCGCCGCCCGTACTTCATCTCCGAGTCACACCGGGGACAGGTCATCGCCAGAAGTTCCAGATCGCCGTAGGCCGACTCGTCGTAGGCCCGGTAACACTCCGGGCAGTCGATGTCGTCGAGCGGGTTGTGGTGTGGGATCTCCGCGTCGCAGTTGGGACACCGGAGCAGTGTGGGGGGTCGCAACTGCCAGCCCTGGACGCTGTCGACGGTCGTCGTCTGGGCCTCCGGCACCGAGAGCGTGAAGTGGCTAATCTGCTCGTCGGCCCGGAGCGGGTCGATGATTTTGTCGGCCAGCGACCGGATGCCGCGGTAGATCCTCGTCGCGGTCCCCATCTTGGTTCAGCCAGGGACGGAAGCACAATAAGTCGCTCGCCGATCGGGGGGAGCAGGTGCTCGCACCACCGCGAAGCGCCGAAGCGTCCTTCCCGCGAACTCGACGATCCGGGACCGGCCTGTCGGGTTTGGGGCCGGCCTGCCGGCCCGGCGTGATTCGGTGGAATCGAGGCCGATTCGCGCCCCAGGGTCTCCCGGTGGCCGTGCCATCGGTGACGGCCCTCCTGCGGCCGGCGTCCTCGCCCGCTGGCGACAGGTATATCGGGAGTCGCCCCGCTATCGCCACCCGATGTGGGGACTCACTACCGCCCCGGCTTTCGGCGGCGTCGACGAGGCCGTCGCCGTCGCGGTACCGATGCAGTCGGTCGATCCGAGCGCGGTGCTCGAACTGTCGGCGGCGCTGCGCGCGCCGCTGGCGTTCGTCCTCGTGCTGGTCGTCGGTGCGCCGTTTGCCCTGCGCTGGGACTCGTCGCTCGACAGGGCGATCGACGCGACGATGGACCGGCCGCTGCTCTCGGCCGCGTACGGCGTCGCTGCCCACCTGGTCATCGCCTTCGTCGGGGTGTACCTGGCCAGCCGATTGGCCGGGGCCGTCGAGGCTGGCGGGATCGCCGCGAACGTCGGCTACATGGTCGGCGTGGCCCTGTTTCTGGCCGCTGCCGGAATCGGATTCACGGTCGTCGGGGCGATGGTCGCCGACTTCGTGGTCGGACAGTACCCCTGGTCGGGGCTGGTCGTAGGGGCGTCCATCGCGGGCGGAATCGCACTCGCTGCTCCCATTTATGCTGCCGTCGCCTGGGTCGCCGTCGTTTCGATGGGGATCGGTGGCTCCGTCAGGCGGTGGGCGCACTCGTCGTACGGCGCCGGCCCCTGAGTTCGGAGGCCGCCTCCCCGAAAACGGCCCGCCGTTCCCACACGCGGCCCGTACCCCGACGAGAAACACTCAACCCTCTGGAGTCCCTGTGTCGCGTATGGCACTCGCTACGGGACCGGTCCTTATGGGACTCCCGGAGTTTCTCCCCGACCTGATCGGGGCGGCCGGCGCGTTCCTTTTGGTGTTGATGCTCGTCGCCATCGCCGGATTCGTCTACCGGACGATGACCGGCAGCGTCGAGTGGCCCGACGAGGAGGAGGACGAGGACGCGCTCACCAGTGGCGACGCCGACGACGAGTGGGACTACTACTGATGACAGCCGGGGGATGACTCGATCGGGGAGATCGACCGCTCGACGACACGCTTGGCGAGCATGAACGGCGAGCAGCACGTGGCGACCGTGTCCCGGAGCCCGCTGGCTACTCTCCCGTCGCCCTGACCGGTGAGCGGTCGCGCCGCGGCCGTCGCTCGGCCTCGTTGTGCCCGTCGAAAAATCCGGAAAGCAGGTGCGTTCAGTCGCCCGACTCGGCCTCGTCGCTGACGTCGGTGACGATGTCGCCGCCGGTCGTCTGGACGTCAGTACCCTCGCCGCTGATCTCGCTGACGCGGTCGCGGAACTCCTCGGACTGGAGGATCTCGTACTCCTCGTCGAGTCCGAGGTAGACCGTGTACACCATCACCAGCAGGATGACGGCGAACGGCAGGCCGGTGGTGACCGACGCGGCCTGCAGCGCGGCCAGGCCACCGCCGACGAGCAGCGTCGCGGCGACGACACCCTCGGTGACGGCCCAGAAGATGCGCTGGACGCGCGGCACGTCGTGCTTGCCGCCCGAGGTCAGGTGGTCGACGACCAGGGACCCCGAGTCGGAGGAGGTGACGAAGAACGTCGTCACCAGCAGCACCGCGACAAGCGACGTGAGCGTCTCCAGCGGGAACGATTTCAGCATCTCGAACATCGCGAACGCGTTGCCGCTGGCGTAGACGGTGTCGTAGATGCCGGCGCCGAGGTTCATGTCGGCGTACAGCGCCGACCCGCCGAACGCGCCCATCCAGACGAACGAGAACGCGGTCGGGATGAGCAGGACGCCCAGGACCATCTGCCGGACCGTCCGGCCCCGCGAGATGCGGGCGATGAAGATGCCCACGAACGGGGACCACGCGATCCACCAGCCCCAGTAGAAGATGGTCCAGAGGGCGGCCCAGTCGGCGTACCCGCCGGCGGTCTCCTCGGGGATGAAACTCCCGGTGAAGAAGGCCATGGCCAGGAAGTTGTCGAAGTAGATGCCCACCGCCTGGATGGTCGAGTCCAGGATGTACAGCGTCGGCCCCACGATGAGCATGAACGCCAGGAAGGTGACCATGATGTAGACGTTGATCGTGCTCAGTCGCTTGACGCCGGCCTCCAGGCCAGCAGCGACCGAGACGACCGCGATGGCGGTGATGACGCCGATGATTACCACCTGTGCAATCTCGCCCTGGGAGATCAGGGAACTACCCGTGACCGTTTCGGTCGTGATGCTCAGGCCGGCGTTGATCTGTTGGGCGCCCAGTCCCAGCGAGGTGCCCAGCCCGAAGATGGTCGCGAACACCGTCACCAGGTCGATGACGTGGCCCCAGAAGCCGTAGATGCGATCGCCCAGAAGCGGGTAGAACGCCGACCGGAAGGTCAGCGGCAGCCCGCGGTTGAACGAGAAGAACCCGAGCCCGAGCGCCACGATACCGTACACTGCCCACGGGTGGAATCCCCAGTGGAAGAACGTCACGGCTAAGGAGTGGCCTGCGGCCTGGGAGGAGCCCGTGGCGATCATCGGGAAGATGTTCGTCCCGTCGCCGAAGTGGTACATCGGCTCGGCGACGCTCCAGAACATCAGGCCGATGCCCATCCCGGCGCTGAACAGCATGGCCATCCAGGAGAACGTGCTGAACTCAGGATCGGCCTCGACGCCGCCCAGCCGGATCTTGCCGTACTTGCTGATGGCGAAGTACACGAGCGCCGCGATGAACACGTTCACCGCGAACATGTACAGCCAGCCGAAGTTCCCGTTGATATCGTTGAGCAACGTCTCGAAGGCGTTCGTCGAGGTCATCGTGACCGTCTGCCCCTCGGCGTTGACCATCGTCCAGCCCAGGGCCTCGGCGATAGGCTCGAAGAACAGCGTGATGGCGATGAACACGACGATCATCACCAGCGCGATCGGGAACACGACCGGATGGACGTCGAACCCGAACCGCTGGATGTTCGTGTCGCCCGGTTTCCGGTCGGATTCCGGATGGAACAGTTCGACCTGGAGGCCCTCCGAGGTTTCGCCGACGGCCTCCTCGTCGCCTTCGCTCATGGGTCACCTCCTACCGTCCGCCAGCGTTCGATGTGCGATTCGCCTGTGGTGGTCCGTTGACGTAGCATCTGTCTCGTTGCGGTTCCGCAGTCGTTCGATTCTCGTCCGTGGGCGGCGGACCGCCGCCGGCCCGGTCGTCCGGACGGTACCCCGGTGACGGGCCGCCCGTTCCTCGGGATCGTTGCCCGCTGTCGCCTCGATCGCCGCCGAACGGACGGGGAACTGTGCTCGCGGTGCTCTCGGTGGGGGATCGTGCTCGTTCGCGTGGTGTATCGCCTCACGAGTAACTCACTGTGACGTGGTGCCGCCCACAGCGCTACGGCCCCGGGTTGATCGTCTGGCGCTCCCTGCCGTGCAAGGATCTGCCATACCCTGACCTACATAGGAAACCTATTGAGACAATATAAAGGTTTGTAATGAATATTCCGGGTGTTTATTACACGATCGATATCAGAGTCCCGCAACGACGCCGTCGAACCTCCGATCCGTCCTGCGAATTCCCGACCGATCGCGGCGATCGACCCGTCGATCAGGGATGCCGGAACCGTAATATGACCGTTTTGGCCGTTCCAGCTACCGGAGCGACGCTCGACGGTGTCAGTTCGGGCGGTAGCGGCGTTCGACGGAGCCAGCTCGGGGACCATGCTTGGCCCGGGTCCAGTCGGGCGATGCGAGTTCGGGGTGGGCCCCCGGTCGGGGTCTCGCCGGGCGAGGCTCCGAACTGCCGGTGCAGTTGTCCGTCGGGCGAGGCTCCGAACTGCCGGTGCCGTTTCCGGGGCGGGGACGGCGCTCGTCCCCCCAGCGCAATATCTGCGGCGGCAGTTCCCTATTTTACGGCCTGGGCCCCTCTCGGGATACCATGTGGCCACGCAAACGCGGCCAGCGGGGCGTTGGATGCATCGACCGTTCGACCGTCGTCAGCAGGGGGGCAGTCGGGTGAACGAATTCGCCGAGCGGGTCGAGGCCGTCGAACCGGCGGCGCCGTTCGTCATCTCGAACCTCGTCTCGGAACTAACCGAGCAGGGCGAGGACGTCATCGACCTGAGCGTCGGCCAGCCAGACGTCGAGACGCCCGACCAGATCATCGACGCCACGAAGGACGCGCTCGACGCCGGTCACACCACCTACACGCCGTCGAACGGCATCCCGAAGCTCCGGCGGGCCGCCGCCGACTACCTGAACGAGCGCCACGGCCTCGACTACGGCCCCGAGAACGTGATCGCGACGCCGGGCGGCAAGCACGCCCTGTACGAGACCGTGCAGGCGCTGGTCGACCCCGGCGACGAGGTGATCTTGCTCGAACCCCGGTGGTCGTCCTACGAGCCGATGGTGAAACTGGCGGGCGGCGAACCGGTGTACGTCGACCTCGCGCCCCACGACTTCCACCTCGAACCGGCGCTCGAGGAACTGGAGGCTGCGGTCACCGACGACACCGCGCTGCTGATCCTCAACTCGCCGGTCAACCCGAGCGGGATGGTGTTCTCGGAGGCGGCCTTCGAGGGTGTGCGCGACGTCGCGGTCGAGCACGACCTGGCGGTCGTCTCCGACGAGATATACAAGGAACTCGTCTTCGAGGACGACCAGCCGAGTCTGGCCGCCCTCGACGGGATGTTCGAACGGACGGTCACGATCAACGGCGTCTCGAAGACCTACTCGATGACGGGCTACCGGCTCGGGTTCATGGCCGCCCCGACCGACCACACGGCCCAGGCCGGGAAGGTCCACAGCCACTCGGTGTCGTGTGCGAGCAACTTCGTCCAGCACGCCGCCGCCGAGGCGCTGTCGAACTTCGACACCGACGCCCTCGTCGAGGAGATGAAATCGACCTTCCGACATCGTCGTGACGTGTTCGTCGACCTGCTCGCCGAGCGCGGCATCGACGTGCCGGCGCCGGAAGCGGCGTTCTACGTGATGATGCCGATCGATGCGGAGGACGACATGCAGTGGTGCAAGGACGCCGTCAGGGAGGCCGGCGTCGGCCTCGTCCCCGGCCGGGCGTTCGGCACGCCGGGCTACGTCCGGGTGTCGCTCGTCGACAGCGAAACGCGCATCCGTGAGGCGGTCGATCGGCTCGCCGAGGAGGGCTTTCTCTGATGGCCGCGGAGCCGACCGTCTACGTCACGCGCCGGATCCCGGACGTCGGCATCGAACTGCTCGAGGAGCACTCCGAGGTCCACGTCCACGACGGGAAACTCCCGCCGACTCACGACGAGATCCTCGACCGACTCGCGGAACTGGAGGCCGACGGCCTGCTGTGTCTGCTGACCGACGACGTCGACGCCGAGGTGATGGACGCCTCGCCGAACCTGGAGACGATCAGCACGTTCTCGGTTGGCTACGACCACGTCGACGTCGAGGCCGCCGTCGAGCGCGACCTCTCGGTGGGACACACGCCCGGCGTCCTGGCGGAGACGACCGCCGACTTCGCGTGGGCGCTTCTGATGACTGCCGCCCGCCGCACCGTCGAAGGCAACGAGTACGTCCTCGACGACGAGTGGGAGACCTGGGGCCCGACGCTTCTGACCGGTCCGGACGTCCACCACGCGACGCTGGGCGTCGTCGGCCTCGGGGACATCGGGTCGTCTGTCGCCCGCCGGGCGGCCGGCTTCGAGATGGACGTGCTGTACACCGACCGCGAGCGTGTCCCCGCGGTCGAGGACGAACTCGCCGAATATGGCGTCGAGGCGACCTATGTCGACATGGACCAACTGCTCCTGCGCAGCGACTTCGTCTCGCTGCACACGCCGCTGACGCCGGCGACCGAGGGGCTGATCGGCGAGGACGAACTCCGGGCGATGCAGGACAGTGCGGTTCTGGTCAACACCAGCCGGGGGCCCGTCAT
Organism: Halobacteriales archaeon; assembly: GCA_036626315.1. Lineage (GTDB taxonomy): Archaea > Halobacteriota > Halobacteria > Halobacteriales > PXRE01 > PXRE01. Next base: position 20,844 of record JAZKSB010000007.1, read on the forward strand.
CGACGCGGCGGCGCTGGACGCGGCCCTCGAAGGCGGCTGGATCGAGCGGGCGGCCCTGGACGTGACCGACCCCGAACCGCTGCCCGGTGACCACGAACTAACCCGCCACGTCCCCGAAAAGCTGGTCGTGACCCCGCACATCGCAAGCGCCAGCATCGAGACCCGCAACCGAATGGCGCGGATGGCCGCCGAGAACCTGCTGGCCGGACTGGACGGCGAGGCGCTGCCGAACTCCGCGGTCGAGGACGCGCGCTGACCGCGCTCACTCCAGCACCAGCACCCGCAGGTCGTTGACGTTCGCGCCCGTGGCGCCGGTCTCGACGGCGGCGCCCCGACCGGCGAGGTACGTCGCCGCGTCGCTGTCGGCCAGGGCTGCCCGCGCCGCGTCGGCGTCCTCGACGACGCTTCCACCGACCAGGCCGCCCGCGTACCTGGAGTCGCCGTCGATGCCGTCGGTGTCGACGGCAGCGACGGTGGTTCCCTCGCTGCCGGCCACTTCGATCCCGACCTGGACCGCGAACTCGGCATTCGGGCCGCCGGAACCGTCGCCCTGAACGGAGACGGTCAGCTCGCCGCTCGAGAGGACCGCCGCCGGCGGGTCGACCGGGGTCCCGGTCGCGTGGGCCTCCTCCGCGATGCCGGCGTGGACTTTCGCGACCTCGACGGCCTCCCCGCGGAGTCGACTCGACAGCACCAGCGGGTCGTAGCCCGCCTCGCGGGCGACCTCCGCGGCCGCGGAGAGCGCGGTCGTCCCGTCGGCGAGCACGTGCGAGCGCGTCCGGTCGAACGCGGGATGGCTCGTGTCGGGCGTTTCCGCCAAGTCGCCGGCGGCGCCGGCCCTGAGGTGGTCGGCGACCCGGTCGGGCACGTCGACGCCGTACCGGTCGAGCGCGTCTAGCGCGTCCGAAAAGGTCGAGCCGTCCGGGACGGTCGGCCCGCTGGCGATGACGCTCTCGTCGTTGCCGACCACGTCGCTGAAAAGCAGGCTCGCGACCGTGGCTGGGGCTGCCGCGCGGGCGAGGTTGCCGCCCTTGACCGCAGAGAGGTGCTTGCGGACGGCGTTGATCTCGTGGATCTCCATGCCGGCGTCGAGCATCCGGCTGGTGACCGCCCGGAGGTCGGCCAGTTCGATCCCCTCGGCTGGCGCCGTCAGAAGCGCGCTGCCACCACCGGTGAACACCGCGAGCACGAGCGCGTCCGGTTCGGTGCCCTCTGCGAATTCGAGCACCCGCTGCGCCCCGGCCACGCCCTCGTCGGTCGGCACGGGGTGGCCGCCCTCGAACACCTCGACGCCCGGGATATCGACGGGGTCGTCGGTCACGACCGCGCCGCCGGTCGTCCGGCCGCCCAGCACGTCGACCAGCGCCGCCGCGGCGGCCCCCGCGCCCTTGCCGGCGCCGACCACGAGCACCTCGCCGTAGTCGTCGAGGTCGTACCCGGTCCCCTCGACGCGTAACTCGCCGTCGGTCCGCTCGACGGTCGCGCGGATCACGTCCGCCGGCAGCGCGGCCTCGATGCCGGCCTCGATGCAGTCCAGCGCGACCTCGGCGGCCGCGGTGTCGACCAGCGCGTCGCGGTTCGTTATCATGCTGTCCGCTCGTGGGGGCGGGCCCCAGTTCAATCCGGGGGTCCGGGCAGCATTCCGACCTCTCGTGGAAATCGCCGCGTGCTGCCGGTCGCGCGCAAAAGAGGAGAAACGCGAGAGAGAAATGCCAGCGTGATCCGGCCGAGAGAACGTTCGAGCGAAACGCGTGGTTGGTTCGGGTGGGGGTGAACGTTCGAGCGAAACGCGTGGTTGGTTCGGGTGGGGACGAACGTTCGACCGAAACGCGTGGTTGGTTCGGGTGAGGGCGAACGGTCGGATGCCCCGGTCAGGGCAACTCGACGTCGACGTCTTCCTGGATGCTGGCGGCCTTCACGGTGTTGTACAGCAGCATCGTGATCGTCATCGGGCCGACGCCGCCCGGCACCGGCGTGATGACGCTCGCCTTCTCCTTTGCGCTGTCGAACTCCACGTCGCCGACGAGTTCGTACCCCTTCTCGTTGTCGGCGTCGACGCGGTTGACGCCGACGTCGATGACGACGGTGTCCTCCGACAGCATCGAGCCGTCGATCATCTCCGGGACGCCCGTCGCCGCGATGACGATGTCGGCGTCGCGGGTCTTCGCTTCGAGGTCCTTCGTCCGGGAGTGACAGACCGTCGTCGTCGCGTTCCCGCCCGGGGCCTTCTGGATGAGGAGGTTCGCCATCGGCT
>JAZKSB010000008.1:0-22958 GCA_036626315.1 Halobacteriales archaeon
GCGGCGCTGGCCCTCGGCGTAGACCGTCTCGAAGGCGAGCGAGGACTTCCCGGAGCCGGACAGCCCCGTGACCACGGTGAGCGACTCGCGTGGGATTTCCACGTCGAGGTCCTTGAGGTTGTGCTCCTCCGCACCCCGGACCTCGATGTACTCCTTGGTCATTCATCCGCTTCCAGCGCCCGGGCACGTGAAATTCTGTCGGTTGCGGAGACGGCAGCAGCCCCGACGCGGTGACGGTTGGGGAGACGGCAGCAATCCCCGTCGCGGTGTCGGTTGCGGAGACGGCAGCAGTCCCCGGCGCGACTCCGGGAGCGATCGGCGGCGAACGCCACACGCTTATATATAATGGCACCAACACATTCACACATGGCGGCGGGAGACTACGACATCACCGGCATCGACCTGACCGACGACCGCTACGAGGTCGAACAGGCGTTCGTCCGAAACAAGTACCAGGCGACCGACTCCGCCGGCAACGTCGTCCTCAAGGGGAAACAGAAGATGTTCAAGATGAAAGAGGAGTTCCCCCTCGTGGACGGCCGGGGCAACGACGCGTTCACCGTGAAGGCCGGCGGCATCGTAGACGTCGCCGGCGACTACACGATCACCGACGACGCGACCGGTGAGGCGGTCGTCGTCCTCGACCACAACTGGACCGTGTTCGTCGACCACTGGAAGATCCGCGACCCCGACACGGAGGTAGTCATCGCGGAGATCAAGTCGAAAAACAAGGTGCTGGAGGTCCTCCGAAGTTTCGTCGGCCTCGCGAACATCATCCCCGAAAAGTACGAGATCACCGACGCCGACGGCAGCCACGTCGGCAACATCGACGGCCAGTTCTCGCTGAAGGACCGCTACGAGGTCACGATCGACGACGCGGGCGACGTCCCGAGGGAAGCCGTCATCGCCGCCGCGATGGTGATCGACGCCATCGAGGGGAACTAACGGGGCCGTCGACGGGTTCCGACACACTTCGTCGTCCCCCGACGAGCGCGAGGCGTGAACGGTGCCGTTCCGGGGCGAGACGCCGGGTGTGATCGCGTGGCGCAGTTTTCAGGCGGTGGGAACGACCGACAGCGTCGGGACCCCGCGGCCCAAACATCCGGCTGGAGATGACCGACGAGTGCGCCCTGACGGTGGACGGCGAGATGCTCGCAGTCGGGACCGGCCTGTTCGACGAGACGGCGGGCCGGTTGTTCTGGTACCGTGGAATCGAGGACGGTGAGGTTCGGCTCGAGGGGCTCAACGGCGACGTCACGATGGGCCTCGACCGCTTCCGTGGCTGTATCAGGGAGGGCGTGCTGGTCGTCGAATCGCGACCCGCAGGGCGACCCGTGGCCGACCGGTGACCGCGGGTGGTCGACCGCTTCGATACCGGTTCAGGGGAGGATCCCCGGGGCTAATCACACCTTCTCGGGGAGCCATCCCCCGTCGACGGACAGGTTCGCTCCGGAGACGTAGTCGCTGTCCTCGCGGAGGAAAAACATGACGGCGTTGGTCATGTCCTCGAACTCGGCGGGACGGCCCCGCGGCAGTTCCCCGGGGAACTCGTCGGAGTTCTCGACGACGTACGGCGACACCGCGTTGACGGTGATCCCGTCGTCCTGGGTGTCGGCGGCGAGCATCCGGGTGAACATCAGGACGCCCGCCTTCGCGATGAAGTAGGGGGCGTTCTTGGGGTTGATCAACCCCCTGTCTGCGCCCGCGTAGCCGACATTGACGATGCGGCCCCACCCGGCGGCCCGCATCGCCGGCAGCGCCCGTTTGCTGGCGAGGGAGGTCCCATTGAGGTTGGTTTCCAGCACCCGGTTCCAGGTGTCCAGATCCATCTCCTCCCAATGGACCGGCGCGAACGCCCCGACGTTGTTGACCAGCACGTCGACGGTCCCGAGTTCGGACTCGACCTCGTCGAACGCGTCGTCGACCTCGTCGGGATCCGTGACGTCGGCGGGCACGGCCACGGCGGCGGGTGCCCCCCGGTCGGTCGCCTCGACAGCTGTCGCCTCGGCGGCGTCGTCGCTGGTGCGGTAGTGGACGGCGACGCTGGCGCCGCGGTCGGCCATCGCGAGCAGCAACTCCCGGCCGATGCCCTTCGCGCTGCCGGTCACCAGCGTCACGCGCCCCGAGAGGTCGATGTCGTCCATGCCGGACCAATGGGTGGGAAGGGGATAACCGCTGTCCCGAGGGAGCAGTCGCCCGTAACGACTCTGGCGACCCGGTCGTCCATCGCTGCCCACGCGGAGAATCGACGGCCGGTCCCCGCCAGGGGTCACTCCCTGGCGCGGTCGCGCCAGCGCGCCCGCTGGCGGCGCTCGGCGAGGTGGCGCTCGCCGTCGGAAAGCGACTCGCGGACCGCAGCCTCGTACTCGGCGACGGGGTCGACCATCGAGGACTCGAAGGCCTCAACGATGTCGTAGCTCCAGCGGTCCCCGGCGACCCCGCGGACGAGCACGTCGTCGCGCAGCGGGTCGGCCAGGTCCTCGTGACCTGCCGCTCGCAGGGCGGTCTCCACGTCGTCCAGGTGGTCCATGGCGTGGCCGACCGCGTGGTGAAACGCCAGCAAGTGACCCTGTGCGCGCCGGATCCACTCGCCGGCCACTTCGACGCGGTGCAGCGTCTCCAGTTCCCGCTCGGACAACGGCTCCCAGGGGTCGGTCCCGTGTCGTTCGGTGCCCATGTCATACGTTACCGTTGGACAATTATGACTCCTGCGCCGCTCGCCGTCCTGTACCCCGATCCAAACACAACCGTATCTCCAGGTACCCCGATCCAAACACAACCGTATCTCCAGGTACCCCGATCCAAACCCTTCCGTACTTCCAGACCGAAGAGGCGTCGATGACCGACCGCGACGCCGACGAACTACGGAACGCCGTCGAGGAGTGGCTGACTCGCGAGTTGCCCATCATCCAGATGCACGGGGGGACCAGCGCCGTCAGGGACGCGGACCCCGAAACGGGGGAAGTCGTCGTCGAACTCGGTGGCGGCTGTGCGGGCTGTGGAGTCGCCGACGTCACCTCGGGCAACATCGAGGCGGGGCTGCTGGAAGCGTTTCCCGAGATAGAGAGCGTCACAGTCCGGGTGCCCGACGAGGACCCGTTCGGAGCGACGAGCGGGGACGGCTCGACGATGGGCATCGACCGGACCCAGGGCGGACGCGGGTGACCGTCCACACGAACAGAGGTGGTCCTCGTCTGTCGGGAGGTCCAGGTGAGAAACGCATGATCCCGTTCGAGCCGGCCCTTCGAAAGACGGGTGCACTCGCGGACGGTTCCCGGACGGCGACGAGCCCGGAGAGACCGCCGGCGCTGGCTCAAGCGCCGTTGAGCTTCTCGCGGCTGATGACGACGCCGGTCGGCGTGATGATCAACTGGTCGTCGCCGTTCCACATGATGTCGCCGGACACCTCCTCGCTGACCTGCCGGAGTTCCTCGGTGATGCGCTCGACGGTGCGGTCCTCGGTGCGCAGCCGCGTGATGTCCGCGATGACGAGGTCGCCGTCGTAGACGGCGTCCTTGATGGCGATGACGTCCTGCTGTTCTTTGATCTTTGCGACGTGGACCTGCATACCTGCCGACCCTCGCGCGTCCTCCAGGTCGTCGACGTCGAGTTCCACGTAGTCCTCAGTGCTGCGTTGCCCCCGTCCCCCGAGAATGGTGCTCATCAGACCCATGAAGAACAATCACCGCCGCTGCAGGTAAAGTTCTTACGTCAGACACCTTTCCGCCGAGCGACGGATCCCGACCCATGCAGTGCCGACGGCTCCGGTCGGGTCGACCCGTCGCAGCGATGCGTCGAGGGGTGAACTCCACCTCACGTCGGTTCCGTGAGCGTGCCCGTTCGACCGGCAGGAGACCGCCGTTCGGTTCTCCCCGTTTCACGCCGGTTAAAAATTGTAAAATTACATAATGAAAATACGGCATGTTTCCGGACCTTTTCTCTACCTGCCCGTTCTCGCGAGCCGGTATGTTCGCTGGAGCTCCCGCTAATCATTTAGTTTCTGGCCATTAGCCTTTTTACTGGAAATCCAAGGGAAATATATTAGTTGTGGCAGACTGACCCAAACCTGTGGGATGGCACCCCATGGTTGATGGACACATCACCCGTCGCCGCGTCCTCCGGGGCGTGGCCGCTGGCGTCGCTGCGACGGGCATGGCAGGCGAAGCGTTCGCAGAGCAACCCGACCGGATGATCGTCGGCCTGAAGCCGGGCGCGAGTTTCGGCGTCGCGACCAGGCGGGCCGACGAGGTCCACCGCAAACTCGACTTCGAGCACGTCGGGCGGGCAGTCGCCGGGAAGTTCCCGCAGGAGGCGCTGAAGGGACTCGAAAACAACCCCAGCGTCGAGTACGTCGAGGCCGACAGCACCTACCACGCGCTGGAGCAGACGCTTCCGTGGGGCATCGACCGCGTCGACGCCGACGTCCTCCACAGCGACGGCGAGACCGGCAACGGCGCCGACGTCGCCATCCTCGACACCGGTATCGACAGCGACCACCCCGACCTGGACGGGAACCTCGGGTCGGGCAAGGCATTCGTCGACTGCGGCAGCGTCGGCGGCTGTCGGTTCGGAGCGGGGCCGAACGACAACGACTGCAACTACGCCTGGGACGACGACAACAACCACGGCACCCACTGTGCGGGCACCGCCGACGCCGAGGACAACACCGAGGGCGTCGTCGGCGTCTCCACGGAGGCGACCCTGCACGCCGTGAAGGTGCTCGACGGCTGTGGCAGCGGCTCGCTGTCGGACGTCGCCGCCGGCATCGAGTACGTCGCCGACCAGGGCTGGGACGTCGCCTCGATGAGCCTCGGCGCGTCCTCGGGGGACGACACCCTGAAAAACGCCGTCCAGTATGCCTACGACAAGGGCGTCCTGCTGGTCGGCGCGGCGGGCAACGACGGCCCCTGCACCGACTGCGTGGGCTACCCCGCCGCATACAGCGAGGTCATCGCAGTCTCCTCGACGGCCAGTGACGACTCGCTGTCCGACTTCTCCTCGACCGGACCGGAGGTCGAACTCGCCGCCCCCGGCACGGACATCTACTCGACGGTGCCGGGCGGCTACGACACCTACTCGGGGACGTCGATGGCGACGCCACACGTCTCCGGGGCCGGCGGCCAGTTGATGGCCAACGGCTACACCAACACCGAGGCCCGCCAGCAACTCCAGGACACCGCCGAGGACATCGGCCTCGCCGACAACGAACAGGGCTACGGCCTGCTCGACGCGGAGGCCGCCGTCAGCGGCGGCTCCGACACGGATTCCGCGCCGAGCGTCTCCTGGGTCAACCCCGCCGACGGCGACACCGTCAGCGGCACGGTCACGGTCCAGATCAGCGCCAGCGACAGCGAAGACAGCGACGATTCGCTGACCGTCGAGTACACCGTGGACGGCGGCACCGCCCGGACGACCTCCTACAACTCCGAGACGGGCTACTACGAGGACTCCTGGGACACGACGACAGTGGACGACGGCGACCACGCCCTGGAGGCCTCCGCGACCGACTCGGCGGGCAACACGAGTTCGTCCAGCATCACGGTCACGACCGACAACACCGAGAGCGCGCCGGCGGTCGACTCGCTGTCGGCGGGCGAGGTCGAGACCGACGACTCGGACGCGGAGTTCGACGTCGACTGGGCTGTCAGCGACGACGACGGCGACCTCTCCAGCGTCGACCTCGTGTTGACCGACGACACCGACGGCGAGACGGAGGACTCGGCGAGCATCTCCGTCAGCGGCTCGGACGCCACCGGCACCACCCGGCTGGTCGCCGCCGGCGACGACGGGTCCGGCAACGACTACACCGTCGAGGCGACCGCCACCGACTCGAACGGCAACACAGCCTCGGACACCACCGCGGTGAGCGAGACCGAGGACACCTCGACCGCGCCGACCATCGACACCTTCGCGCTGACGGACGACAGCAACCCAGCCTGGACCCGCTACTACGTCGACTGGGCGGCGAGCGACGACGACGGCGACCTCTCGTCGGTCACCTCCGAGATGCTGGATTCGTCCGGCAACGTCCTCGACTCGGCGAGCAGTTCGGTGAGCGGTTCCTCCGCGTCGGGCCAGCACTACCTCGAATCGAAGAGCGCCGGCGCCGAGATCGCGCTGACGGTCACCGACGACGCGGGCAACACCACGACCGCGACGAAGTCGATCTGAGCGGTCCGATCCCCCATTTCGTCGCGGGACGGCCCCGCAAACCGCCGCGAACCGACGTTTTTTGACGAGACCGGGCGAGTAGCCCGATGTGACGTTCAGCATCACCGTCCGCGAACCGTACGAGGACGACGAGGGCACCGAACAGCTCCGGTTCGGCGTCGCCGTGACCACCCGCCTGCCCGCCGTGGGCACGCTGTGCCCGTTCGCCAGCGAGAACGGCGCGGTCGCCACCCAGTCGCTGGTCAACGTCGAACTCGGTCGCAAGGGTGTCGAGTACCTCGACGACGGCCTCGCCGTCGAGGACGCCCTCCAGGCGCTTTTGAACGCCGACGACGGCGCCCCCCAGCGCCAGCTCCACGGCGTCGACGCCGACGGCGAGTTCGTCTTCTCCGGCGAGGAGTGTCGCCCCTGGTACGGCCACACCAGCGGCGATGGCTACACCGTCGCGGGCAACCTCCTGACCGGCGAATCCGTCATCGAGGAGACCGAACGCGCCTACGTCGAGGCTGCACCGACTCACGACGGGCCCGACGAGACCGAGGCCGCACCGCTCGCCGAGCGCCTGATCGACGCCCTGGCCGCTGGCCACGCCGAGGGCGGCGACAAGCGCGAGGACCTGCGCGTCCAGAGCGCCGCCCTGATCGTCGAGCGCACCGAGGACCGGGAGATGGAGCCGTACTACGAGGACCTGCGGGTCGACGCCACCGAGACGCCGATCGAGGACCTCCGGGAGACCTACGAACTCGCCGCCGAGGGGTTCGAGGCCGCCGTCCAGCGGTACGAGGAGGAATACGAGGACGACGACGAGGCCGGAGAGTAGCCGATCCGCGACCCGTCGCCGGTGCCCCGCCCGTCGGTCATTCGGCAGTCACACAGAGAACTCGTAGAGGTCGTCGCCGACGTGGTGGACGCTCTCGACGACCTTCCCCGAGTCGCCGAGCATCTCGTCGCCGTCGACCAGCGCGCGCCCCACCGCGAGGAACTTGCCGTGGCTCTCCTCGTCGATTACGACCAGGTCGCCCGCCTCGACGTCCTCGCCGGCGTCGACGATCCCCGGCCGCATCACGTCGGCGCCGTCGCTGACGAACTGGACGGCGCCGGCGTCCACCGTGACCACCCCGGCCTCGGGGCCGTAGGCGTTCGCCCCCCGGACCGTCACGAACGGCTCGCCGTCCGCATAGAGGACGGTCGGTTTGCCGTCGACCAGCACGAGGTCGAACTCGGTGTCGGTCAGTTCCACCAGTTCGAACGTGTCGGCGTCGATCTCGACGCCGAGGCCGTCCCGCAGCGCAGTCTCGATCTCCTCGACCTCGTCGCTGCGGAGGTGATGGCGGGACTTGACTTGCATGTCGCCACACAGTCGCGTCGGGCGCATAAATCGCCCGCTCTCCCCCGGCGAGCGTGACCGCGCTCCCCCACCGTCGAAGCCTCCTCGTCCCGCCGTCGCCCGCCCGGCAAACGATAAGTGGCCGCGGACCGAATTTCGAACCATGTGGCGTCCCCGGTCCGGCCGGGACGAGGACAACGTGGTCTGCATCGCCTGCGGCGACGAGGTCCGCCGGTCGTCGGCCCGCGAGTACGACAAGTACGGCAACCGGTGGGACCGCGTGGCGAAGGACTTCGAGTACGTCTGCAGGGACTGCCACGACGACCTGTCCCACCAGCCACGCGACGGCCTGGAGGCGATGCTGACCCAACTGGACACCGGGAATACCACCCAAGAGGCGTTTCTTGCGGACTACTGGCGACTCGTCGAGGACCGACACGGTCCGCCGGAGGACGACCGCTGACCCGTCGAGGCACGAAAGGCTAACATCCCCACGTGCATAGGTGCCAGCATGAGCGACGCCGACGCGCAGGCCGAGGCCGGCACCGCCGAGTCGCAGGGACCGGTGAAGATCGACGAGGAACTCGCCCGCCACGTCGAGAACAAGCGCGACGAACTCCTGGAGAAGTTCGAGATCCCCGACGCCTTCCCCCCGGAGGTGCTGGAGGAGGCCGAGGCCGTGAGCGAGGACATCCAGGCCCAGGTCGAGGCGGAACTCGACGAGCGCCGGGACCTTCGTGACCTGACCACGTGGACGACAGACCCCGTCGACGCCCAGGACTTCGACGACGCCATCTCCGTCCAGGAGCGGGCCGACGAGTACGTCCTGTGGGTCCACATCGCCGACGTCACCCACTACGTCACCCCCGAGACGTCGATGTGGGACGCCGCCGTCGAGCGGGCGAACACGGTGTACCTGCCGGGCTACACCATCCACATGCTGCCGCCGGTGCTGGCCGAAACCGCCTGCTCGCTGATCCCCGACGAGGACCGGCTCGCCCACACCGTCGAGATGCACCTCGACAAGGACGACCTCTCCTACGAGACCATCGACATCTACAAGTCGGTCATCCGCTCGGACGCCCGCCTGACCTACACCGAGTGCGAGCACGTCCTGGACGACCCCGACGCCGTCGAGGATATCCTCGGCCCGACGGACCTCGACCTCCACGAGAAGTCCGTCCTCGTCCACGAACTCGCCGACCGGATGCACGAGCAGCGCAAGGAGGACGGGTCGCTCGTGTTGAACCCGCGCCGGGACCGGGCCCACACCATCATCGAGGAGTCGATGCTGAAGGCCAACAAGGCGGTCACCCACGAACTCATGTGGAACCGCGGCGTCGAGGCGATGTACCGGGTCCACCCCCAGCCCTCCCCCGAGGAGTGGGACGAGGCCCTCCAGGAGATCCAGGAACTGGACGGCGTCTCCATCCCCGGCGCCTCCTGGGACGACCCGCGCAAGGCCGTCAACGCGACCCTGGAGGAGGCGCCCGAGCGCCAGCTGGACCGCATCCAGTGGGCCGTGATGAAGGTGATGCCGCGGGCGCGCTACATGAACGACCCGTTCGGCGGCCACCACGCGCTGAACTTCGAGATCTATGGCCACTTCACGAGTCCCATCCGGCGGCTGTCGGACCTGATCAACCACTGGATCGTCTACACCAACGACGTCCCGGAGGACCTGGCGGCGCTGTGTGACCGGGCCAGCGACAAGCAGAAGGACGCCGAGACCTGCGAGCGCGAGTACAAGCAGTTCCTGGAGGAGGTCGGCCTGGATCCCCACGCCGTCAACAACCGCGGCATCGAGATCGTCGAGGACCCCGAGGAGGCGGACGCGTCGCTGCGGTAACCACCCCGAACGTCCCATCGGCCGCGGTGTTGTTCTCCGTAACAACGATTATTGTGTTGTGGCACGCGCTGGCGTCCATGGGCGGTGACGACGCCCGGCAGGTCCTCAAGGTGACGAAGGACTTCGGAGACCGATACGCCGAGGTCAGTGCGTTCTGGGTTTCCGAATCCGACCGGTACCCGGACGGGATCAAGTACGCCATGCAGTACGGCAACGCCGCAGGCGAAACGATCGTCCGATACGACAACTTCCTCGACCATCCGGGGGCCGCCCACCACCACATGCATCTGCCCGACGGCACCTCGAGGACATCGAAGTCGAAAGCCTGCGGAGGCTGTTCGAACGGTTCAAAGCAGAGGTGAACGAACATGGACACGACTGGCGAGGAAGACGACCGAACGCTCCACATCCGCTTTCGGGAGGGAAGCGACGAGGAACTCGAGGAAACGCTCGCCGCTCTCGACAGGGGCGAGACGCCGGACCCCCACTTCGAGGTCACGTATCACGATCCTGCGGACATCCACCGAGTGACCAGGCCAAAGTCCCTGGAGTTGCTTCGAGCGATCGTTAGACACGAACCGCCCAGCATCCGTGAGACGGCACGGCTCGTGGACCGGGACGTCAGTCAGGTGCATCGAAACCTCACCGAACTCGACGAACTACACCTCATCGACCTGGTGGAGGAGGGTGGCGCGAAACGGCCCGTCGTCTGGTACGACGCGATCGACATCAGCCTGCCGCTGGCGGGGCCGAGTGCCGACTCCGGAGAAGCGACGGCCTGAACGCCTCGGTCGGGGCAATCGATCGGAGGCCTCGGCAGATTCGATTCGAAACACTCGAACCACCTGACCCGACAGTCACGGCGTTTCCCTCCGGACCTCCTCGCGGGTAACCACCCCGAGCAGCGCGAGGACCGGCACCAGCACCAGCCCGGCCGCGACGAACGGCGACCAGAACGCCACGACGACGTACAGCAGGCCGGCGGCCCCCGGAGCGACCGTCCGGGCGAGGCTGGCCGCTGACTGGGTGAGTCCGAACGCGCCGCCCTGCTCGCCGGCGTCGGCGGACAGCGACACCAGCGCATTCAGCGAGACGTTCGTGACGGCGTTGCCGAACGCCAGCGGCGTCGAGACCGCCGCCAGCGCGACCCCGCCGGAGGAGACCGGCCCCACCGACGGGACGGCACCCCAGGACGGCGCGAACGGAAACAGTGCGATGCTGGCCGCCTGGATGGCCACGCCGGCGAGCGCGAGTCGGTACTCCCCGAACCGGTCGGTCAGTTGCCCGACCAGCCCACCCTGGACCACTGCGACCACCACGCCGATGTAGGTCAACAGGACGGCGTTTTCGGCGGTGCCGTACCCCAGCCGGTCGCTGGTCAGGAAGATGAACTGGCTCTCGAAGGCAGCGAATGCGAGCGACGCCAGGAAGAACGCGACGACAAGCGACCCGACGTCCGGGGAGGTCGCCGCGTCGTAGAGCCGCCGTAGCCGCGACCCGGCCGTCGCGGTCGTCTCTCTGGCCCGCCGCCGGGGCTCCGGGAGGATGACGAACGCCGCAGCGAGGTTGGCCGCTGACAGCGCCGCCGCCGTGAACGACGGCATCGTGTACTCCGAGACCGGCACCGCTGCCGGCAGCAGATCCCGGAACGCCGACAGCGCGAACGGGCTGGAGACGACCCCGGAGATCGCCGGGCCGAAGACGAACCCCAGGCCGAACGCCGCTCCCAGGATGCCCAGTCCCCGGGCCCGGTCCTCCGGCGGGGTCACGTCGGCGATGTAGGCGTTTGCGGTCGCGACGTTGCCGCCCATGGCGCCGGCCAGCGCCCGGGCGAGAAACAGTACTGCGAGGCCGCCGACTCCGGCCACTGCGTCCCCCACCTCGGGGGCGACGCCGAACAGCGTCCAGGCGACGACGCTGCCGAACAGCGACAAAAGCAGGATGGGCCGGCGTCCCCGCTCGTCCGACAGCCGTCCCAGAACGGGAGCCGCGAAGAACTGAAACAGCGAGTACGTCGCGATCAGCAGGCTCCCGACGAACTCGTTGGCCCCGAAGAACTTCGCGTACAGCGGGATGACCGGGATGAGGATGCCGAAGCCGAGCAGGTCGATGAAGACGACCAGAAACAGCGTGGCGACGACCCGCCGGCGGTTTCCGCCCGGGACCGCCGAGGCGCCACCAGCGCCCGCGTCAGGACCGTCGACGCCGTCCTCGCCCGTGTGTTCCTCGCCGGCGTCCCTGTCGACGTCCTCCCCGTCCGGGGCTCGGTCTGGCTCATCAGAGCGCTCGTCCTCGCCGTCGTCACGTCCACCCGGGCCCTCGTCCCGTCCGGTCACGGCACCCGCTTTCAGCCCTCCGGGAATAGGGCTTTCCGTTCCGCGGCGAACGTCCCGGTCACCGCGCCGGCGGACTCAGGTCTCCTGGCGGTACAGGACCACCAGGGCGACCACCAACAGGACCTGCGCGACCTTGTCCACGATTCCCAGCGTCGAGAACTTGGGTACGTTGACGGCATACCAGAGCACGATCTGGCCGCCGGTGAACGGGATGCCCAACAGGTACAGCAGGCGTCGGCGGTAGTCCGCGAGCAGCGCCACGACGGCCGCGACGAACACGACGCCGGCGAACAGGAACGACCACCCCATCGGCGAGTCGACGAAACTCACCCCTAGAAAGAGGTGGATCACCCCGCTCACGAGCGCCAGCACGGCCGCGCCCCAGTGGAGGCCCGTCAGCGACTCCGTTTCGAACGGTACATCCCGTGTTGCCATACCATGATTGGGGGACGGTCGCCCATTAAGTTATGGCCCGCTCGACGTGCTCGCGGATCGCCCGCCGAAAGCGGTCGCTCGCGAACCGGTGGCGGGATAGCGTCGGCGGGTCGTCGGCCGTCGCCGCGGCAGCGAGGAGGTCGACGGCCTCCTCCACGGACCCGAACAGCCGGTTCGACCGACCGGCGAGCACCTCCCGCTGGCCGCCGCTGGCCGGGGCGAACGCGACCATCCCGGCGGCAACGTACTCCGCCAGCGCCATCCCGAACGGCTCGGCCGGCTTCGTATTCAGCCCGAACTTGTGAGTCCGCAAAAGCGCCAGCAGCCGCGACCGGTCGACGTCCCGTTCGAGGGTCACGTGGGACGGCGCCGCCGCCGTCTCGATGCGGTCGGCGTACCGCCGGTATGCCCGCGGGGCCGCCCCGACGACGTGGAGGTGGAGGTCGTGGCCCCGCCTGCGGACCCCCTCGACGATACGGACCGCATCGAGCAGTCGCTTGTCCGGTGCAAGCCGTCCGACGACGACCACGCCGTCCTCCCGATCCGGCCAGTCGGCGGGGTCCTCAATCGGGTCGACCGGCGGGTGGACGACCGTCGGGCGCCGGTCGTACAGCCGCTCGACGGCGTCCGCCGTCCAGGTCGAGTTCGCGAGCAGCGTCGTGTCACCGGCGGTTCGCGTCGTCGGGAAGCGCTCCGGCGGGGCCAGGCCGGCCAGCCGGGTCCAGAGCCGGTTCAATCGGCCGCCGGACGCTTCCTCCAGCCGGTGGCCGTTGAACTGCGGGTAGTGGACGTACTGGACCGACGGCAGCGGCAGCGCGAACTCATTGGCGGTGCTGACCGCGACATCGAACCGGCCCGCGACCCGCCGGACGTACCGGCCAACCAGCAGGCTCCGCACGGCGAGTTGCGGACCGACCCAGGGTGCGGCTGCGGCCAGTCCCCGGGCCACTGCCGTGGCTCCGGGCGGCGACCGGACGTCGACGTCGGCCGCCACGCCGAACCGGGGCGCCAGGTCCGACGGCGCCGTCTCGGAGGCGGTGAACAGAGTCACGTCGTGGCGGTCCTGCAGGGCTGCACACGCGTGCAGGCAAACCGCGTCGGCGCCGCCCTGGAAGTCCAGCGTGTTGTGGGCGATAGCCACCCGGGCCATGGCATTGCGTGGCTTGGTACGCGTGGCCGAACTTTATCAGCCCGTCGCTCCAAACCGGGATAGTGGAGACCATCTTCGTGGGGGCAGGGGCCGTCGCCGACAAGTACGCACGGGGGCTCGGGGGCTCGCCGTTGTCGCTTTCGGCGGTCTGTGACCTGCGTCCGGACCGGGCCGCCGACCTCGCGGCGGTCGGCGACGCGACGGCGTACGCCGACCTCGACGCGGCGCTGGCCGCCGAATCGGCACCGCTCGTGGTCAACCTGACCGGCCACGACGCCCACGCATCGGTCACTCGCCGTGCGCTGTCCGCCGACCGCCACGTCTTCACCGAGAAGCCCCTCGCCCTGGACGCCGGGACGGCACGGGACCTGGTCTCGCTGGCCCAGCAACGAGAACTCGCAATCGGCGCCGCACCGATCAACCACCGGTGCGAGACGCAGCGTCACGCCCGGACGCTTTTGGCCGACGGGCGGTTCGGTCCGGTCCGGCTCGGATTCGCCCACGCCCACGTCGGTCGGGTGACCGACTGGCACGACGACCCGGGCTCGTTTCTCGCGGTTGGCCCGCTGTACGACGGCGCGGTCTACCCGCTGTCGTTGTTGGTCGACTGGTTCGGGCCCGTCGCGGCGGTCCGGGCCGCCGACGCCGTCGACGTCTGGCCGGACCGCGCGACCGAATCACCCGACGCGCCGGCCCACGTCGAGGCGACGCTGGCGTTCGCCCGTGGACCGGTCGTCCGCCTGACGGCCAGTTTCTACGCGCCCCACCGGGCCCGGGAGTTCTACGGGCTCGAACTGCACGGCGACGACGGGTCGCTGTACCTCGACGACGCCGGGGCGATGGCCGCCGACGCGGGAACGGTCTCCGTCGGCGGCCTCGGCAGGGAGTACGTCGCGGCCCCGCTCCCGCGGCCCTCCCGGCCATGTCGCCACCTCGATGGCCCGGAGCGGCTCGCCGCGGCGGTCGAGGCGGGCAGACGGCCGACCAAAAGTGCCCGCCGGAGCGCTCACGTGGTGGCCGTCTGCAACGCCATCGAGACGGCGGCGACGGGGAGCGGTCCGGAGTCGGTGGCGACCGACGATGTCGAGGACGGATCGTTGATCGAAACGGCGGGTGTCGAGGCCGGGGAGTCGGGCGGGCCGTCCGCCGACGATTCGTCGGCACGCCCCACAACCGCCACCGGGGCCACGCTGACGCGGCCCCCGTCGCCCGTGCGCCCCCGCACGAGGGTCCCGGCGGACGCCCCGGGGCCGGCAACCCGGGATGTTGCAATCCGCCTGCCGCCGGTCGGGTTCGGCTGCTCGCGGTATCGCGACGGGGAGTATCGGGACCGTATCGACGCCATCGCGACGGCGCTCGACGCCGGCTACCGCCTGCTCGACTCGGCGGAACTGTACGGCAACGAGGCCCGCATCGGCGACCTGCTGGCGTCCCCGGGCTCGCCTGACCGGGAGGCACTGTTTCTGGTCGGCAAGGTCTGGAACACGAACCACGGCCACGTCCGGGAGGCCGTGACGGGCAGCCTCGACGAACTCGGCGTCGGTTCGCTGGATGCGGCCCTGCTGCACTGGCCGGAGGCCTGGGCGTACCAAGGACCGCTGCGGGAACTCGCCGAGCGCCCGCCAGCGGAGCAGGAGGCCCTGACCTTCCCCGAGAACGAGGACGGCACGCGGGCGACCGCGGAGGTCTCGCTCGTCGAGGCCTGGCGGCGGCTGGAGGCCGTCCGGCAGGACGGCATGGCCCGGACCATCGGTCTGAGCAACGTCTCTCTCGAACAGTTCCGCGAGGTCCTCGACGCGGCCCGGGTGCCGCCGGCAGTCGTCCAGGTCGAGCGCCACCCCTACCGCCCGCGGACCGGCCTGCTTGAGGCGGCCCACGAGGCGGGCGTTCGCGTGCTGGCACACTCGCCGCTGTCGGCGCCGGGGCTGCTGGCGGAGGACGCGCTGGCGACGGTTGCCACGGGGCTCGGCGTCTCCCCGGCCCAGGTGGTCGTTGCCTGGAACGTCGAGGCCGGCGTGGTGCCGATTCCGTCGAGCGACGACCCCGACCACGTGGTCGATAACCTCGCCGCCGCCGGGCTCCGACTCGACCCCGAGGACCGCGAACTGATCGCCGGGCTGGCGGACCCCTCGTTCGAACGATGACCGACGCGTCCGTCGAGGAGACGCCGCTGCGACGGCAGTGGGGGCTGGTCGATCTCACGTTTCTCGCCGCGCTCGTCGGAGGCGGTGGCGCCATCGCGGCGGTCGCCGGCGAGGCACTCGCCGCCCGGTGGGCAGTCGGCGCCGCGGGCGTCGCCGGGTTCGAACTGTGGTTTCTCTACCGCCACCTGGGCCGAAATCGCGACGACGACCACGAGGGGCTGTACCGCTCGCTGGGCGGGGCGAACGGCCTGACCCTCCTGCGGGGGGTCGGCGTCGCCGGCGTCGCCGGGTTCGCGCTCGTCCCGCCGCGGGCAGCGTTCGCGTGGGTGCCGGCGCTGCTGTACGGTGGGGCAGCCGCGCTGGACCGGCTCGACGGCTACGCCGCGCGGGCGACCGGCCGGACGACCGTGCTGGGCGAGAAACTGGACATGGCCGTCGACACGCTCGGCTTTCTCGTCGCGCCGCTGGTCGGCGTGCTGTGGGGTCGCCTGCCCGTCTGGTATCTCTCTCTGTCGCTGGCCCGGTACCTGTTTAGAGCCGGACGAGGGCTGCGCCGCCGCCGGGGACGGCCGGTGTACGGGTTGCCCCCGAGTCGGGTTCGCCGGCCGCTGGCCGGGGTCCAGATGGCGTTCATCGCGGTCGCGCTCGCGCCGGTGCTTCCGGCGGGGACGGTCCGCGTCGCCGCCGCCGTCGTGCTCGTGCCCTCGCTTGCCGTGTTCGCGCGGGACTACCTCGCGGTCGTCGGGGTCGTCGGACCGAAACGTGATAGGGCGGCAGACACAACCGATCCCACGGGAGACCCGGGAGACTGATGGACCGACGAACCCTCTATTTTACCGATCCCGGCAGCGTCGAACTTCGGGAGACGACCGTTCCCGAACCCACCGGAAACCAACTGCTGGTCGAGACCAGGGCGTCGGCCGTCAGCCCCGGGACCGAGCGGCTCATCTACCGCGGGGAGGCGCCGACCGAGCTCCCGGCCGACGAGACCATCGACGCGCTGTCGGGCGATCTGTCCTTCCCGCTGTCGTACGGCTACGCCGCTGCCGGCGAGGTCGTCGCTTCGGGCGAATCCGTCGACGGTGACTGGTCGGGGACCGACGTGTTCGCGTTCGTTCCCCACCAGTCGGCGTTTCTGTCGACCCCTGATGATGTCGTCGCGCTGCCGCCGGACGTCGATGTCGAGACGGCCACGCTCCTCCCGACCGTCGAGACGGCGACGAACCTCGTGCTCGACGGGCGCCCGCGGCTCGGCGAGCGCGTGGTCGTGTTCGGCGCCGGGGCCGTCGGCCTGGCGACGCTGCATCTGCTCGCCGCCTTCCCGCTGGAGCGACTGGTGGCCGTCGAGCCCGTTCCGGCCCGGCGGGAACTCGCCCGCCGGTTCGGCGCCGACGCGGCAGTCGCCCCCGAACCCGTCCGCGACGGCGCGGATGGACTGACGGCGGGGATCGACTCGGCAGGGGCCGGGGGCGACGACGAGTCCACGACTGGTGCCCAGGCCGAATCGGCACCCGCCAACGGAGACGAGCCCCGAGCGACGTCCGACCAGGCACACGGAGACGAGCCCCGAGCGACGTCCGACCAGGCACACGGAGACGAGCCCCGAGCGACGCCCGGCCCGAGGGGTGCGGATCTGGTCTACGAACTCTCCGGGCAACCGGCGACGCTCGACGACGCCATCGCCGCCGCCGGCTACGACGCCCGCGTCGTCGTCGGGTCCTGGTACGGAGACAAGCGGGCGCCGGTCGGACTCGGCGGCCGGTTTCACCGGGACCGCATCGAGATCCGATCGAGCCAGGTGAGCACGCTCGATCCGGCGACGCGGGGGCGCTGGACGAAGGGTCGGCGCCTGGACGTCGCGATGGACCACCTGCGACGGCTGGAGACCGACGCGCTGGTCACCCACCGGATTCCCTTCGGGGAGGCGCCGCGGGCCTACCGGCTGCTCGACGATCACGCCGAGGATACGCTGCACCTGTTGCTGACCTACGACACCACCTAAGGGGGTCCCGTGCGAAGGGCACCCATGCACGACGACCCAGCCGAGGGGGCGACCGAGGGAGAGCCCGCGTCCGGGCGAGACGCGGAAACGGAATCCGCCGGGCGAGACGCCGGGACGCAGCGCACGCCGGAAGTCGACGCAAGCCCGGCGTTCGAGCTGAGCGTCACCCGCGACTTCGTGGCCCAGCACTACCTGACGGTGCCCGACCCGGGGCCGGAGGGCAAGGTCCACAGCCACCACTTCACCGTCGAACTCCGGTTCGGCGGGCCGTCGCTGGGCGAGTACGGCTACCTGGTCGACATCGACGACGTCGAGGCGACGCTCGACCGTCTGGAGAACCGCTATCGGGACGCCCTGCTGAACGACCGCCCGGAGTTCGGCGACCGGAATCCGAGCGTCGAGCGGTTCGCCGGTCTGATCGGCGACAGCGTCGAACGAGGTCTCGAGGATCCCAACCCTACGCGGCTGGCGGTCCGGGTCTGGGAGGACGACGACGCGTGGGCGGCCCACCGGCGGCGACTGGGGTGAGCCCATGGACCACGGCGATGTGCGGTACCTGGCGGCGAAGCGCTCGGTCGACGACCGGGCGCTGTCGTCACGGGTTCGGGACCGGTTTCTGGAGGCCCTGCCCTCTGCGCCGCGGATCCTGGAGGCCGGGTGCGGCACCGGGGTCACCGTCCCCCGGTTGCGCTCGTGGGGGGTCACGGCAGGGACCTACCGCGGGGTCGACCGGAACGAGAGCGTCGTGGCCCGCGCCAGACAGGCGCGTGCCGCGGAACTGGCCGCCGACGGCGCCGCCGTCCGACGAACGGAGCGAGGATTCGAGGTCGGCGAGTTCGCCGCCGCCTTCGAGGTCGGGGACGCCCTGCCGGCATTCGGGGCCGAGACCGACGCCGACGCCGTGCTCGCTCAGGGGTTTCTAGACCTCGTCCCCCTCGCAGACGCCCTGGCGGCCTTCGAGGCGGCACTCGCGCCGGGCGGCCTGCTGTACCTGCCGATCACCTTCGACGGCGGGACCATCTTCCAGCCCGACCACCCGGCAGACCGGGCCGTCGAGCGGGCCTACCACCGCGCCATCGACGCCCGACCGGGCCGGGACAGCCACGCTGGGCGCCACGCCGCCGACCGCCTCCGCACCCGGGACGGGGACCTGCTCGGAATGGCCGCCTCCGACTGGGTCGTGCGCCCGCGGGACGGCAACTATCCGGGGGCCGAACGGCAGTTCCTGGCCCGGATTCTGGAGTTCGTCGAGGCGGCGCTGGCCGACGACGAGGGGACCGCCGCCTCCGTCGGCACCGGCGACGCGGTCGCGGAGTTTCCGGACTGGCTGGCGACCCGGCGACGACAACTGGCCGCCGGCGAGTTGACCTACGTGGCCCACCAGTACGACCTGCTGTACCGGACGCCGGGGGCATAGGGACGCGGGATCCGGTGGCGGCCCCCCGTCCGCCATCTATTTGGGACTTCCCCGGGGCAGTAAGACGCATCCGGATGAGTCGGGCGACCCGCCGCGAGCGACCGTACGTCGAGTCGAGCCTGTTTGCCGGCCACTATCTGGACGAGAGCGTGCCCGAGCGCGACGAGTGGGACTGCGACGACGCGGCCCGCGAGGCGATGGCGGACCTTCGGCGACTGTACGGCCTCGTGGACGGGCCGGGGGGAGGCGGCGACGCACCGACCGGCGACCGCGTCGAGGAGGTGCTGGACGTCCTCGGGTTCGAAACCCGCGAGGGCGTGGCGCTGCCCGACGGCAACGGGGTCGTCGACCTGCTGTTCGAGGCGCGGGCGGAACCGGCCGGCAGCGCCGAGGCGCCCGTCGCCGGCGGAGGCGACGACCCGTTCGAGCGGTCCTTCGGCGTCCTCAAGGTCGAATCGGACGACGCCGACGCCACGGAAGGGGTCGGCGGCGGTCGCCGCCACACGGAGCCCCCCGACCGGGTCGACCGCCACCTCGACGAAACCCCGGCTTCCGTCCGGTGGGCCGTGGTCACCGACGGGCGCACGTGGCGGCTCTACGAGGCGACCGACGACGAGCCACGGCGGCGGTACGACGCGGGCAGCGCCGAGACTTCGCTGTTCCACCGCGCGAGCGGCGCCGGGGACCGACCGTACTACGAGGTCGACCTGCCCCCCCTGCTCGAACGCGACGACCCCGAGGCGTTCAAGTACTTCTACGTCTTCTTCCGGCCGGCGGCGTTCCGGGCGAGCGACGAGACGGCGTTTCTGGACCGCGCGCACACCGGAAGCGAAACGGCGGTCCGGGAACTCGGCGAGGCCCACCGGGAGAACGTCGCCAGGGCGCTGGACGTGCTCGGCCGCGGCTTCGTCGAGACGAACGATGGATTCGAGGTGTCTCCCGGGGACGAGGAGACGCTCGAAGAGCTGAGAGACGAGTCGCTGATCGTGCTCTACCGCATCCTGGCCGTTCTGTTCGCCGAGGCGCGGGGGTTCGGCCAGTCCGAACCTCGGGAAGCGCTGGACGTCGACCAACCCGAACGCCGGACGACGCCGGACGTCGACCAACCCGAACGCCGGGAAACGCGGGCCGAGTACGAGGCGAACGACGGACTCGACGCCCGCCGGCGGACGATCCTCGACGAAATAGGCGACGTGCCCGCCGGCTTCGAGGAGGCGTTCAGCGAGCGCTCGACGAAAATGTGGCGCCGGCTCTCGAAGTCGTTTCGACTGTTCGACGACGGCCGACCCGAGTTCGACCTCCCGCCGTTTCCCGGCAACCTGTTCGACGACGACGAGCACCCGTTTCCGTCCGACCACGCGGTGAGCGACCGGCACCTCGCGGAGGTGGTCTACCGGCTCTCGACGGCGCCGACCGACGAGGGCCGATACGTCCCCGTGGCGTTCGCCGACCTGGACGCCCGGCACCTGGGGAGCATCCACGAGCGGGCGCTGGAACGTCGGTTTCGCGTCGCGACCGAACCACTCGCGGCGGTCGCCGAGAACGGGGGCCGTATCTGGCGGCCCGCCGGGACAGTCGCGGACGGGGAGGCGGTCGCAACGGTCCCCGAGGGCAGCCTCCACGCGACCGACGACGACGGCGAGCGCAAAGCCACGGGTGCGTACTACACGCCCGACCACGTGGTGAGCTACGTCGTCGAGGAGACGGTCGGCCCGCTGGTCGAGGAGACCCGCGAGGACCTGCTGGACGAGGGCTTCGAACCGGGGAACTCCGAGTACGTCGACGCGTTGCTCGAACGGGTGACCGACCTGCGGATTCTCGACCCCGCGATGGGCAGCGGCCGCTTTCTGAGGGCGGCGACGGACTACCTCGCCGAGCGGGTGATGGCCGCGGCCCGCGGCGTCGGGGCAGACCATGGGAAGGCAGGCGACACCGGAGCGGACCCGGACGCGGCAGTCGACCCGCGGGAGGTTCGGCGGCAGGTCGTCGACGAGTGCATCTACGGGGTGGACCTGGACGGGATGGCCGTCGAACTGGCGACGCTGTCGCTGTGGCTGGCCACGCTCGGCGCCGACCGACCGCCGGCAGGCCTCGGACAGCACCTCGCCAGGGGTAACGCGCTCGTGGGTGCAGGCGCCGATGCCGCCGCGGAGCTCGCACCCCACTCCGCAGACGGCGACGACTCCGGCGAGTTGCGCCGGCGACTGACCGCGGCGGCGAACGTCCACACCGCGGAGGGGTTCGGACTGGCGGTGCCGGACGCTGCCGACGGACTGATGCGGCGGGCGCTCGCCGGCGGTGAGGCGTGGACGGACGTGACGGAACGGGAGTGGTTCCGGGCCGCCCAGGCGATGGCCGAGGAGCGTTCGTTTTTCCACTGGCCGCTCGCGTTCCCGGAGGCGTTCTACCGGGCAGACGGGACGCCACGGGACGACGCCGGCTTCGACGCGGTGATCGGCAATCCGCCCTGGGTCGCAACCGCGGGTCGGGGGGAGATCAGCGCGAGCATGGACGCCACGAGGCGGGCGTATCTCGAATCCGCGTTCGCCACCGCCGAGCGGCAGTTCGACCGCTACGTCGCGTTCGCCGAGCAGTTCGTCCGACTGGCCCGAACCGGTCGCACGGGCATCGTCGTCCCCGACGCCGTCCTGACCAGAGAACAGAACCAGCCGATCCGGGGATTCCTGCTCCGGGAGACGCAACTCCGCAGCGTCGTCGACGTCGGGACCGCGTTCCCGGGGATCGAGACGGGCGCCGCCGTTCTGGTCACCGGCGGCGACGGATCGGCGGTCCGGTGTGCAGACGCGTCGGGACGCCGGTCGCTCGACGACCTGGAGTACACCCGAATCCCACAGGCCGCGTTCGCCGACCGGGACCACGACCGGTTCCTGATCCACCTCGACGAGGAAACGCGCTCGGTGCTCTCGACAATCGAGGCCCACCCCCCGCTAGGCACGCGGATCGACATCTCCCGCGGCGAGGAGATGGGCAAACGGGCGGACGTGCTGCGGGACGCCGGCGACGAAACCACTCGACCTATCGTTCCCGGCGGTGCCGTCGAGCGGTACGGCTTCGACTCCGCGGAGGTGCGACACGTTCCGAAACACCGGATCGAGAAGGCACCCGCCAACTACCGCAGTCCGAAACTGGTCTTCAGACAGACCAGCGACGCGCTCGTCGGGGCGCTGGACGAGGCCGACCGCGTCACGATCAAGTCGGCGTACAACGTCCACGTCGACTCCGACGACAATCGGGACCACAAGTGCGTGCTCGGGATACTGAACTCGACCCTGCTGAACGCCTACCATCACCTCAAACACGCCGCCTATCGGTCGGTGTTCCCCCAGATAAACCAGTCGACGTTCGAGTCGCTGCCGGTACCCGCCGACGTCCCCCCGCCCGTGCGTTCCGAACTGGCCGACCTGGTGGACCGGCGGCGCGACCTGACCGAACGGTTCGGGGCGACGAGCACCGAGTTGTTCGACTACGTCGATCACGGCCCAGACCCCGATCCCGACCGCGACGGACCGACCCTCGCCGCGGTCGGGACCTGCCGGGTTCCGGACCGGGCCGACGACAGCATGCTGGCAGCCACCGCGGCAGACCACCCGAACCTCCGGATCGGGTCGGTCGCCTGCGAGCGCGACCACGAGGACGCCGTCCTCGTCCGCGCCACCGCCCGCTACAAGCCCGACGACGAGGTCGCCCACGAGACCGACCGGTGGGGCTACGCCGAGACCGATCCCGTGCCGGCGATGCGCCTGACCGACCTCTCCGTGACCGAGGCCGACCTCGTGGCGGCGTTCGTGCCCGTCGCCGTCGAGCGGGCTGACGGGTTCGCGGGATTCCGCGAACGGACCACGAAGACGAACTCGCTGCTCGATCGCCTGGCGGCGATCACGCTACCCGACCCGGACGGTGTGGCCGACGGCCTTCGGCGGTACCGCGAGGCCGTCGAGCGCGCAGCGGCACTCGACGCGGAGATTCGGCGCACCGAGGACCGGATCGACGAACTCGTCTACGACCTGTACGGACTGACCGAC
This sequence comes from Halobacteriales archaeon, assembly GCA_036626315.1. Lineage (GTDB taxonomy): Archaea > Halobacteriota > Halobacteria > Halobacteriales > PXRE01 > PXRE01. Next base: position 22,875 of record JAZKSB010000008.1, read on the forward strand.
GGGGAGATCGAAGCCCTCGAAAAGGCGATGAACGAAAACTGACCGGTTCGTCTCCGTCCCGGTCGTCTCCGGCCTGCCGACCAC
>JAZKSB010000009.1:0-22376 GCA_036626315.1 Halobacteriales archaeon
TACGGCGAGAGCGAGGAGCAACTCCGCGAGATCTTCGAGGAGGCCGAGGAGAACGAGCCCGCGATCGTCTTCATCGACGAGATCGACTCCATCGCGCCCAAGCGCGGCGAGACCTCCGGCGACGTGGAACGCCGCGTTGTCGCCCAGCTCCTGAGCCTGATGGACGGCCTGGCCGAGCGCGGCCAGGTGACGGTCATCGGCGCGACCAACCGCCTGGACGCGCTGGACCCCGCCCTGCGCCGGGGCGGCCGGTTCGACCGGGAGATCGAGATCGGAGTCCCCGACAAGGGGGGTCGCAAGGAGATCCTGCAGGTCCACACCCGGGGGATGCCGCTGTCCGACGACGTCGACCTCGAGGAGTACGCCGAGAACACTCACGGGTTCGTCGGCGCCGACATCGAACAGTTGACGAAGGAGGCCGCGATGAACGCGCTACGGCGCATCCGCCCGCAACTGGACCTCGAGGCCGACGAGATCGACGCCGACGTCCTGGAGTCGCTGCAGGTCACCGAAGACGACGTCAAGCAGGCGATGAAGGGCATCGAGCCCTCTGCGCTCCGGGAGGTGTTCGTCGAGGTGCCCGACGTCTCCTGGGACGACGTGGGCGGCCTGGAGGACACAAAAGAGCGCCTGCGGGAGACGATCCAGTGGCCGCTGGAGTACCCACAGGTGTTCGAGCAGATGGACATGGAGTCCGCGAAGGGTGTGCTGCTGTACGGCCCGCCCGGCACGGGCAAGACCCTGCTGGCGAAGGCCGTCGCCAACGAGGCCGAGAGCAACTTCATCTCGGTAAAGGGCCCCGAACTGCTCAACAAGTACGTCGGCGAATCCGAGAAGGGCGTCCGCGAGGTGTTCAGCAAGGCCCGCGAGAACGCCCCGACGGTGGTGTTCTTCGACGAGATCGACGCCATCGCCGGCGAACGGGGCCGCAACATGGGTGACTCCGGCGTCGGCGAGCGGGTCGTCTCGCAGTTGCTCTCGGAACTGGACGGCATCGAGCAACTGGAGGACGTCGTGGTCGTCGCAACCAGCAACCGGCCGGACCTCATCGACAACGCCCTCCTCCGGCCCGGGCGTCTCGACCGGCACGTCCACGTGCCCGTTCCGGACGAGGAGGCCCGTCGGAAGATCTTCGAGGTCCACACCCGCGACAAGCCGCTGGCAGACGACGTCGACGTTGATTGGCTGGCCGCCGAGACGGAGAGCTACGTCGGTGCCGACATCGAGGCCGTCGCCAGGGAGGCCAGCATGGCCGCCTCGCGGGAATTCATCAACTCCGTCTCCCCGGACGACATCGACGAAAGCATCGGCAACGTCCGCATCAGTCGCGAGCACTTCGAGCAGGCGCTGGGGGAGGTCGGGCCGAGCGTGACCCCCGACGTGCGCGAGCAGTACGACGAACTCGAAGAGAAGATGGAGGCCGCCGAACCGGACGACCGGCGGGAACCGAGCCGGACGTTCCAGTAAGCTCGGACGCTCCGGGAACCCTGGACGCTCCAGGAATCCTGGACGCTTCTGAACGCTCCGACAGGGTCGATCCACCGTTCGCTGGCTCATTCTCTGGGGCACGTCGGTCGTATCCACCGTCAGCAACAATTCCGACAGCCGCATCCACCGTCAGCAACAATTCCGACAGCCGCATCCACCGTCAGCAGCTGTGAACGCCCGACAGTGGCGCCGCCGCTCACTCGATGCGCTCCGCGGCGTCGCGTTCGAGCAGGGGTCTGGCGTTGTCCGACGGCAGCGCCACAACGTCGTCGGCGACGAGGTCGTAGTCCCGGTCGTCGACGCCGAATATTTCGCCGACGTCGTCGGTCATCCGAACCGTCGTTCGCTCGACGCCCGGGGTGTCGTCGGCGATGCCGCCGGTGGAGGGGGTCTCGCCCGCTCCGGCAGTGTTCGAGTCGGCGGCGCCGGAGACGGCCCCACCGTCCGTCGAGGGGCGGTCGGCGCCCGGCTGTGGGTCGTCGCCCTGGCCGGGTCGGCCCGCTGGGTGGTCGTCATCGGACGCCGTCCCCGGCGTTGTGTCCTCGGCGGCGCCCCCCATGGCATCTTCCGTTTGCTGATCCGTGTCCGGGGGCTCGGTCCGGGGATCCGCCGCGGGGTCGCCGCCGTGCGGATCCGACGCATCCGCCCCGGCCTGCACGGTCGATGCCTCGTGCTCTTTCGGTGGCGCCGGGTCGGTGCGGTCGGTCGGGCCGGCGCCCGTCGCATCGTCGACGCTCGCCGGAGCGGTCGGATCGTGGGCGTCGGTGCCTCCCGCAGCATCGCGTTCGTTCCCCTCGACGACGTCGAGAACGCGGCTCTTGTTGTCCTCGATCCGCCCGACCATGTCGTCGAACAGGTCCCGCTCCTCGGCGGTCAGCCCCTCCTCGTCCGCCGGCATGTCCGCGGCGGCGAGACTCGCCCGCTTGACGAGTTTGCCCAGGCGGCGCTCGTAGATGGCCTCCGCGACCTCGCGGGCGGTCTCGATCTCGTCGGTCAGCCGCCGCACCTCCGGCGACCCGAACGGGTCGTCGGTGCCCTCGACTGCACGGTCCCGCCGCTCTTCGAGTTCCGCGACGTAGTCCGCGACGTCCACGTAGAAGGACTCGCGGAGGTGCTGGAGGCTGTCCTTCTGGCGCTCCTTGTTCTGGACCGCCCTGAGTTCGTCGAGGTCCATGGTTGGGTGTACGATCGGTCGGCGGGCGCCGCGCGCGGTCGGTTTTACCCCGGCTCCGTCCCCTTCTCTCCCCGGCCGCGGGCCATCAGGAACATGCCCACCGGTTCCGGAAAAGATAGCTCGCCCGCCGGCACCGTAAATGTATCGCCGTCGAGTTCGACAGCTCCCGGATCGTGGACGTCGACGACGATCTCGTTGCCCCGAAACGTGTTCGGAACGGCATCGACCAGCGGGTCGAACGTTGACAACGCCTCGCGGTCGATCCGCGTGACCGCCAGCCCGGTCCCGCCGTGGAGGCTGCCCGGCAGGCGGATGAGGCGGTTGACGTCGGTCGTGACCGGTTCGTCGACGGGCGCGTGCTGGCGCTCGACGGCCCGCTCGGCGACGGATTTTGCGACCTGATAGAACGCCGGGTGGACGTCGACGTTGCCGGCGGCGACCGCCTCGTAGTTCGACCGGACGGCTGTCAGCGCCGCGTTCGCCTTCCCCTTGCCGATCCCGTCAAACGCGCGGAGTCGAGCGAGTGCGTCCTCCTCGGGGAGTTCGAACAGTTCGTCGACGAACGAGACGAGGCTGTCGTGGACCCGCCGGCTCCAGCCGCCGTCGGTTCCCAGGGTGCGCTTCTCGGCGGGGGTCTTCCGGCCGAGGCCGCCGACCGGTTCCGTCTCGACCAGCGAGTCCAATTCGACGTCCCTGCCCAGCACGTAGTCGACGACTTCGCGGCGCTGTTCACGGTCCAGCGGGCGGACGCCCGGGTCACGAACGTGAACGTGATAGCCCCGCCCGCCGGAGAAGACGACCGTCAGGTCCTCGAAGCCGAAGTCCCGCTCCAGGACGTCGAGCAGCCGTTCGAGCGCGTCCTTGCCCGCCGCGAGCATCTCCCCGTAGGGGGTCTCCTCGTCGACGGCCGGGAGATGGTCGGCGTCGATGTCAAACACAAGATCTGCCTCGCGCCACCCCTTTCCTGACATCGAATCCGCGCCCGGGTCGTCGTAGCGGGCCGCCGAGAAGTAGACGTGACGCGGTCGTTCCCGGGCGAGAAACGTCCCCAGCCCCGCGTCGTCGCCGAATGCGCCCAGGTCCAGAAGCGACCGGTGGCGGACCATCCGGGTGTCCCCGCGCGACCAGGGGATGTACCCCCACTCTCGCTCGTTGGCCGCCGGCGGGGGCGGTACCTCCGTCCGCCGGTAGTGGTCGCCGAACCGGCCCCGGAGGTACGCGCGGGTCTGCGACTCCATTACCCGTCCGGTACCACGACCGCCCAAATAGGGCTGGCGGTCGCAGGGAGGCACCGCCTCACTGGGTCAGCGTTTGACCAGTTTCGAGAGTTTGGTAGTCAGCCCCTCGTCCTCGCCGAGTTTGAGATAGTAGGCGTCGCCGCCGTCCTCGTAGTAGCCCTCGATGCGGCGCTCGACCGTGAACCCGACGTGGCGATAGAACGCGAGCGCCTCCTCGTTGGTCGTCCGGGCGTGGCAGGTCACGGTGCGGTTGTTCTCCGCGACGTCGGCGATCAGCCGCCGGCCGTATCCCTCCCCCCGGAACCCGGGATTGACCGCGAGAAAGAGGACGTACCCGTCCCGCCGGACCGCGGCGAACCCGACCAGCGTCTCGTCGGCCCGGTAGCAGTGGACCCGCGACCGCCGGAAGGTCTCGACGAAAAATCCGCGGCGCTGTCTGAGCACGCTCTCTCGCTGTCTGATCTGCTCTTTGAGCGCCCAGGCGTCTTCGAGGTACTCGTCGCTGCCCGCCCCGATGACCTCGTACTCGACGTTCACGCTCACTGCCCCGCAGGTAGTCGAGGCGCGACCATAATTCCACCGGCGAGCGACGGGTCGGGCAGCGACCAAACGCATTTGGCCGGGCGCGCCCACGCTCGCCACATGTCGATCCCCGACGTCGAGAACGAACTCCGGGACCGGTCGCCCGACAGGCGAGCGGTCGAGCGAGACCTCAAGCGGACGCTTTTGACGGGCGCGGCGATCACCGTGCCGATCATCATCACGCTGCTCGTGCTGGCGCTCGTGCTGGACTTTCTTGCTGGGCTGGTGGCGCCGCTGGTGGGCGTGCTGGACGCTATGGGCGTCACGGGGCTGCTCGAAGGCATGCTCGACGCCGTGGGCGTCAACGGCGGCATCGAGGGCGCGCTGGCGCAGGCACTCGCGCTGGTCTCGCTCGTCGTCGTCGTTTTCGCGGTCGGGGCGGTCGCCGAGCGCCGGCCCGCCGACGGCGGCGTGACGACGAGTTTCGACGCCGCCGTCGAGCGCATTCCGGGCGTCGGCTCGATCTACACGAGCGTCAACCGGATGAGCGAGGTGCTGCTGCGCGGGGACACCCAGAGCTTCCGGGAGGTCAAACTGCTCGAGTTTCCACATTCCGACACCTACTCCATCGCGTTTCTGACCGCTCGTGCCCCCGACACGGTCGAACGCGCCGCCGGCCACGACGACATGCTGACGCTTTTCGTTCCGCTGGCGCCGAACCCATTCATGGGCGGGCAACTCGTCACCGTCCCCGCCGACCGGGCGCACGACCTGGAGATGAGCGTCGAGGAGGGCATCCGGGCGGTGGTCACGAGCGGCGTGGCCATCGACGAGGCGCTCCAGGAGGTCGACGATGTCGAGGTGGACGCGACTGACGGCGTCGGCGTTGCCGAGACCGGTGGTGGAGCCGCCGAGTCGGTCGACGGCGACGGGGAGAGGCCATGAGTTTCGAGGTGCGCGAGCACACCGCCGACGTCGCGGTCGAGGCAACCGGCGGGACGCTGGGGGAAACGTTCGCCGCCGTGGCCGACGGCCTGGCCGCCGTCCAGTGCGACGAAATGCCCGGGACGGGTGACCGCTTCGACGTGACCGTGGCCGCCGAGGGGCAGGAGGCGCTGCTGTTCGATTACCTCGATCAGCTGATCTACGAGCGGGACGTCAGGTCGGTGCTGCCCGTCGACAACGAGGCGACCGTGAACCGCCCGGGCGAACGGTGGGAGCTGTCGGGGAGCGCCCGGGGAATTCCCCTGTCGGCGGTCGCGGCCCGGGAGGTCAAGGCCGTCACCTACTCCGAGATGGACCTGTCGGAGCGTGACAGCGGCTGGCACGCCTACGTCGTCTTCGACGTGTGAGCGACGTGGCGCGCTGCCGGTCGACCTGCCGGGGCACCCGAGCGAAATCTATTCCCATCTGCCGGAACCACGTAGGGACATGACCGAGACCTACGACGCGGGCGAGTTCACGCTTCGGAAGGTCCGCGACTACGTGTGGGAACTCCCCCAGGAGGGGGACATGCGCGTGCCGGCCCGGGTGCTGGCGAGTCGGAAACTGCTCGACGAGATAAGCGAGGACCTGACCCTGGAGCAGATCCGCAACACCACCCACCTGCCCGGCATCCAGAAGCACGCCATCTGCATGCCGGACGGCCACCAGGGCTACGGCTTCCCGGTCGGCGGGGTGGGTGCGATGGATGCGGAAAACGGCTGTATTTCGCCGGGAGCGGTGGGCTACGACATAAATTGCGGCGTGAGAATGATGAAAACAAACCTTGCGGACGACGACCTCCGGGGCAAGGAGGAGGAACTCGTTGACCAGCTGTTCGCGAACGTTCCCTCGGGGCTGGGCGGCGGCGGCGTCGTCGAGACCGACCGGGAGACCCTGGAAGAGATCCTGGAGCGCGGCGTCGAATGGGCCGTCGAGAACGGCTATGGAATCGAGGACGACCTGCGACACACCGAAGACGAGGGGCGTCGCCCGGAGGCCGATCCGAGCAGGATCTCACAGAAGGCCAAGGACCGCGGCAAGAACCAGGTCGGCAGTCTCGGGTCGGGCAACCACTTCCTCGAGGTCCAGCGGGTCACCGACGTCTACCGCGAGGACGTCGCAGACGCCTACGGACTCTCGGAGGACCAGGTCGTCGTGCTCATCCACACCGGGTCGCGAGGGCTGGGCCACCAGATCTGCACCGACTACCTCCGGGACATCGAACAGCGCCACCAGGGGCTTCTCGACCGACTGCCGGACAAGGAACTGGCCGCAGCCCCCGCGGGGTCCCAACTTGCCGAGAACTACTACCGGGCGATGGCCGCCGCCATCAACTTCGCGTGGGTGAACCGGCAACTGGTGATGCACCGGACCCGGCGGGTGTTCGAGAAGGTGTTCGGCGAGTCCTGGCAGGCGATGGACATGCACCTGCTGTACGACGTCGCCCACAACATCGCCAAAAAGGAGACCCACGAGGTCGACGGCGAGGAGATGGAACTGTACGTCCACCGCAAGGGCGCCACTCGCGCGTTCCCGGCGGGCCACCCGGAAATCCCGGAGGTCTACCAGGACGTCGGCCAGCCCATCATCATCCCCGGGAGCATGGGCAGCGGCAGTTACGTCCTCCGGGGCGGCGAGGAGGCGATGGGACTCACCTTCGGGTCGACCGCCCACGGCGCCGGCCGGGTGATGAGCAGGACCGAGGCGAAAGACACCTACTGGGGCGGCGACGTTCAGGACGACCTCCGCGACCAGCAGCACATCTACGTCAAGGCCCAGTCGGGCGCGACCGTCGCCGAGGAGGCCCCCGGCGTCTACAAGGACGTCGACGAGGTGGTCCGGGTCAGCGACGAACTCGGGATCGGCGACAGGGTCGCCCGGACCTACCCGGTCGTGAACATCAAGGGGTGAGACCGAGGTCCTCACCCGGGAGACACGCCGGGGAAACCCACAGTTTCACGGCCCAGCCGTCGGTGGCGATGCGCATGGCGCTACTGGACTACGTCGATCCGGAGACCGCCGACGAGGAAACGCGGGCGCTCCTGGCGGACGACGCCGACACGTACGGGCGCCCCTCGCTTTTCGGACGGCTGATGGCTCGCGAACCGGACGTGCTCGACGCCCGCAACGAGTACTACGGCCGCCTCGTCGACGGCGGTTCGCTCCCCCGACGCGTCGGCGAACTCGTCTACCTCGCGGTGTCCGTGACCAACGACTGCGAGTACTGCATCGCGAGCCACCGCGAACTCCTCGTCGAGCGCGTCGGGCTTCCCTCGAGGGACGCCGACGCGGTCGCACGGGGCGAATTCGACGGATTCGACGAGCGCGAGCGGGCGGCGCTCTCGTTCGCCCGCCAGGTCGCACTCGACCCTGGCGGCGTCGACGAAGCCGACGTCGACGCGCTCCGTGCCGCCGGGTTCGACGACGGTGACGTCGTCAGGCTGACCGCCATCGCGGGGGCCGCGCTCGCGGCCAACGCCTTCGCCGACGCGATGGGCATCGAGCCGTCGGACCGCCCCGAGCCGTTCTCGGGCTGAGGAGGGCTGTCGCCAGCGGTGGGTCACGTTCGCAGAGCCAGCGGTGGGTCACGTTCGCAGAGCCAGCGGTGGGTCAATGCCGCAGAAAGTCGAAGTCGGGTTCGTAGTCCAGCCAACCGTTGCCAGTCTCGACCGGTTCGCCGTCATCGAACTTCACGAAGTTCAGGTAGAACGTTCGGCCACACCCCTCGTGGCCGGCAGTTTCATCGCCGCCGCCATCTGGCGGTTCCGCATCCCCCAGACAGACCAGTTCCACGCCGTCGGCGGCCTCGTAGTCGCCGGACGCCGAGACGTACTCCCAGCCGGAAAGCGGCTCCGCCGTTACCGACTTGTCGGCGAGGTAGGCGTCCCGCGCCAGGCTCGTGAGCGCTCCACAGTGGGGGCAGTAGTAGGTGACTTCGACCATCGACACGCGTTAGGTGTCGGGGAGGCTTGTGGATTCCGTAACGCACGACGTCGTCGGGGTCGTCGACGTCGTCGGTCCCCGACCGGGTCGGTGACCGGGACCTCTATGTGGACGGTCCGCGTCGCCGCAAACGGACCGGACCACCGGATCGGAACCCCGGAAGACATTTGCCGGTCTCGGGCGCAGGAGGTGGTATGATCGACGAGACGATCGAGGAGATCCGGGAGATGCAGACCCACTCCTCCTCGGAGGTGGCAGTCAAGGCCGCCTGGGCATTGTCGGAACTCCTCGATCGGGAGTACGCCGCCGTCGCGGAGTACCGGCGATCCCTGGAGCGCAACGCCACCGCGCTCCAGCGGGCCAACCCCTCCCACGCGTCGCTGCACAACGCGATGCGTGAGGTCCTCGCCGCCGTCGAGGACGCCGACCCCGACACCGTGGAGGCGGCGAAGGCGGCGACGGAATCGGCTATCCAGCAGGTCGCCGACCGCATCGAGCAGGGCAAGCGCCGCGCCGCCGACCGGGCCGCCGACCGCATCGACGACGGCGCGACGATCCTGACCCACGACTACTCCTCGACGGTGCTTTCGGCCATCGACGCCGCGGTCGCCGACGGGAAGCAACTGACGGTATACGTCTCGGAGGCCCGCCCGCGGTATCTGGGCCGCAAGACCGCCCGCGCGCTGGCCGAATACGATGCCGTCGAGACACACCTGGTCGTCGACAGCGCCTGGGGCCACGTCCTACCCGCCGTCGACGAGGTGTACGTGGGGATGGACTGCATCGTCGGCGACACCCTCTACAATCGGATCGGCACGTTCCCGCTGGCGGCCACCGCCGGGGAGGTTGGGGTTCCGGTCACGGTCGTCGGCAACGGCGCGAAGGTCATCGACGACGGGTTCGTCTTCGAGAACGAGTTCCGCTCGCCCAGCGAGGTGATGCGCGAACCCGCAGAGGGGTTCGCAGTCGAGAACCCGGCGTACGACGCGACGCCGACGCGACTGATCGACGCAGTCGTCACCGACGAGGGTGTCCGGAGGCCGTAGCGGCCCCAGGACAGGCCCGACCTCGCCGGTTTCGGGGCCGGGGCGGCCCCCACATGAACATACGGTCTTCGGGCATCTGCCGGCCGGCCTCGCTCTCGATCTCGGCCATCCGTTCGTGGAGTCCGGCGTAGAAACTCGCCACCTCGTCGGCGAACTCCCGGAGCGGTCCCATGTCGAAGGAGACGTCGTATAGTGACTCGACAGTCTCGAGCAGTCGTATTGCCGCCTCGACGTCCGGCGCCATTGCGTGGACGGGCGTTGCGAAGACGTCGACCTACAGGACCGTGTTCATGCCATGCTCGACGAGGATGCCGTTGACGCCGTCCATAAAACCCGTTCCCATCGGTTCGACCGATCCGTCCGCGAGGCGGTGCTCCCGGAAGCCCTCGGGGGCGACGTAGACGGTCCGGTGGGTGTCGGACCCGTACTGGATAGGAACTCCCGAGAGGATAACCACTTCATCGACGTCGGTCGACTTGATCCAGTCGAGGACTGCATCGCTGAACCTGGCCGCCGCCCGCACGGGGACGAAAAGCTCCTCGACCAGCACCGTCAGCGGAATCTCGTCGCTCGAAAAGAGCCGCGTATGGTAGGACGGGATGCCCACCTTGAAGGGCGTGATCGACGGTAGCCCCCTGGCGTCACCGTGGCCGCGCTCCTTCCGGTCGAGTTGCTCGCGCAGGTAATCGATGGGGCCAGGCCGACGAGTCCCGACTGGGCGAATCCGGCGACGGCGACGTCCGACGGCGTGGACTCCTGGGTGACGTTGAACGAGACCTCCCTGGCAGTCGGTGTCTTTCTTCCATGTACATCGACGCCGTGCTTAATTTCTGTGCCACCCCGTCCCAAAGTGTTTTGACCGGACCGGCCGACCGTTCGGCCATGGCGGCGGCTTCGTTCCTGGAGTCGGTCGGCGATCCGGCGACGTCGGTCAGCGGTCCGTCAGGATCGGTTTCCGGTCATGTTGACCTGGTCGCCGGCGCGACCGCACAGATGGCGTCGCCGACGGGGACGGCGACTGAGACCGGCCTCGTCCCCCCATCCGTCGCGGCGGCTGTCGAAACATGGTGGGGAGAACTCATTCTGGCGGCAGCAGTCATGGCTGCGGGCTATCTCGTGACGACGGCCGCGATCCGCTATCTGGGCCGGCCGGTGGCGCGTCGGTTCCGCCGCCCCAGCGTCACCCGGACGATCCTCCGGTCGCTGCGGGCGATCGGGTTTCTGGCAACCGCCGTCGTCGCGCTGGCAGTGCTGGGAATCAGGCTCGGCAACGTCGTCCTGTCGGTGACGGTGTTCTCGGCGGTGCTGGGACTAGTGCTCGCGCCCATCGTCGGCAGCGTGATCAACGGGCTGTTCATCCTGGCTGACCAACCCTACGAAGTCGGGGACATGGTCGAGTTCTCCGAACAGGAGGTGCGGGGGTTCGTCGACGACATCACGCTCCGGTACACGAAGGTGTTCACCCTGGAGAACACGTTCCTGGTCGTGCCGAACTCCACGATGCGCGACCGGGACGTCGTCAACTACTCCGCTGAGGACGAGCGAGTCCGGGAGTCGCTGGAACTGCTGGTCACCTACGAGAGCGACGTCGAGGCCGCCCGCCGCCTCGTCGAGCGGGCCGCCCGCGAGGTCGACGACGTGATCGCCGGCGGGCCGGACATCCGGATCGGCAGCGCCAGGTACCCGGCGGGACCCACCTGTTTCATCGACGAGTACGGCGACCACGGGGTGTTGCTGACGCTTCGGTACTGGGGCAAGCGACCGTACCGGCTGCTGGCGCTTCGGTCGGCAGTCAACGAACGGGTCTGGGACGCCCTGGAGGCCGAACCGTCGGTCGAGGTCGCCTACCCCCACCAGCACCTCGTGTTCGACGAGACCAGCGGCCAGGCGCAGGTCCGGGTCGAGCGGGGCGGCCCGGCGGACGCGCTGGCAGACCCCGGAGATGCGACAGAGTAACCCGGAGAGGCCGACGGCGGAAATGCAACCGACGATCCCGAAGAGGCAGACGATCGATCACGGGACGGCAGCGACTGACGACCCGCCTCACTCGACGGTGATGATCTCGCAGTCCAGGTGCTGGCGGAGATACCGGTCGACGTCCGGTCCCTCGAACACCCGCTGGAGCATCCGACGCCAGCGGCCCGCCTGCCGGCCGCCGATGACGACCACGTTCGCGGACTCCTCGGCGATCTCTTCGAGGATCGCCTCCTCGACGAGAAAGCCCTTCCTCACGACGTACCGGGCACGATCGATCCGACCGACGGTCCGCTCGACCGCGCTCCGCAGGTCCGCCCGGGAGACCGACCGCCCGGACTGGTACAGGTCGATGTGCAACACGAGCAGATCCGCGTCCCGATCGAGGGCGAGATCGACGGCGCGCCGGAGCGTCCGCTCGGAGTGGTCCGAGAGCGGATACCGGACCGGAACTGCAACTCTGGTCATTGCTGGGAAAGACGCCGGGGACGGGCGTAAACCTGTCCACTTGGCGCCGTCGTCCGACCGACGGGGCTGCATGCCGTCCGTTCGCCGTCGCTGCTATCGCACGACCAGGCGCCCCTCCACCGCCGGGTCGATCCCGGTTGCCTCCGCGTACTCGACCACCACGTCGTACTGGACCGGGAGCGTCTCGACCCGGTGGCCCCCGGTCAGCGACGGGAACTCGTGGTCGGAGTAGAGCACGTAATCCGACGTCGCCAGGGTGTACGTCGCTTCCTCGTCGATCGGCACCCCGCCGACCGACGCGTCGAGGAGGTCACTGTCGGGACCGAAATCGACGCTGGCGCCGCTGACGTGGCCGTGCCACCACTCGTCCCGGTCGAAGTGGACGTCGGCGGCGGCGATCTCGCCGAGGACCGCCCGCAGTTCCGCGCCCGACAGTTCGGCGACGGCGACCGGTTCCTCGAAGGGCACCAGTCCCACCAGATCGCCGACGGTGACGGCGCCAGAAAGCGACGGCCCTGAGCGGATGCCGCCGCTGTTCTGGAGGCCGACGTCCGCGTCGGCGTACCAGCGGTAGGCGTCGGCGACGAAGTTGCCGACGCGACACTCCCCGCCGAACACCGCCGATTCGCCCCGCTCTATCGGGTCGTCGACCCGCCCGACGACGTCGTCGAGGCCGGCGTCGCGCTCGAAGGCGGAAAGCGCCTCGACGACGCTCTCGTCGACGGGCGCCCTCTCGACGTGATGGCGGGTCGTTTCTCCGGTCGCCAGGTCGAGTTCGTAGACGACGTGGCCGCCGGACCCCGGGCGGGTGAGGACGGTGCCGTCGACGCGGTCGTCGCGCTCGTCGTGGACGTGTCCGCCGAGGACCGCGTCGAACTCGACGGCAGCGGCGAGGTCGTCGTCACCCTCCCCAAGGTGGGAGAGAGCGACGGCGTAGTCGACGCCGTCGGCCCGCATCTCCGCGACGGCGTCCCGGGCAGCTCCCACCGGGTCGGTGAACGTCAGTGGTTCGGCCTTCGGGTTGATCGAGTCCGTCGTCGGGTCGGTCACCCCGACCACTCCGACGGTCGCCCCCCCGACCTCGAAGGCGGCCCACGGCTCGACGCCTTCGTCCGCGCCGAACTGCTCGCCGTCCAGAAAGACGTTCGCCGCGAGCCACTGCTGGGGGCTGTCGGCGACCAGCGACCGGGTCGCCGCCGGGCCATAGTCAAAATCGTGGTTGCCGAACGTCTCGACGTCGGTGCCGGCGGCCTGGAAAAAGGGGATGGCCTGCCGGCCCTCGGCGTGCAGCGCGAGCACGCCCGGGGAGGTGTCGTCGCCCGCGCCGGCGACGAGGGCGTCCTCGCCGGCCAGTTGCTGCAACCGGCCGGCGAGTCGCCCGATCCGCTCCGGTTCGTCGTAGGCGTTTTCCACGTCAGCGTAGTGCAGCAGGCGGGCCCCCATCGCCCGGAATCGAGGACGTCCCCGGGCAAGAGGGTGACGGATTCGCGCCGGGGACGGACCAGGAGCGATTCGACGCCCCCGGCGGCACGCAGGGTCGGGGCACCGGTGCCGGAGTGGTCAGGTTCAAGCGACTGGACCCGCTACCGTCTCGCATGTACGCGCGCGAGGCGCCCGACGGCGGAACGGTGTACGTCGACGAGACGGTCGGCGAACGCGGATCGGAGGGGCCTTTCTATCTCGTGTACGCCGACCGCGACGGCGAGCGCCGGTGGGGATACGCCTGCGGGAACTGCGGGTCGCTGGGCACCGCCATGGACTCGATGGGCCGGATCACCTGCAACGACTGCCCGAACCTCCGGAAGCCGACCGAGTGGGACGCTGCCCACGAGTAGCGGGTCGGCACGCGGACCTGCAACTGCTCCGTCCGGGGCGGGACCATCCCGGAGTCCCGCCGGGCGTTGAACTGGGTGTCCTAACGCTGACCGTCTCACGTTTTACGCTCCCGGGCGTCGACCGAACGGACATGGCTCGGCTACTCGCTGTCGACGCCGTCGGGGACGCGTTCCGGGCACTTGGCGAGAACGTCATCGGGGCGCTCCCGCAGGTGCTCGCAGGACTGCTGTTTCTGGTAGTCGCGGGCCTGCTCATCCGGGTCGTCGTGTGGGCGCTGGAGCGAACCCTCGCCCGGACGCTGCGCGGGGAGTCGCCGATCTACCGCCAGTTCGTTGTCACCGTGGTCTCGGTGTTCATGTGGTTCGGGGCGCTGCTGTCGTTTCTGTCGATCGTCGGCCTGGAGGGCATCGCGTCGTCGCTGGGGACCGCAACCGGCTTCGTCGCGCTCGGAGTGGCCTACGCCCTCTCGGGGATGATCGCCGACGTGGTGGCAGGGACCTACCTGCTCCGGGACCCGGACTTCAATCCCGGGGACGCCGTCGTCGTCGACGGGATGGCGGAAACCCTCCGCTCGATCGAACTCCGCAAGACCCGCTTCGACGTGGAAGGCGACCGCGTCGTGCTGGCAAATAGCGACATCGAGGGCGAGTGGCGCAGAGTCGACGGGGCGGACGAATGAACGGGAAACGCTTTCGGGGGTCCGGCGAGAAGCCGGCCCCATGACTCGGGCCCGCAAACAGGTCGGGTCGATGCTGGCCGACCGCCGGCGGAACGCCGCTCTGACCTGGCTGCTGGTGGCGTTTCTGGGTGGCGTCGCCGGGCAAAGTTTGCTGTCCGGGGACTTCCTCTGGGCGGGGTTCGTCCTCGCCGTCGTGTTGCTGGTGGCTGCGCCGCCGGTCGCATACCGGGACGCGACGGTGATGCTGCCATGGGAGGTCGTCGCGCTGGCGGCGCTGCCGATCATCGGGCGGGTCCTGGCGAGTTTCGAGTTGACCGGCGACCTGGCGATGTACCTCTCGGTGGCGACGCTCGCGCTGATCATCGCCGTGGAACTGCACGTCTTCACCGGTGTCCGGATGACGTTCGGGTTCGCGGTCTTTTTCGTCGTCGTGACGACGATGGCGACCGCGGGCGTGTGGGCGGTCGTCCGGTGGGCCTCGGACGTCTGGATGGGAACGACGCTGCTGTACGAGCCCGGACTGGACGAGGCCGCGGTCGAGCGCGGCGTGATGATGGAGTTCGTCTACTCGACGGCGATGGGCCTCGTCGGCGGTCTCGTGTTCGAACTGTACTTCCGGCGGCGAGCGCCGCTGTCCGAGCGGGTGCCCGAGGAGGTGTCAGACTTGCTATGAGGCTCACGGACCTGCTGGGACGGCGGCTCCGTGATGTCCTCGGCGTCTCCGAGCGCCGCCAGCGCCAGCTCACCCGCGGCATGCAGCTGACGCTGGTCGGCCTGCTGTTCATCGGGCTGGACCGGGGGAACACGGGCATCATCGTAAACACCGCCGTCGCGCTCGGCGTGAGCGAACTCCCCGCGGTGCTGGAGCGCGACTACGAGATCCCAATGGACGCGGGGCTGACGCTGTGGATCACGACGGCGGTGTTTCTGCACGCGCTCGGCACGGTGGGACTGCCGGGCTCGGAGACCAGTTTCTACCGGGGCACCTTCTGGTGGGACCACATGACCCACGCGCTGTCTTCGTCGGTGATCGCCGGCGTCGGATACGCGACCGTCCGGGCGATCGACCGTCACTCCGAGGCGATCCACCTACCGCCGCGGTTCACGTTCGTGTTCGTGTTGATGTTCGTGCTCGCGTTCGGGGTGTTCTGGGAGGTCGTCGAGTTCGCGATAGGGCTGGCCGCCGCCGAGTTCGGCAGCGCGCAGGTGCTCACCCAGTACGGGCTCTCGGACACGATGTGGGACCTGGTCTACAACACGATCGGCGGTGTCGTCGTCGCGGCCTGGGGGACCGCCTACCTCACCGACGTCGCCGGCGCCATCCAGCGAAAGTTGGAGGGCAACCGCGCCGGCGGGAAGTCGTGACCGGCGGCGACTCCACCGGCGGACCCTCCGGGGAGTCGTGACCGACGGCGGCTCCCCCCTGACTGACCTCCTGGGGACGGAAAGTGACACCCGGACGGTGGGTTTAAGCGCCGGCGGACCGAGTATGTGAGTGACAATGGTCTTCAAGAAGATCACGCTCATCGGCACGAGCACCGAAAGTTTCGATGACGCCACCGACGACGCCATCGAGCGCGCCGAAGAGACCCTTGAGAACGTCAAGTGGATCGAGGTCGAGAACCTCGGCGTCGAGGTCGCGACCGCGGACGGGCGACAGTACCAGGCCGAGGTCGAGGTCGCCTTCGAGCTAGAGGAGTAACCGTTCACGTCCCGTTCTCGTTCGATTCGAGTGCCGCAAGCGACGCCTGCTCCGGGGTGGTCAGTCGTCGAGTCGCTTCCGGACGCTCTCGGCGTGGGCGTACAGCCCCTCCGCCTCCGCGAGGGTGGTGACGGTGTCAGCCAGATCCGCAAGGCCGTCCGCCGAGAGTTTCTGGACGGTCTGGCCGCGGAGGAACGTCTCGACCGCGAGCCCGCCGTAGCGCCTCGCGCCGCCGCCGGTCGGCAGGACGTGGTTCGTCCCCGAGGCGTAGTCCCCGGCGGCGACGGGGGTCTGCGGGCCGAGAAACGCGCTCCCGAAGTCGTCGATCCGGTCGAGGACCGCCTCCTCGTCGGCGGCCTGGATCGCGAGGTGTTCGGCGGCGTACTCGTCGGCGAACGTGATCGCCTCGCTCATCGAGCGGGCGTGGAAGATCCCGGAGGCGTCGCCGCCGAGCGCGGCCCGGATGGTCTCCTCCCGGGGGGCGCCGGTCGCCTGGTCCTCGACGGCTTCGGCGGTGGCCTCCGCGACGGCCTCGTCGTCGGTGACCGCGACGGCGGCGGCGTGCTCGTCGTGTTCGGCCTGGGCGAGCAGTTCGGCGGCGACAAGTTCCGGGTCGGCAGTGCCGTCGGCGAGCACGAGCACCTCGGAGGGCCCGGCCAGGAAGTCGATGTCGACGTCGCCTCTGACCTCCGCTTTGGCGGCGGTCACCCAGCGGTTGCCGGGGCCGACGACCTTCCGGACGCGTGTGACCGACTCGGTACCGTAGGCCATCGCGGCGACGGCCTGGGCGCCGCCGACCTGGACGACCTCGTCGGCGCCCGCGGCGTCGAGGGCAGCCAGCGTCGCCGGGTTCAACTCCTCGGCGGGCGGGGTGGCGACGACGACGTGCTCGACGCCGGCCACTTTCGCCGGGACGATGCCCATCAGTGCGCTGGACGGGTAGGCGGCGGCCCCGCCCGGGACGTAGACCCCGACGCGGTCGAGCGGGCGGAACCGCCTGCCGAGTTCGCGGCCGTCGCGGCCGACCCGCCAGTCGTCGGGCACCTGTCGCTCGTGGAACGCCCGGACGTTTTCGGCGGCGTCCTCGATGGCCGCCCCGAGGTCGTCGTCGACGTCCTCGATGGCGCCATCCACGCGGTCCGTGACGTCGAGTTTGCCGACGGAGACGCCGTCGAACTCCTCGGTGAACTCCCTGACGGCGACGTCGCCCTCGGTTCTGACGCGCTCGACTATCCCGGCGACCTGCTCGCGGACCGCGGCGACGCCGCTCTCCCGCTCGAACAGCGCGGCCCGCCGTCCCGGGCCGAGGTCGGCGATGGCTTCGACGTTCATGGGTCCCGGTTGACGACCCGCGGATAAACCGTTTCCTCTCGCGGAGACGCCGTCGGAGACTCTACCCGGCAACCGCCCGGCAAACGCCTCGCTCGCCCCGGCGACCGCGCGGCGAACGTCTCGCGGTAACGGTCGAACAGGACGCTCCGTACCGGCACCACGGCGCCAGGGGCGACCCGGCCGGGAGCGTCTTCCGGACGTGCCCGACGACCGGCGGACTGCGGGGCGGTGGCTCCCGGGCGTTCGCTCCGTCGGACGGAACGCGCCGCGTCCCGGGCCGAATCCAAGGCCCCAGCATCTGGCCCCCCAGACTTAAACCGGTGGCACCCCGACGCTCGCCCATGGTCGCCTACGGTCGGCGGACGCTGCGGGACCTGTTCGACGAGGCGCCCACGCCCCACATCGCACACCCTCCAGACACCCACCACCGGCAGTTCTATCTCGCGACCGACGGCTCCTACCGTCCGGACGGCGGGGGCCTCGGCGCGGTCATCGAGACCCGCGACGGGGAGCGGGTGACTCGCGTGGCGCTGCCCCACGCCGCCCCCGACAACAACGTCGCCGAGTACCGGGCGCTGCACCTGGGACTGGACGTGCTGGCGACCCGGACTCCCCGCGGGGCCAGTGTCGGGATTCTCGTCGACCACGACGACCTGGCTGCGAGCCTCAACGCTGCGGTGCTCGCGGCGGACGACCCCGCCGGCGACCCGATCCGGCCGGTGTCAGTGCCGCCGGGGGTCGGCCACCACTGGCGGGGCGTCCGGGCCCGTCTTGCCGGACTCGGCGACGTGCGGGCCGCCGCCGTCGACGGGACGGCGAACCCGGCCCACCCGCTGGCGAACAACCCGCAGGGCTACGCCCACGTCAACGACCGGCAGCGGCAGTGTGTGCTCCCCTCGCCGCCGGTGGCCCGCGACGAGCAGGTCCCCCCGCCGTCGCGGGCCGACCGCAACGCCTCCGATTGATCCTGGGTTGCTCCGGCGCCTCCACTTGATCCTGGGTTACTCCGGCGCCTCCACTTGATCCCGGGACCGGCGTCGACCGCAACGCCCACGACCACTCCGGCGCGAGGCGTTGCTGCGAGACCGTATCCCAGGCGATTCCGGAGGCTTTCCGAGATCCGGCAAGCGATGCGTTTCGAAACCCTCATTTCCCCGCCTGCGGAGAGGTGAGACAATGGCTGACACACGCAGTTCGTGGCGAACCCGGATGGGGTTCATCCTGGCGGCGGTCGGCAGCGCGGTCGGGCTCGGAAACATCTGGCGGTTCCCGTGGATGACCGGCGAGAACGGCGGGGCCGCCTTCCTTCTGGTGTATCTCGGCATCGTCCTGCTCGTCGGCGTCCCCGGCCTTCTCGGGGAGTTCGTCATCGGGCGGCGAGCAAAGCGCAACCCTGTGGGGGCGCTCGGTTCTCTGTCGGACTCGTCGTCCTGGTCGGCGTTCGGCCACCTCTACGTGGCGACCGCCGTCTTCCTGCTGTCGTTTTACAGCGTGGTCGGCGGCTGGATCCTCCGGTACTTCGCGGCGAGTTTCACCGGTGCGTACTTCGGAAACGCGGGTGCGTACTTCGCGAGCATCGACTACGGTCCGGAGGCCGTCGCGTTCCACGCGGTCTTTCTGCTCGTCACCGCCGCCATCGTCGCGTTCGGCGTGGAGGACGGCATCGAGCGGGCGACGAAGGTGATGGTTCCGGTCGTGGTCGTCCTGCTCGTCGGTCTGGCTGGCTGGGGGGCAACCCTCGACGGCGCCGGCGCCGGGCTGTCGTTTTTCCTCTCGCCGGACCTGGGCTACCTGCGGGCTAACTTCCTCGACATCCTGCCGGTGGCCGCCGGCCAGGCGCTTTTTACCCTCTCGCTGGGGGCCGGGACGATGGTCACCTACGCGTCCTACCTCGGCGAGGACCGGTCGCTCTCCGTCGACGGCGCGTCCATCGCGGTGCTCAATACCGTGGTCGGGATCCTCGCCGGCGTCGTCGTCTTCCCGATCCTGTTCGCGTTCGGGTCCGGCGCAGGTGCCGGCGGACCGGGCGCGCTGTTCGTGAGCCTGGCGGGGGCGTTTTCCGCGCTCCCCTACGGTCGGGCCGTCGGGGCCGTGTTCTTCGGCGTGGTCGCGCTGGCGGCGCTGTCGTCGTCGATCTCGATGCTGGAGATTCCCGTCTCCTATCTCGTCGACGAGTACGGGGTCTCGCGGCGCCGGGTGACGGCAGGGCTCGCACTCCTGTTTCTAGTGACTGGCGCCGTCAACGCCCTCTGGGAGCCGGTGTTCGGGTTCGTCGCCGGGACGCTCGTCGACCTGCTTCTGACCGGCGGCCTGATCGCGTTCCTGCTGTTCGTCGGATGGGTGCTCGGGACCGACGCGGTTGCTGAACTCCGAGCCGGCGCCGGGGGGCTCACACGGTCACTGGCGGTCCCGTGGCTGTACGCCGTTGGCGTCGTCATTCCGCTGTTTCTGACGTTCACGCTGCTGTCGGCGCTGTTGCCGCTCGTCGGGGTTCAGGTTGGTACCGCCGGGCTGGCGGTGCTGGCGGCGGCAGTCTTCGTCGGGGCCGTCGTGGCGAACCGGCGCGAGAAGTCGGTGCTGTGATCAGATCAGGCGCGAGAAGTCGGTGCTGTGATCAGATCGGGCGCGAGAAGTCGGTGCTATGACCCGGCGGGAGCGCCGCGCTACCCGGGCACCTACTCGCCTTCCTGGGCGTCGACGACCGCGACGCCGGCCAGGTTGACGATGTCCTTGACCTCGTCGCCGCGCTGGAGGACGTGAACCGGCTTGTCCATTCCCACGAGCATCGGGCCGATGGCCTCCGCGCCGCCCAGTCGCTGGAGGAGTTTGTAGCCGATGTTGCCCGCCTCCAGGTTCGGGAAGATGAGGACGTTGGCCGGCTCCTCCAGGTCGGAGAACTCGTAGGTCCCCTGGAGGATGTCCTCGACGACGGCGGTGTCGGCCTGCATCTCGCCGTCGACCGGGAAGTCCACCCCGCGGTCCTCGCGCAGGCGTCGGGCCGCCTCGCGCGGCTTGCGGGTCCCCTCGTTGTCGACGCTGCCGAAGTTGGAGTACGACAGCATCGCCACCCGCGGATCCACATTGAACTCGCGGGCGAGATCGGCGGTGTGGCAGGCGATTTCTGCCAGCACTTCCTCGTCGGGGTCCTGGTTGACGGTGGCGTCGGCGACAAATATCACGCGGTTCTTGAACGTCAGCATGTAGACACCGGCGACGTACTCCGCGTCCGGAGCCGTCCCGATGGTCTGCAGCGGCGGGCGCAGCGCCGATGGATAGTGGTGGGTCAGCCCGGTCAGCAGGGCGTCCGCATCGCCGCGCTCGACCATGACGCTGCCGAAGTAGTTGCTGTCCTTGCGGATGAGGTCGGCGGCCTCGCTTTCCGTGATCCCCTTGCGCTGGCGGAGTTCGTAGAGCCGTCGGGCGTACTCCTCGTAGTCGCCGTTGAGCGGATCGGCGACCTCGGGGTCGAACTCCAGGCCGAGTCGGTCGGCGGTTCGCTCGATGGTCCCGGCGTCGCCGATGAGGACCGGTTCCGCGATGCCATCCTCCTGCAACTGGTAGGCGGCACGGATCATCTTCTCGTCGTCGCCCTCCGCAAGCGCCACCCGCTGGGGGTTGGATTTGGCCTTGTTGAGCACGACCCGCATCATCTCGAGGGACTTCCCGAGGCGGGCCTCGAGTTCCTCGACGTACTCGGCCGTGTCGATCTCGCGGCGAGCGACGCCGGACTCCATGGCCGCCTCCGCGACCGCGGGTGCCAGCTCGAACAGCACCCGCGGGTCCAGCGGCTTCGGGATGATGTACTCCGGGCCGAACTGCAGCGGCTGGTCACCGTAGGCTTTCACCACCTCGTCGGGGACGTCCTGTCGTGCCAGTTCGGCCAGCGCCTCGGCGGCGGCGACCTTCATCGATTCGTTTATCTCCGTCGCCCGGACGTCGAGTGCCCCCCGGAAGATGAATGGGAAGCCGAGCACGTTGTTCACCTGGTTCGGATAGTCCGACCGGCCGGTCGCCATGATGACGGTGTCCTCCCGGGCGTCTCTGGCCGCCTCGTAGTCGATCTCGGGGTCGGGGTTCGCCATCGCGAAGATGATCGGGTCCTCGGCCATCGACCGGACAATCTCCGGCGAGACGATGCCGCCTACCGAGAGGCCGACGAACACGTCCGCGCCGGCCATCGCATCGGCCAGGTCCTCGCCGGGCACGCCGCGGGCGAACTCCCGCTTGTACTCGTTGACGTCGCCGGCGGCGGCGCGCTCCTCGGTGATGATCCCGTCCGAATCGACCATCGTGATGTTGTCCCTGCGGGCGCCCAGCGAGACGTAGAACCGCGCCGTTGCGATGGCCGACGCCCCGGCCCCGGAGAAGACGATCTCCAGGTCCTCGATCTCCTTGTCGACGAGTTCCACGGCGTTCAAGAGGGCCGCCCCGGAGATGATGGCCGTGCCGTGCTGGTCATCGTGGAACACCGGGACGTCCATCCGCTCGCGGAGTTGCTCCTCGATGGTGAAACACTCCGGCGCCTTGATGTCCTCTAGGTTGATGCCGCCGAACGTCGGTTCCATGGCGGCGACCGTCTCGACGATCCGCTCGGGGTCGTCCTCGTCGAGTTCGATGTCGAAGACGTCGATGTCCGCGAACCGCTTGAACAGGACGCCTTTCCCCTCCATGACCGGTTTGGACGCCTGGGCGCCGATGTCGCCGAGGCCCAGGACCGCGCTGCCGTTCGAAACAACCCCGACCATGTTCCCCTTCGTCGTATAGGTGAACGCCTTCTCGGAATCCTCGGCGATGGCTTCACAAGGCGCGGCCACCCCCGGCGAATACGCGAGGCTCAGGTCCCGCTGGGTGTTCGTCGATTTCGTCGTCGCGATCTCGATCTTCCCCGGCGGGTCGGTCCGGTGGTAGTCGAGTGAGTCCTCATCGAGTCCCATGGCCGGACGTTTCCCGGGGATACGCAAAAAGGTGGCCTAAACGATGTTCGACGTAC
>JAZKSB010000010.1:0-22369 GCA_036626315.1 Halobacteriales archaeon
GAACGCCTCGCTCGGGACGCAGCTCTCCTCGTTCATGGCCGCCTCGGCGGCCGAGGCCGAGAACGAGGTCGAGTCCGGCATGTTCCTGGCGAGGTGGAACCGCTCGAACGCCAGCGAGCGCGACCGGCTCGCGAGCCGGCGGACCGGGGAGATCGAGGAACGGCTCGCGGAGCTCCGCGACCGGCGCGAGGAACTGCTCGCGGCGGACGAGGCGAACCCGACGGCACGCGAACGGGCCGAGGCCGCCTGGATCGCCACGCAGGCCGACGGCCTCGCGCGGTCGGTCGACCGGATGACCGAGGCGGCCGACCGCGCGAACGTCACCGTCGACCGGGCTGCGGTCGGCGAACTCCGGCGGAACGCCCGCAACCTCAGCGGGGGTGCGGTCGCCGAGATGGCCCCCGGCCTCGTGGCGCGCGAGGACGACGAACGCGGCCCGCCCGGGAACGTCGGTCCCGGCGGGAACGGACCGGGGGAGGTCGGTCCACCCGAGGACGTGCGGGGAGACGGCAACGGGACCGAGACGGGACCCCCGGACGACGCGGGACCGCCCGAGGACCGGACCGGTAACGGAACCGACGCCGGTCCGCCGGAGGACCCCGGCGGCGATGAGGACGCCGGCGGGGCGAACGGACCGGGCGAGGGCGGTGGTCCGCCCGGGCAGGACGGCTCCGACGGATCCGACGACGGTGACGACGGCTCCGACGACGCCGGCACCGGTGGCGGCGCACCGGGCGGGGACGGTGGTTCGGGAAACGGTAACGGCTCCGGGGGGAGCGGGAACTCCGGGGGTAGTGACGACGGCGGTCCACCGGGCGGGGACGGTGGTTCGGGAAACGGTAACGGCGGCGACGGCGACGGCCCCGGGAACGGTAACGGCGACGACGGGAATCCCGGTCGAGGGAACTGAGCCGGGCGAACGCGGCCGTCCGGCGAGCGCCCGGCCCGGGTAGTCACCCTTTTTTCCGCTCGGCCCCAATCCCCGGTGATGGATTCCGCCGCGCTGCTCGACCTGTTGGGGAACGAGAACCGCCGGCGAATCCTCCGCCTGCTCGCCCGGAAACCGTGCTACGTCACAGAGATATCCGATTATCTGGGGGTGAGTCCGAAGGCGGTCATCGACCACCTGCGCAAGCTCGAAGAGGCGGGGCTGGTGGAGTCCCGCGTCGACAGTCAGCGACGGAAGTACTTCTCCATCGCGCGGAACCTCCGGCTGGAGGTGAACGTCACGCCGTACGGCTTCGGCACGAAGTCGGCGTACCCGGCCTCGCCCGGGCTGGACATGAGCCGGTGTCGCTACCTCTCGCTCGACGGCGTCGCCGATGGGGCCGACGACGGGGAGCAGGAGGTCGGATCGCTGGTGGCCGAACTGGACCGACTCGAGGGGCTCGAGAACGAGCTCTCGATGGCCCAGCGGTGGGTGCAGGGCCGGCTGACCGACGTGATGGACCGGCTCTCCGAGGAGTTCGACACCCGCGGCGGGCTCGACGGCCGGTTCTACGCGGAGGTGCTCTCGGAGATGGCCAACGGCGCCGACACGGTCCCGAAGCTCTCCCACCGGATCGACGCCCCACCGGAGATGGTCGAGGAGGCCCTCGCCCTGCTGGCCCGCTACGACGTGGTCACGCGCGAGGACGATCGCTGGCTCGTCGCCGAGGGGTCACCGGACACGGGCTGTTCCCGGACGTGACGACCCGGCCGTGGCGAACGGTCGGTGGGCTCCCGGCCCGATCCGGAGCACCGGGGGAGTCGCGGCGAGCGGACGGGGTCACAGCGAACGGGTGAGCCCGTCCCGCAGGTCGCGGCCGAAGTAGTGGCCCAGGACGGCGGCGACCGCGCCCGCGGTCGCCCCGACAGCCGCCAGCGGGACGGCGAACCCGCCGACGACCGAGAGCACGAGCTGGTCGAGCAGGAGGCCCACGCCGGCCGTGGCCGCGCCCGCGACGAACAGTTCGAGGTAGCCACGGCGGCCGGCGGCCCCGAGGGCGAAGCCCGCGAGGAAGACCCCGAGGAGCCCCGCGACGCTCCCGAGGAGCGGGATGGCCCCGACGAACGGGACGGCGTTCGCGAGGAGGAACGCCCCCAGCGTGAGGACGAACGCGACCGCGAACCGCCGCACCGAGAAGAGACGGCCGACCCGACCCCGGAGGCCGGCCAGCCGACCGCCGCTCCGCTCTCCCGACCGGTCGCGCTCGCGGTCGGCGTCGTCCCCGGCGGGGTCGTCGACGCCCGCCTCGCGGTCGAGGTCCTGGAGGAGTTCGTCCGTCTGGCTCATACCCTCCGTTGGTCGCGGGGATACATCGGTCTTTCCCGGGGAACACGACGCCCGTCCGCGAGGTCGCTGCGACGACGGCAGGAACAGGGCGGGGCGTACGACCCGCGGACGGAGCCGGGGAGCGGTGGTCGGTCCGCGGGTGGGCCGAGGACGTGGCGAGCCACGCGGCGCATAGGTGCTTTCAAGTCCGGCGCCGGGCAACCCCGGGACATGAATCCGGGTGACAGGGTTCGGGTCGAGCGCGGGGGGACGGTCTACGAGGGCGTCCTCCTCCCCTCGACCAGCCCCGAGGAGTTCGTCGTCAAGCTCGACGGCGGCTACAACGTCGGCGTGGCCCGCGCCGACGCCGACGCGGACGTCCTGGAGTCGGACGTCTACGACGTCGAGTCCGCACAGGACGCCGAGGGCACCTCGACCATCGAGTTCGACGAGGAGCTCCCCACGGTGGCGCTCATCTCCACCGGCGGCACCATCGCCTCGACCGTCGACTACCGGACCGGCGCGGTCACCGCCCAGTTCGACGCCGAGGACGTCCTCCGGGCGGTCCCCGACCTGGCCGGCCGGGCGAACTACCGGGGGCGCGTCGTCGCGAACATCCTCTCGGAGAACATGCGCCCGGCCATCTGGCAGGACCTCGCCCGTGCCATCCACGAGGAGATCGAGGCGGGCGCCGACGGCGTCGTCGTCATGCACGGCACCGACACGATGCAGTTTTCCGCCGCGGCGCTGTCGTTCATGCTCGATACGCCGGTCCCGGTCGTGTTCACGGGGAGCCAGCGGTCGGCCGACCGGCCCTCCTCCGACAACGTGATGAACGCCGTCTGTGCCGTCGAGGCCGCCAAAAGCGACGCCGCGGAGGTCATGGTCGCGATGCACGACTCCCGGTCCGACGACCGGTGTGCGCTCCAACGGGGGACCCGCGTCCGGAAGAGTCACACCTCCCGCCGGGACGCCTTCGAGACGGTCGGTGCCCGGCCGCTGGGCTACGTCGATTACGACGACGAGACGGTCGCGTTCAACAGGGGGTACCGCGCGCGGGAGAGCGGCGACTGCACGCTGGCGCCGGATCTTGCCGACGACGTCGAACTCCTGAAGTTCACGCCGGCCACCGACGAGGCGCTTCTGGATCTGATGGACGGGAAGGCCGGCCTCGTGCTGGAGGGAACCGGCCTGGGCCACGTCCACAGCGACTGGACCGACCGGATCGCGGACCTTGTCGACGGCGGGACGACCGTCATGATGACCAGCCAGTGCATCGACGGCAGAGTCTGCGACCGCGTGTACGACACGGGCCGGGACCTGCTGGAGGCCGGCGTCGTCGAGGGCGGGGACATGCTGCCCGGCACGGCGAAGGTGAAACTGATGTGGGCGCTGGCGAACGCCGACGACCCCGAGGAGACGATGCGGACGCCGCTGGCCGGCGAACTGACCGAGCGGTCAACCCCCTGGCGGTGAACATGTCCGTGGAGGCGACGGTGGGCGTGAACACGAACGCGAAGGCGACACCTCGCGTGAACACAAACGCGAAGGCGACGCCATGACCGAGGCGATCACCGTCCGCCAGGCCCGCCTGGAGGACCACGACGACGTCGCCGCGATGACCGAGAACACCTGGCCGGATCGCGACGGCGGCGACTACCTCGCGGACGTGTTCCCCGACTGGATCGACGACGACGGCGACGGCCAGCGCACCTTCGTCGCGGAGGCAGACGGTCAGGTCGTCGGGATCGTCCAGGCGGTCCGGTTGTCCGACCACGAGGCCTGGTTCCAGGGAATGCGGGTCCACCCGGATTACCGGGGACGGAGGATCAGCGCCACGCTCAACGAGCGGTGTCTGGAGTGGGCCCGCTCGTGGGGTGCGGCGGTCGCCCGCTTGATGGTGTTCTCCTGGAACGAGGGCGGCCTGGGCGTCGCCCGCGCGACCGGGTTCGAACCGGGCACGGAGTTTCGGTGGCTCCACCCCGGGCCCGATCCGACCGCGAAGCCGGAGGGAGTGGCCGACGACCCCGACGCCGCCTACGAGTTCTGGCGGACCAGCGGCGCCCGCGACCACCTGGAGGGACTGGCGCTGGACAGCGGGGAGTCGTGGGCCCTGTCGGAACTCACCCGCGAGACGCTCCGGACGGCCAGCGACGAGACTGCGGTCCTGGCGGTACGCCGGGACGGCAAACCGGCCGACGGCGGCGGCGGCGGCACCCGCGCAATGACGTTCCGCGTCCGGGACTACGAGCGCGACGGCGAGCGCACCGCCGAGTACGGCGCCGCCGCCTGGGCCGACGTGGACGCCCTCTCGACGTTGCTCGACGCCGTCGCCCGCGACGCCGCCGACATCGGCGCCGACGACGTCCGGGTGCTCGTCCCCGAGACGGCCCGGCACGTCTCCGACGCTGCCCACGCCGGCGTCGAAGTCGCCGACGAGCCGGACTTCGTGCTCGCCGCGGATCTGACCGGGATGTCGGTGACCGGCAACTGACGGACGGGCACCAGGACGGCGACCAACCACTGACCGGCACACGCCACAACGGCGACCCGTCTACCCGCCGCTGACGGGCGGAAACAGCGCGAGTTCGTCGTCCTCCTCGACCGGGGTCGCCAGACCGTCGCCGGTCCGGACGCTCTCGCCGTTCACCAGGACGTTGATGTCTTCGCGCACCTGCCCGTCGGCCATCACCCGCTCGCGGAGTTCGGGATGTTCGCCGAACAGCGCCTCCAGCGCCTCGCCCACCGTCTCGTGGCCGGCCCCGACTTCGACCTCTCGGGGCCCCGCCAGTTCCGCGAGGTCGGCAAACAGCTTCCAGCGCATGGCCGCCCGTCGGCGCGGCGGGACAAAGAGCGTTCTGCATCGCCGGGTGGTTTCCACCGCCGGTGATTTTGCATCGCCGGCCGATCGCCCGAGCGGTCGCGGCGATCTGGGGGTTTCATTACCGATCCGCCGGAGGCTCCGACATGGCGCGGACCCCCGGAGACCGGGGGCGCCAGTTGTCCACCGGCCGGTTCGCCGTGGTGCTGGCGATGGCGGTGGCGGTTCTGTCGGTGCTGAGGGGGATTCTCAACATCAGCCAGACCGCGGTCGCCGGCTCGCTGGCGGGAGAGGTTCCCGCGTGGCTCCGACAGACGGTCGGGTTCACCGGCGCCCTGACACGCTTTCTGATGATCGTCTCCGCACTCGGACTGCGTCGGCACCTGCGGCGTGGTACTCGACCGCCGTGCTGTTGCCCGTGACGGCGCTGCAGGGCGTCGT
The DNA here is from genome assembly GCA_036626315.1 of Halobacteriales archaeon. GTDB lineage: Archaea > Halobacteriota > Halobacteria > Halobacteriales > PXRE01 > PXRE01. Next base: position 5,517 of record JAZKSB010000010.1, read on the forward strand.
CCAGTCGAGCATGCTGTCGGTGCCACTTGTCGTGCTGTCGGTGCTCGCGATGCCGACGGCCTGGCTCGCCCGCCGCCACTTCGACCGAGAACTCGACCTCACGGCCACGCGACTGGCCGCCGCGACGGCGCTGGTTGCCGTGCAGGCCTACGGGACCGCCGGGACGTACGCGCACCGGTCGGAGTTCGCCGAGGCCTCCTCGCTGCTCGACGCGTTCTACTACACGCTGGTCACCGCGAGCACCGTCGGCTACGGCGACGCCACGGCGGTCGTTGCCGCGACAAACGACGACGGCGACGACGCGGTGGCGGTGCTGACCGCCCGACAGCTCAACGCCGAGGTGCGCATCGTCGCCGCCGCCACCGATCGCGAGAACGAACCCAAACTCCGCCGGGCCGGCGCCGACACCGTCGTCAGCCCGGGGGTCATCGGCGGCCACCTGCTCGTCCGCTCGGCGCTGGGAGCGGAGGGCACTGAGGACTTCCTCGAGCGACTTCTCGGCGATGACCTGCCCGGCGAGGAGCCGCCGGAGGGGAAACGGGAGAGGGGATAGCAAGCGCTAGCACGTCCCAAGGTCGGACGCCCGCAACCGCCCATCAGGCCGGGTCGCTTGCGGACTCGCTTGCGGCGTCCTCGGTCACGGCGTCGGCGTCGCCCCGGGCGTCCATCGTCTCGACTTCCCGGGCGACCCCGTCCTTGGTCTCGCGAAGCTCCCGCTCGATGTCCTCGCGACCCTTTTTGAATTCGCCCATCGCCTCGCCGGACGACCTGGCGAGTTCCGGCAGTTTCTGGGCCCCGAACAGCAGGATCACGATGCCGAACACGAGGAGCAGTTCCGGCGGGCCGAGTCCACCCACGAACAGCGCTGTTGCAGACATGGGTCTCCCGAGGACGCCCGACGGTATCAGTATGTGCCGCATACGCCGCGAGAAACGGGGGTGCCGGCCTCAGAGTTCGGTCGCGGCGTCGAGTCCGATCCGGATCATCCGCTCGACGTTGTCGTGGGCCTTCTCGGGGAGTTCCTGGACGTCGGTGTCGACGCCCTTCTGGGTACCCTCGACGAGGTTGCCGTCGACGGTGCAGATCGCGCCCGCAGACAACCCCTTCCGCCGGGCCAGCGAGAAGATGGCGGCGGCCTCCATCTCGATGGCGACCATGCCGGCGGCCTCCCAGTCGTCGACGTAGCCGTGCTCGCTGTAGAAGGCGTCGTCGGTGACCACGGGGCCGACGTGGACGTCCTCGTCGTTGGCCTCGGCGGCGGCGACGAGTTCCGACAGCGCCTCGTAGTCGGGGACCGCGGGGTACTCGACGGCTTCGTAGCGCTTCGTGGTCCCCTCCTCTTTGGCGGCGCCGGTGGCGACGACCATGTCGCCGATCTCGATGCCCGCCTGCAGCGCCCCGGTGGTCCCCACCCGGAGGAACGTCTCGACGCCGACGCGGGAGAGTTCCTCGACGGCGATCGCGGCGGACGGCGACCCGACGCCCGTCGAGCAGATGGTCAGCCGTCGACCCTCGTAGGTGGCGTTGACGACCTTGTACTCGCGGTTCTCCGCCAGCACCTCGACGTCCTCGCAGTGGCCGGCGATGCGGTCGACCCGCCCCGGGTCGCCCGGCAGCAGCGCGATGTCCTCCACGTCGCCCTCATCGACGAGCAGATGCGGCTGTGTCATGGCAGCGGGTTCCCCGGCGCGCCACTAAGCCCCTCCGGTTCGCGCAACCCGAGAATGCGGGGGCGCCGACAGTAACTTTTCGGTGCTGGGCCCGCAACGAGTAGGCATGACGCACGAAGCAGTCGTCGAGGGGATCGGCGTCGGGGTCGGCGATGATGGGGGGATGGGGGCGCCGGCGGTGATCCTCCGGGCGGACGAAAAACTGGTTCCGATCTTCGTCAGTCCGGACCAGGCCCAGTCGATGCAACTGGCGATCGAGGGGGTGCCGTTCGAGCGGCCGCTGACCCACGACCTCCTCGTGGAGATGCTGACCGACTTCGGGGGCGCCATCGACAAGGTCCGGATCGACGACCTCAACGACGGGACCTTCTTCGCGAAGATCGACGCCGAACGCTACCACGACGACGGCGAGCGCGAGAAGTTCGTCTTCGACGCCCGGCCCAGCGACGCCATCGCGCTCGCGCTCCGGGTGGACTGTGACGTCCTCATCACCGACGACGTCGTCGCGGAGGCCGGTCGCGATCCGGAGGCGTTCGAATCCGCCCCCGAAGGGGACCTTCCCGAGGGCCCCGACAAGTTCCCCGGAGACCTCGGGGAGCGCCTGGAGGAGTCCGACGACTTCCCCGACGACCCCGACGACTTCCCGGACTGATTCCTTCGGGGGTGAATCGGCCCGAACGGGCCGGATCATTCGTGTCGCTGCCGGTACTTCTCGCGGAGGCGCTCGTAGCGCTCGTCGGTCCGAGCCAGAGCCCAGTAGTGACGGTACACCTGTGCGACGGCGCGCTTCTCCGTGTCGTGCCATTGACGGGGATCGCGTTCGGTGCCGTCGTCGTCGTACTTGCGCCCGCCCGGGTACTTCGCGTACCGCATCGCCCGCGTGAACCCGAGTCGCAGGTACTTGCGGGCCATGTCCGCGCCCGGGAAGTCGTCCGCGGCTACGTAGGCGAGAAATCGTCCGTAGATGCGTTCGGCGCCCCGACGGGCGCTCGCGAACTCCGCGACCGTCCAGTGGGCGAGCAGTTCGTCCTTGTACGGCTGAAACCGGAACGCGCCCTCCGAACCCCGGCCGATCTCGTAGCTATCCGGGTCGGTACGGACGTCGACCTCGTCGAGACCGTCGCCGCTCACGTCGGACGAACGGGTCGGACGAGTCCAGTGGCTTTCGATGTCGGGGACGGCACCCCCCTCACCCGGGCACCTGCTCGTTGAGGAACCGCTCGACGGCCTCGCGGTCGGGCGCAGTGCGGGCGCCCTCCTCGCGGGCCGCCAGCGCGCCGCAGGCGTTTGCAAACTCCAGCGCCCGCTCGAGGTCGCCCCCTCGCAGGCGGGTCGCGACGAACCCCGCCGCGAAGGCGTCGCCGGCGCCGGTCGTGTCCACCGGGTCCACCTCGAACCCCGGATGGGTGTAACTCCCCGACGGCGCGCGGACTTCCGCGCCCGCGTCGCCGCGTTTGATCACCACGGTCCGCTCGCCGAGCAACCGGCCGTGGCGGGAGTTCAGAAGCGACTCGGCCTCCACGTCGTTGACGAAGACGACGTCGGCCCGCGAGAGTGTGTCCGAGAAGTCCCGGTCGGGAAGCCGTCGCCCCGGATCGAAACTGACCGTCGCGCCCCCCTCGCCGGCCGCGGCGGCGATGCGGGCGGCAGTGTCGGGGCGCTGGCTCGTCAGGTGGACGTGGTCGGCCTCGCGGACGTAACCGACGTCGACGTCGTCGGGGGCGACCGCCTCGTTTGCGCCGTCGTTGCCGAGCACGGCCACCTCGCCGTCGTCGGCGACCAGCAGGTACTTCGTCGTCGTCGGTGCGTCGACCGTAAGCAGGCGCTCGCGGTCGACGCCGGCCCGGTCCAGTTCCCGGCGGACGAGGTGGCCCTGCTCGTCGTCGCCGACCGCGCCCACCAGCCCGACGGGGTCGTCCAGCCCCGACAGCGCGACGGCGACGTTGGCGGCGCTGCCCCCGCCCGCGCTCCGGCGGTCGACGATGCGCGCCTCCTCGTCGGCGGCGGGCAGCCGATCGACGTACAGCGTGACGTCCCAGTTGACGTGGCCCGCACAGACGACTCCGCTCATCGTGGACTTCGGGGTTGGCCCCCCCGGAGAATAAATGGCGGGGACGCCGCTGGCCCCACGAACGAAGGGGCGCTCGCCGATCCGGCCGGTGCGGGCCCGGACGGGACCAGCGGATCCCTCACGCGGGCGTCGCCGAGACGAGGTACAGCAGGAGGTTGTACGTTCCCGGCCCCGCCCCGACCGCAGCCACGAACGCCAGCGCGAGGTTGCCCCTCGCCGGTTCCTCCCGGACGTAGTCGGTGAACAGCGCGACGACGAAAACCGCCAGCGCAAGCTTCACGAGGACGAACAGCCACCCGACGCCGACGTACTGGGCGGTCGGCAGGTCGGCGGCCAGGTTCATTATCTCCCGGGGGATCGGCGTCCGCTCGGCGACGCCCAGCACGTCCACGCCGATGGCCGTCGTGACCCCGTCCAGCGCGTGGGCGAACACGACGAAGGCGCCGGCCTTGCCGGTCGTGGCGACGGCCTCGGTGTAGGTCAAACTCAGCGCGATGACCGCCAGCGCGGCGACGGCCACCGACACGACCAGCCCCGCGACCGGCCACAGCGGCTCGATGCCGTAACCCGGCGTCTGGATGCCGGTGACCACGAAGAAGATCATGAACACGGCGGCGACGGTCCCGCCGACAACCCCCAGCAGCCGCGGGATCGACGCGAAGAAGCCGGCGGCGGCGCCCACGGCGGCGACGAGCCACACCGAGCCCATCACGACGAACGTCGTGAAGTACACCGCTGGCGTGCCGAACAGCGGGTCGACCCACGCCGGAAACGCCCCCAGCCAGCTGAGCGCGTGCAGCGTCGCCCCCACCGCCATCCAGGTCCCCACCGCGAGCACGTCCCAGGGGCGAAACGGCGGGCGGACGAGCACGAGCAACACCCCGACGACGAGCGTGGCCATCCCCAGCCCGACGAGATACGGCAACGGCGGCAAGGCAAACCCGTCCGGAAGCACCGAAATCGCAGCGAACATACGTAAATTCCCGTCCGGCGCCGGTGAAAACGTTGCGGTCGAAACGAGTCCGGAGCGCTCGCCGGGGGACGGCGACCGTCAGGGCTCCTCCCAGGGGTCGACGTCGCCCTGCTCGCCGAACAGTTCCCGCATCAGCACGACGATGCTCTCGGGCGGGTACTGGCCGCGCTCGGTCACGATGGCGTCGAGGTACCGCGGCGGCGTCACGTCGAACGCGGGATTCTCGACGGTCAGTCCGTCGTCGTCGGCCCCGGAGATCTCGGCTCGCTTCTCGCCGGTCAGCACCTCCCGCTGGTCACGCATCTCGATCTCGACGGTGTGGCCGGTCATCGTTCCGGGATGGAGCTTGATCGTCTGGGCGGCGACCATGATGGGGACGCCGCGCTCGCGGGCGTTGACCGCCAGCCCGGAGGTGCCGATCTTGTTGATGACGCTGCCGTCTGCGGCGATGCTGTCGGCGCCGACCAGCACATGATCCACATCGTCGAGATACCGGCGGGCGGCATTGTCGACGACAAGCGTCACGGGGACGCCCCACTCCCGGAGCCGTTCGGCGGAGATGTGGCCCTGCTTGCGCGGTCGGGTCTCCTTGACGACCGCCTCGATCTCCTTGCCCTGGTCCAGAGCGGCCCCGACGCAGGCCAGCGCGTCCGTCGAGTGGCAGTGAAACATCACCCGGTCGCCGTCCTGCAGGCGGTTGGCGCCGATCCGGCCGAGCCGGTCCTGGGCGGCGTCGAGCTGGTCGCGAAACTCCCCGGCGGTCTCGACCACGCTCGACCGGAGCCGTTCGACCGTGTCGCCGGCCATCCCGCGGAGGACGTACCGGAGGGCGTTGGGCAGCGACACCGCCGTCGGGCGGGTGTTCCGGAGCCGTCTAGCCGCCCCGCGGAGTTCCGCGCGAAACAGCTCGGGGTCGTCGGCGTCGCTGTCGCGGGCCTGGGCCGCCAGGGCCGCCGCGGCGGCGTCGGCGATGGTCGCCGCGCCCCGGATCTCCATCGTCGCGATCTCCTCGGCGGTGGCCTCGATCTCCGGATGGAGGTCGTGGCTCGTTTCGGTCATGCCCGAGTCGTTCGGAGGCTGTAATAAAAAGGCGTCCGGGCCGTGGCGGTGCGGCGGGCGGGTCCGGGACCGGTTCTCCGGGTACGCCCGGACAGGTTTATGCTGGCGGCTGCCGACCATCCGGACATGGACCGCGAGGAACTGGCCGCCAGCATCGACCACACCGTGCTCGGCCCCGGGACGCAGTGGACAGACGTCCGGACCGTCCTGGAGGAAGCCCGCGAGTACGGGATGAACGCCTGCATCTCGCCGTGCTACGTCGCCGAGGCGGCGAAGTACGCCCCGGAGGTGACCCTCGCGACCGTCATCGGCTTCCCCCACGGCCAGAACGCCGCAGACGTCAAGTCCGACGAAGCCGTCCAGGCGTGGGACGACGGGGCCGACGAACTCGACGTGGTCATAAACGTCGGTCGGCTGAAAGCCGGCGACGACGGTGCGGTCAGCGACGAACTCGCCGAACTGATCGCGGCGGTCCCCGTCCCGGTGAAGGTGATCATCGAGACGGCCCTTCTGACCAACGCCGAGAAGCGCCGGGCCTGCGAACTCGCCGCCGACGCCGGCGCCGACATGGTCAAGACCTCGACTGGCTTTGCCGACGGCGGCGCCGAGGTCGAGGACGTCGAACTGATGAGCGAGTACCTGCCAGTGAAAGCCGCCGGCGGCATCGGCTCCTGGGAGAAAGCCCGCCGGATGCTCGAGGCCGGCGCCGAGCGCATCGGCGCCTCGAGCGGGGTCGAAATCGTTGCGGACTTCGACGCGAGCGAGTGATCCTCGCCCGCGCAGTCAGTGCTGGCGCACGTCGGTGCTCCCACACTCCGGACACCGGGTCATCGTCCCCAGCGTCGGCGTCACGACTTCCCCCCAGGCGTCGCTGTCTTCTGGCTCGAAGCCACAGTTGCGACATTTCGCGCGTGTCGTGGTTTCGCCGGGCATGTTCGTATCTGCGTCCGCCAGCCGCTTAGAGTTTGCTCCGGCGGGAGACCGTGCGAATCCCACGCGCACCTCATGTTCCTCGCAGTCGCTCCTCGCAAAAGTGCGAGGGAGAGGATTCGAACCACGCCCTGACGTGCTCGCTCCGCTGCGCGTCAGGTCTACTTCGAATCCCTCCGACGGATCACACGGCGCTCACGGTCGTTCGCGCCGGTGGATGCGAGGGAGGGGATTCGAACCACGGTCGCTCCCGATCGCTCGCCGTGCTCGCTCACCTCCCGCTCCCTGATTCGAATCCCACGCACACGTCATGCGCCTCGCTACCGCTCGTCGCAAAAGTGCGAGGGAGGGGATTCGAACCCCTGGACCCCTTCGGGAGCGGGTCTTAAGCCCACCGCCTTTGGCCGCTCGGCCACCCTCGCGCAGGCGTGGCTACCGCCGTCGCCGGGAAGTGATTTTCGCTCGTCGCCGGGACAGGTATCTGCCGCCGGACCTAACAGGTGTCGTCAGCGGTGGACGGTCACCGACTCCAGCAGCACGTCATCGCGGGGACGGTCGCTGCCGTCGGTCCGAACGCCGCCGATCTCCCGCACCACGTCCATGCCGTCGACGACCTCGCCGAAGACGGCGTGACGGTCGTCGAGGTGCGGCTGGGCCTCGAACGTGATGAAAAACTGGCTGCCGTTTGTGTTCGGGCCACTGTTGGCCATCGAGACGACGCCCGGCCCGTCGTGTCGCAGGTCCTCGTGGAACTCGTCGGCGAACTCGTAGCCTGGGCCGCCGCGACCGGTGCCGGCCGGGTCGCCGGTCTGGATCATGAACTCGCCGATCACGCGGTGAAAGAGGACGTCGTCGTACAGCGGGTCCGTTCGCTTCTCGCCCGACTGCGGGTCCTCCCAGGCACCGGTTCCGGGCGCGATTTCGGCGTCCTCGTCGTCGGTTCCCTCCGCGAGGCCGAGGAAGTTCTCGACGGTGGTCGGCACCTTCTCGGGGTACAGTTCGATCTCGACGTCGCCGTTCGTGGTGTGCAGCGTTGCGGTCAGGTCGCTCATGCCCGTCCCATCGGCGGGCGACGGGATAACGGTGGCGACGCCGGGTGGATCCCGATCGTCCGGGGGGCCGTCGCTCGGCGGGTCGCGCGCTACGGCATCGTCACGCGTCCGAGAACGCGTACAGAAGCGGCGCGACCAGAAGCAGCGCCACCCCGAAGAACAGATACAGCGGGTCATTTGCCATCAGGCTCAGCGGCGTCACCAGAAAGACCAGGCCGAACGTGCCCAGGATCAGCGACAGCGCCCGGCGCGACCCCAGCGGTACGACCCCGATCACCGAGAGCCCGAACAGCAACACCAGTGCGTGACCGACGTGGTAATCCAGCAGGAAGGAGTCGATTAGCTGGAGCGCTACGTGCATGTTGTCGTGATAAACGCCGTGTCTCGGTCTTTAACTTTTGGGTTCGGACCGTCGTTGTGGCCGGAGTCTGGGTGCAGGCCGCCGTCCGCCGGGCGGCGGCGCGTGGCGATTCTCGGGCCAGTCGCAAGTTCTTTCACCGCACCGGTTCCAGGTATGCACCGATGAGTCGGGTGGAGGCGAGCGATTTCGCCGTACTCCTCGTCGTGGTTCTCGCGGCTCCGCTCGCAGGGGCGGTCGCGGCAGACGAGGGGGCAGCGACCGCGACGCTGACGCCGGCCCGCCAAGCGGCTACCGGCAACACGCCGGCGGTTCTTCCGGGAGGAACCGAGAGTCGGCCGGCCGGCTCCGGCGCGGACATCGGGGCGGCGGCAGTCGCCGGCAAGGACCCGCCCGACGCAAACGTCGCCGCCCTCGTCGAAGCCGACCTGGTCACGTTCCGGATCACGGTGTTCGACAACGCCTCCGCCAGGTGGTCGATCGTCTACACCCGCCGGCTGGAAAACGAAACCGAGCGCCAGCGCTTCGAGGAGTTCGCGGCGACGTTCAACGGCGAGGAGACGACGGCGTACGCGAACTTCAAACGGCAGGCTCGCGGGCTGGCCGCCGCCGGGCGCAACAGCACGGGGCGGGCGATGAACGCCACGGACTTCTCGAAGCACGCGTCGCTCGGCGGCAACTGCGCGATCCCGGACGACTGCGGGACCGTCCGGATGTCGTTCACCTGGACGGCGTTCGCCCGCGAAGCCGACGACCGGCTGGTGGTCGACGACGTCTTCGAGGGCGGGCTCTATCTCGGGACCGACCAGTCGCTCGTGTTCGCCGCCGGGCCGGATCTCTCGTTCGCGAGCGTCAAGCCCGACCCGGACTCACAGTCTGACCCCGACGCCCTGTCGGCCAGCGACACGGTGACCTGGCGTGGCGAGCGGACGTTCGCCGACCGCCGTCCCCTGGTCGCCTTCGAGCCCGGCGAGTCAGGGGCGACCGCGGTCTCGTCGCCGGGCGGCACGGCCACGGGTGAGACGCCGGCAGGAGGGGGACCGACCGGGGACGGGCCGACCGCGACCACGGCGGGCGGCGGGTCGAGCGGGGTCATGCCGCTGGTGCTGGCCGGGGGCCTGGTCGTGGTGCTGACGGGGCTCGCGTTCGCGGTCGCCAGCCGGCGGGACGGCGGAGCGCCGGCGGCGACGGGCGGCCCGGACGCCGGTGACGGCGGCGGAGCCGCGGTGGGCGAACCCGCCGTCGCCGACGAGGAACTGCTGACGGACGAGGACGAGGTGGTCAAACTGCTGCGCGAGAACGGCGGCCGGATGAAGCAGGTCAACATCGTCGACGAGACCGGGTGGTCGAAGTCGAAGGTCTCGATGCTGCTGTCTGACATGGAGGAGGACGGCCGGATCAGCAAGTTGCGGGTCGGCCGGGAGAACATCGTCAGCCTCGCCGGCCACGAGCCGGAGGCGGCCAATTCCGCGCTCGACGACGGGTGAGAACGCCCCGCAGGGCGCCGCCGAAGCGCAACTGTTTTACTGTATTCCCGGCTACCTGCGTGTGCGCTCCGTTGGTGTAGTCCGGCCAATCATCTTGCCCTCTCGAGGCAAGGACCAGGGTTCAAATCCCTGACGGAGCACTTCTGCGAGCGAGTTTTGCGAGCGAGCGAAACGCGCCTCCCTTCGTCAAAGACCGATGGCGAACCGCTGGCCTTCTTGAACGAATCCACGTGCAGGGATCTCAACGGCCGTCGTACTACTCCCCCGTTGAGGGAACGTGCTATCGTCGTTCCCTGCCCGTAAACTGGTGTCTCGTCCGAACCTTCTTGAGGACATCACCTGTTACTGTCAGCATGGCCAGCGCGGCATCGCTCTCTGAACCACGGGTTCTCGCCCGGACGAAATGGCGATTATTTCCCGATCCTGTCGAGGAAGACACGTACGCCGTCGTGGACACGCAGTTTGCGGTCGAGGAGTGGCTCGCTGGCGAGCAGATCGATCCCGAACTGCGCGAGGAACTCGCGCCGTTCAACCGCGTGCGTGTCGGCTCCGGCTATCCTGACCTGGTCGGCGTTCGGACGCTCGAACCGGAATATCTCGCTGTCGACCGTTTCGGCGACCAGCCGCCGCTGGTGGCCATCGAGGCGAAAGGGTACTCGGACAACCGGTCAGTCGACGTCGAGGGGGGCGTCGTCCAGGCATACAACCGCCTTCAAGAGGCCAACGCCGCGTACGTTGCGGCACCCGAGGACGCCATTTCACAGTCCGCACGAACGCTCGCCCGGGAACTCAACGTCGGCGTCCTGGGTGTCGATGCTGACGGGTCGGTCACTCCCCTCGAAGTCCCACGCGTCGTCGGGAACCGGACATCCGACGACGCAACGGCGATCCGCTTTCAGGCCACGGCACAGGGCGTCGCCAACAAGTCGTTCGGCCTGAACCACCCGAAGAACTATCTCGCGTATCCGCTCGCGATGTACCACTCCGGAGACACGGAGACAGTGCTCTCGGAGTTCGTCGTCCGGGCAGTCGATGATGCTCGGAACGGTGCAGCTTTTCTCGGCCTCGTCGAAGAGCACCCCGACCGCGTTGCACTCACGCCACTCGGCAAGGAGGTCGTCCGGTTCGCACGTCAGAAGCACGGGACGGTCGACACCGCACTACGAGAATTCGAGAGCTGGCAGGGGTCACGAAAGCGGTTCTGTGACGTGGCTCCCGACTGGGGTCTGATTACCAGACGGGTCGTCTGGACGTATCGGGCGACCCAGCTCTTCGTCGAGGAACTCCAGACGATGCACGAGGACGGTATCCGCGAGCCGTCGCTGGTGGATCTCGTCGAGTGGCTCCACGTACAGCATCCGACGTTCACCGTCGAACTGTTCCTGCGTGGGAGCGACGAGGTTCGGTCTCGTGTTCTCGACGAGGAAGGTCAGATCCAACCGGCAGAACTGAAAGACGGGACCGTCTACCATTCACCGACCGTTTTCCAGCTCAAGGCAATGCTGTATCACAGCGGAATCCTCACCGAACGGGGCGCCGAACCACATCGGCTCGATCCGATAACTGACGTGTGGCAATTACGTGAACCGCTGGAGGTCACTGGCTGACCACGGTTGAGACCCACACGAGAGGACACGTATTACGAGCTCCCCGTTTCTCGATCCCACCATCCACCTCGGGGACCAACCGACGCCGGGCGGGAATGGAATGGGCCGCCGGCTAGACGACGGCAAACGACGCAAGCACCGCTGGGACTCGACTGCCCGACGGCGACGGTAACAGGACACCCGCCCGACGGACCCGCCCCGGACGGACGCCGTCACTCCCGCCGGAGCCGTTCGGCCAGTCGCGCCGCCGCCGCCACGTGGTCGTCGGCGGTCGGGTCCTCCGTGGTCTCGACCTCGGACAGGAGCGAGGCGACGTGGGCCGCCCGCTTTCGGACCAGGGCCGAGTCGTTCGGAGCGTCGAGCAGGTCGGCAGCGATCGCCTCCGCCTCGCCGATCCAGCGGTTCGCGGTCCGCTCGATCGGTCGCTCCGCCGTCGCTTCGAGGTGCTCGTGGAGTTCGACGACGGCGGCCCGGCGCTCGTCGTCGTCCTCGATCGGGGCGGTCGTCATTGGTGCCTCTTGGGGATGGACACACAAAAGCAGTGATCCGGCAAGACCACTGCCACGCGACTTTAACTGCTCGGGCGTCGTAGACCGATCCATGTCACGCGTGACTATCTCTCACGAGGACCGCCACATCTACGAGTTCTCCCCCGACCTGGAGCCAGCCTACACCGCCGAACCGGGCGAGTCGCTGACCGTCGAAACGATCGACAGCCTCGACGGCGCCATCCGGACCGACGACGACCTGCTGGACGCCATCCCGGAGGAGGTCAACGCCGCGACCGGCCCGATCGCCGTCGACGGGGCCACCCCCGGCGACGTCCTCGAAGTCGAGATCGAGGCCGTCCGCGTCAACGAACCCCGCGGCCGCGTCGTCACCGCGCCGGGGTTCGGCCTCCTCCAGAACCACGACGACATCGAGCACCCCTACACGAAGATCACCCCGGTCGAGGACGGCACGATCGCGTTCGACGGCCATCGAGATCGACCCCGTCATCGGCACCATCGGCGTGGCGCCGGCGACGGAGTCGTACACGACGCTTGTCCCTCACGACCACGGCGGGAACCTCGACACGGCGGACGTAACCGGCGGGGCGACCGTTTACTTCCCGGTCTTCCAGGCGGGCGCGATGCTGGCGCTCGGCGACTCGAAGGCCGCGATGGCCGATGGCGAGATGTGTGGCACCGGCGCGGAGATCGGGACCGACGTCGACCTGACCGTGGACGTCATCTCCGACCCCGACGTCGACCTCAAGCGGCCGCTGGTCGAGACCGCCGACGCCTGGAAGACTCTCGCCAGCGCCGACACGCTGGAGGCCGCCGCCGAACTGGCCCACCGCGACGCGCTCGAACTCCTCCGGGCCGCACACGGCTTCGACCCGACCGAGGCGTACACGTTCGCCAGTCTGGTCGGCGGCCTCGAGATCAGTCAGGTCGTCGACCCGCTGGTCACCGTGCGAAACGCGATCCCGAACGACCACCTCGACGACCCGTTCTGACGACTTCGAACGCGCGACTCCGGGCCGGACGGACCCTGCTCCGCCGACACGCCAGGCACGGCACCCAGCCCCGGGCCGCACGGTGACGGACAGCACGCGTGGGGCGGATGACCGCTCACCGGCAGGCAGGCGGTGAAATACCCGGCATTTATTCCCCGATGCCCCGAAATATCGACCGTATCCTCAACGCATGACCACGTCCGCACTCGCGGCTGGAGAAGTCTCCTTCGCCGCCTACGTCCTCGTGTTCGGCCTCGCCGCCCTGGTCAGTCTGGGCGCAGTTGGCCGCGCCCGGCGGATCGCCGACCCGGACACGCGGCGGGGACTGACGGCGCTGCTGGTCATGAGCGGGGCCTGGGCCGCTGCCCACGTCGGATTCCTGGTAGCGCCGTCGCCACAGCTCAAGGTCGCGTTCTATCAGGCGGGGCTCGTGGTCGGGGTGGCCACCGTCGGCCCGTGGCTGTACTTCGCGTCGGCGTTCACCGGCCGGACCCTCCACCGGTCGGCGATTCTGCAGCGGGTCGCCGGCAGCGTCTTTCTCGCCATCGTGGCGGTGAAACTCACGAACCCCCTCCATCACCTCTACTTCCGGACGGAGTTCGTCACGGTGCCGTTTCCCCACCTCGCCGTGGAGAGCCAGTTGCTCCACTGGCTCGTCATGGGGCTTGCCTACGCGCTCGCGACCGTCGGCTACTTCATGCTCTTCGAACTGTTCTGGCAGGTCGGCCACGACACGAGGCCGTTCGCGGCGCTCGTGGGGCTCACCGGCCTCCCTGTCGTGTTCGACGTCGTGGGGTATGCGAGCCCGTGGCTCCTCGATTTCACCTACGAGCCGCTCGGGGTCGCCGCGTTCGCGGTCGGCGTACTGTTCGTCTACCTGGAGAACTTCCAGACGATCCAGCTCGCGGGCGAACACGATGATCCGGTGATCGTCCTGGACGACGCCAACCGGGTTCGGGATTTCAACGCGGAGGCCGAGCGGCTGTTCTCCGGGATCGAGATCGGGACGGAGATCGACGCCGTCGTCCCGGAGATCGCGGAGGTCATCGAGGCCGAGGAGGCCATCATCGAGATCGAGCGAAGGGGCGGGATACAGTACTTCCAGACGGATATCCACCCGTTTTCGACCGACGGGACCCGGATCGGCCAGGCAGTCACGCTCTCGGAAGTCACCGAGCGCGAGCGATACCGGTCGGAACTCGAACGCCAGAACGAGCGCCTGGAGCAGTTCGCCAGCATGGTCTCCCACGACCTCCGGAACCCGCTCAACGTCGCGCAGGGCCACATCGACCTCGCGCGGGAGACCGGGGACTCCGAGGAGCTTTCGATGGCGAACACCGCCCTCGACCGCATGGAGACCCTGATCGAGGACATGCTGGCGCTCGCCCGGCAGGGCCAGCCCATCTCGGAGACGGAACCGGTGGACCTGTCGACGGTCGTCGATCGGAGCTGGAGCCTGGTCGCCACCGGCGAGGCGGCCCTGACCATCGAGGACGACCGCTCGTTTCAGGCCGACCCGGACCGGCTCCAGCAACTGCTGGAGAACCTGTTCCGGAACGCCGTCGAACACGGCGGCGACGGCGTGGCGGTCCGCGTGGGTGCCCTCGACGACGGTTTTTTCGTCGCCGACGACGGCCCGGGCATCCCCGAGGACGAACGGGACGCGGTCTTCGAGTCGGGCTACTCGACCGACGAGGACGGGACGGGATTTGGCCTGGCGATCATCGAGGAGATCGCCGAGGCCCACGGCTGGTCGATCACGGTCGTCGAGAGCCGTTCCGGCGGTGCCCGATTCGAGGTCCGGGGCGTCTCGCAGTAGCCGCGGGTGTCTCGGAGAGGTGTCGAGGGGCGGCCCCGGGCGTCAGTCCTCGACGCTCGCGGACTCCTCCCGCGGACCCTCGACACCCGCCGACGTCTCCCGTGAGTCGTCGAGGCTGCCGGTCGTGTGCCCCGTCCAGTCGTAGCGACGCTGGAAGAACAGCGCGACGTTGACAAGCGCCAGCAGCACGGGTACCTCGATGAGCGGGCCGACGACCGTCGCGAACGCGACGCCGGACCCGACTCCGAACACCGCGACCGCGACCGCGATGGCGAGCTCGAAGTTGTTCGAGGCCGCGGTGAACCCGATGGCCGTCGTCGTCGAGTAGTCGGCGCCGATCTCCCGGCCCATTCCGAAGCTCACGACGAACATCACCACGAAGTAGATCGTCAGCGGCACGGCGATCAAAAGCACGTCGGTGGGCTGGCCGACGATGCGTTCACCCTGCATCGCGAACATCACGACGACCGTGAACAGCAGCGCGACGAGCGTCAGCGGGCCGATCGCCGGCTCGAAGGTGTCCTCGTACCACTCGACGCCCTTCGTCCTGGTGCCGACGTACCGCGAAACGATGCCGGCGGCAAAGGGAACGCCGAGGAAGATGGCGATGGCCTCGAACACCTGCATGGGGGTGATGCCGAACGCCCCGATGCCGGCGGCTAGCTCCTCCAGGCCCACCAGGTCCGGCACGACCAGCGCGAAAAACCAGACGTACACCCCGTAGGTCAGGATCTGGAAGACGCTGTTGAACGCGACCAGGCCCGCAGCGTACTCCGCGGAGCCGTCCGCCAGATCGTTCCAGACGAGCACCATCGCGATGCAGCGGGCCATCCCGATGAACACGAGTCCGAGGAAGAACTCGGGGCGGGCCGGCAACCCCGGCACCAGGCCGCTAAAGAAGATCAGCGCCAGTGCGAACATCACGGTCGGCCCGATCAGCCAGTTCTGGAGGAGGCTCAGTCCCAGCACCCGTACATTCCGGAACACCGTCGGCAACCGGCCATAGTCGACCTTCGCCAGCGGCGGGTACATCATCAGGATGAGGCCGATCTCGACGAGATGGAACTCCTGGATGGGTCGGGTCACCGAGGGGGCGACGTATCCCAACCCGACGCCGACGGCCATCGCGGCGAAGATCCAGACGGTGAGATACTTGTCGAGGACGTCCATCGACCGCGGATCCCCACAGTCAGGGTCCGCACAGTCCGCTTCCGCGGTCGGTGCGGGGTCACTCATCCTTGCCGACCCCCCCGAGCGCGGACAGAAGCGCCGTCGCGACCGGCGTGGCCCGGTACTTCCGCCACCGGCCGTCTTTGTGCCGGGTCACCAGCCCCGCGTCGCGAAGGTCCGAGAGGGCGTGGCTGACGGCGCTCTCGCTGGCGTCGACGACCCCGTTGAGTTCACAGACGCACAGTTTTTCGCCGGCGGCGACCAGCGCCCGCACGAGCCGGTACCGCGTCTCGTTTCCCAGCGTCGAGAACACCGCGACGTCCTCGGCCACCCGGTCGTCGGCCACCGTCGACCGGATCTCCGCCAGTTCCGCGATCCGGGTCTCCGGGTCCTCGACCCGGCACCGATCGTCTTCGAGATATCGCCGTATCCGACCGGCGTCCGTCTCCATGACCGACGGTTGAACGGCTGTTCAATTAACCTCTTCGGTTGCGGAGCCCTCGAAGGGACACGCGCGGAACGGAGAGCGCGACAACAGCAGTTGGTCGGATCGTGGTCCGTGGCCGCCCCTCGCGAAAGCCGCATCCGGAACCGCCACGGTCGGCGACCGGTCGAAGTCAGTACCGGGGGTCGTCCCTGCGCCGTAGCTGGCGGTCTTCGGCCATCGCGACGAAGTTGTCGAACACGCCGGTCGCCGCCCCGGCCTCCGCAATCGCCTCGTCGGTGATCGTGTCCATCGCATCCCGGATGCGCCCGTCGGGCAGGTCCTTGTCGCGGACCACCCACTCCGCCGTCTCGCGGTCGTACTCGGGGTGGAACTGGACGCCGTAGGTGCCGTCCACCCGAAACGCCTGCACGCCGAAGTCGTTGCGGGCCAGCGTGGTCGCCCCCGGCGGGAGTTCGGCGACGCGGTCCGAGTGGGTCTCGAACGCCGTGAACCGCTCGGGTACCCCCTCGAACAGCGGGTCCGTGTCGAGTCGCGAGACGGGCCGGTAGCCGAGTTCGTACTCGCCCATGTCGACGACCCGCCCGCCCAGCGCCTGGGCGACGGCCTGGTGGCCCCAGCAGACACCTAGCGTCGGGACGTCGGCGGCGTGGACCCGCCGGATCCAGTCGGTCGTCCTGTGGATCCACTCGTGGTCGTCGTAGACCGCGG
>JAZKSB010000011.1:0-22182 GCA_036626315.1 Halobacteriales archaeon
GCATGGTCCCGTCATCGACGTCGATTCCGGCCACGTCCCCGGACCTGTCAGTGACGACGAGGGTCCCATCCGCGAGGGCCGGACTGGCCGTGATCCGGCTACCGACGCCAGTCGACCACTTCTCGACGCCGCCGTAGGAGGTGAGCGAGTAGACGGTTCCGGAGTTGTCGCCGAAGTACACGCGGTCGTTCGCGACGACCGGCCCCGACTTGATGCCTCCCTCCGTCTTCGTCTGCCAGCCGGGGCTTCCGTCACCGGTCGAACTGGCGAACATCGTGCCGGCGTTGCTGCCGTAGTAGACCGAGCCCTCGTAGACCGCGGGCGTGGTTTTGATGTCGCCGTAGGTCTCGTGGTTCCAGGCGAAGTTTCCGCTGTCGGTCTCGACCGCGTACAGCGTGTTGTCGTCGCCCCCGAAGAACACGCGGTTCGACGTCACTGCGATGCCGGTCGTGACCGCCCTGGTAGCCTTGAACGTCCACCCCGGTTCGCCGGTCGCGGCGTCGAACGGGCGGACCGAGCCGCCGCTGTTTGCGACGTAGACGGTGCCGTCGTCGTACGTGGCGGGGGAACTGATCCCCGAACCGGTGTCGCGACGCCAGCGGACGGTCCCCGTGTCCGCGTCCAGCGCGTACACGGTTCCGCCGAGATTCCCGAAGAAGACGGTGTCGCTCGCGATGGCGGGCGAGTTGTTGATCGTGTTGCCGGTCTCGACCTGCCAGACCGTTTCGGCGGAGTCGGCGCCCGGAACGTCGATGGATCCCGTGTTCGCGAGATCGTGTCCGAACGTCGGCCAGGTCCCGAGGGCTGGCGGTTCCGGGGTGTCCATGGGCGTCGACTCGTCGGTGTCGGTCCCAGAATCGTTGTCCTCGTCGGCCGCCGTGGCGGTGGCGGTCCCGGTTGCCGTCGGCTCGTCGGTGGCATCCGGGTCCCCGCCTCCGTTATCCGGAGAGGACTCCTCGTCGCCCATCTGGATACATCCGACGAGAGTCGCCGAGACGGCTATCCCCGCCCGCCGTAGAAACCGCCGTCGCTTGCCCATGGTTGGGAGACGTTCACGGGAACAAATAAACGTTTGTTGTCCGACCACCCGCCGGTCGTGGGACTACCTGCCGGTCTTCGTACACACTGCCGGTTGTGGAACCACCTGCCGGTCGTCGAACAACCCGCCGGCCATCCGCCGAATCGATCCCGGACCGGACGGTTTAAGCGCCGACCGACCGACCGATCGATCATGAGCGAAGCGACCAAAGTCGTCCTCGGCACCGTCGGCGTGTCAGCCGTCCTCGCGATCCTCATCGTCGCGAGCCTGGCGCTGGCGTGATGTTCGCGCGGCGCGACCTCCCCGACGACGTCGCGGCGGTCCGGGACCGCCATGCGCCAGGGGCCGTGGTACTGGACAGCGAGACCGACTTCGAGACGCTCGAAACCGCGCGGGCAGAACAGGTCGGCCTCGTCGTCGAGTCCCTGTCGCCGAAGACCTATCCGGAGTCGTGGCTCCCGCCCGACGCTCCCGAGGCGCTACTGGAGTACGTCCGCGGCGAGTTCACGGTGGGTGCGCCGGGCGACGGCGGCGTGACCTGGACCCGCCAGACTGATCCGCCGGTCGTCGTCGTGAAGCCCCGCGTCCGGGACTCCCCGGCGGACTTCGTGGCGTTTCTCGTCGCGGAGGCGCTCGTGCAGGTCGGCCTCGGCACCGACGCCGGGACGGTCGATCCGGCGCCGGACGCCCTGGTCCCGGAACACTTTCTGGGGTTCTTCGAGGACCGATACGTGGACCTGGCTGCGATCTCGAACCTGTCGCCCGCCGGGACCTACCAGGTAGCTGCCGCGCTGTACGACGGCTGGCTGGGGCTGTACGCCCGCGAGGCGTTCGCCGGATGGCGCGGCGAGCGCGACCGGCTATTCGACGCCTGGCAGGACGCCGGCGAGCGGCTCGAACCCCGGATCGAGGGGCTGCCCGCCGAAGTCGCCCGGGGGGAAAGCGACTTCGCGACGGCGACGGAACTGGCCTGTGCGGCACTCAAACACGGATTGGAGGTCCCGGCGCCGTATGCGGCGCTTGTCACGGCAGCTTACCGGCGACACGGCGCCGACTACGCGGTCCGGTGGGCGGAGAAGACCTTGGACGCGCTGGCCGAGGAGTGATCTCCCGGTTCGGCAGGCGGACCCTCCGTCATCTCGGTCGGATCAGAATTCGCCCTCGACGCTGCCGTCCTCGTGGAGGGTCACGACGCCGTCGAACAACTCCCGGTAGCGGTCGACCAGTTCCCGGTCGTGGACCTCCGTCGAGAGGTGAAACAGGCCCACCGCGCCGTACGCCTCGATCAGGTCCAGGAGTTCGACGACGGTGTCGAGGACGGCCTCGTCGTTGTCGGCGTAGTAGGCCAGTTCGGTGATGGAGTCGAAACTCACCCGGCGCTTGCCCTCGTGGTCGGCCAGGTAGTGGCGTGTGTGCTCGACGATGCCCGCCAGGTCGTCGGGCGCGGAGACGTAGTGGACGTTCTCGCCGGACCGACGGGAGTAGCCCCGCTCGACGGAGAGGGCGTCGAGGATGACAGCGTCTTCCTCCTCGACCCCGCCGTCGTCGCCGTCGACGACCCCGTAGTGGTGGAGTTTCTGGCGGACCTCCCTGGCGGTGGTCCTGGTCGAGACCACGAGGAGGCTGTCGGTGTCGGTCTTCAGGAAGTCGGTGTCGATCCGGTCGGTCTCCCCGGAAATATCGAGCAACAACAGGATGCCGGTGCCGGGCGGGACCGCGTCCGGCGTGTTCTCGATGGCGAGAGGGTACTCCATACCGGCCCAATTTCTCGCTCGGCCTTAACGTCTCGGGTGTGCGACGGGTGCGCGGGGGAGCGGGTGGTCCCGGAACAACTCTCGGTCCACCGCCGTCACTCCGTTTCGACGTACCCGTCCGCCGCCGTCACTCCGGTTCGACGTACACCTTCCCGATGCTGTCGTCGGCGGCGACAAGCGCGTCCTCGATGGCGGTAATCCGGTCGTCGATCTCGTCGGTGTCCAGGCCGTCGGCGAACCGCACGTCGGCGGTGACGAGCACGTTCTCCGGGCCGAAGTAGACCGTCCGGAAGTCGACGAGGTCGACGACGCCCTCGGCGTCTTCGACGATGGCCCGCAACGCGCGTTCGTCCTCGCTCGGGAGGCTCTCCCCGAGCAGGAGTCGCTTGTTCTCCCAGGCCAGCGCCAGCGCGAAGCCCATCAGCATGATGCCGATCAGGAACGCCGAGACGGCGTCGTAGAGGGGATTCTCGGTCACGCGTGTCAGGTAGATGCCCAGCAGCGCTATCCCGGCACCCGCCAGCGCGATGGTGTCCTCCGTGAGCGCGGTGAGCACCGTCACGTCGCTGGTCTTGCGGAACGCCTCCCGGAACCCCGACCAGTCGTTCCGGTCTATCTGGCCGCTCATGTTGGCGTAGGCCTTCTTGAACGCGTACGTCTCGAAGACGATGGCCCCGATCAGAACCGCGTAGTTGACCCAGACGCCGGGGAACGTCACCCCGAACAGTTGCGGGTCCGCGAAGTTCGGGGTGTGCGGATGCATGATCGCGTCGTAGCCGTGCTTTGCTGACTCCCACCCCGCGATGCCGAACAGTAGCACCGACACGAGAAACGAGTAGAAGAACTGTGCCTTGCCGTAGCCGAAGGGGTGTTCGCGCGTGTTCGCGCGCTCGCCGTACCGGAGTCCGACAAGCAGAAACACCTGGTTGCCGGTGTCGGAGATGGAGTGGTAGGTCTCCGACAGCATCGCCGGACTCCCGGTCAGCAGGTAGCCGACGAACTTCAGCACCGCGATAGCGCCGTTCGCGAACAGCGCGGCGAGAACGACCGACTTGCTCGATGCCATTGCCGTGTTTTCGGTGAGAACCGGCCCTCATTTAGGTGATCCGCTCGCCACGCGTCAGGACCGCCACCCGGCCGCCACGGCGACTCCGAGGCCGCCGAGGAGCCACGCCAGATGTCCGACCAGATTCAGCGGCGCGATCCCCCCGGCGTCGCTGCCGCCGCCGACCGTTGCGAGCACGAGTCCCCGGAAGGCGCTGGCGGGACTGGCCGCGACCGCGACCGGCATCGCGGCGGGCGGCAGGACCCCGCCGCCGAGCAGCCCGATGGCTGCAAGGTCCAGCCCCACGGCGACCAGGACGACAAGCCCCGCCGACAACGCCATCGCCGACCGCCGGCGGGCTGACACCGCCGATAGGCCGACGACCGCGGCGAGTACGACCGCCGCGTAGACCGCCGTCAGCACGGCGAACCGGACCAGAAGCAGCGGCGAGTCCGTCCCGGCGTGGGACGCGAGGAAGGTCGACTCCGCGCCGCCGGTCAGCGCCGCCGCGACGCCGGCGGCAAAAAGCGGCGCCAGCGCGACCGCCACGACCGGCACGAGCCGGCCGACGTACGCCCCGAGCACGTACGTCGTCCGGGAGAGCGGATAGGTCCGGATCACAGCCCGCTCCGCCTCGCTGGGGGCGGCCCCGTAGCCGAACCCCACCGCGAGCACCGCCACGAGCAACTGGGCGGGCGCGAGCAGGTCGAGCACCACGCCCAGGTAACTGGGGGTCCCGCCGGACAGCGCCAGTCCCGCGACGACGACCACGTACGCGAGCGCGAACACCTGGAGCCCCCGGTTGCGGACCGCCGCGGCGAACTCCCGGTCGAGCACCGCCCGCACCCGGGTCCGGGTGGCGGCGCCTGCCCCGGTGGCAGCGTTCTCCTGCTGTCGCGGGGTCGAGTCCGTTTCCTCGTTCTCCCGCTGTCGCGGGGTTGAGTCCGTTTCCTCGTCCTCCCGCTGTCCTCGCCTCGAGGCCCCTCGTTCGTCGGTCACCGTTCCACCCCCGACCGGACCCCCACTTCCTCGCCGACCAGGGCAAGGAACGCCGCCCGGAACGACGCCGCGCCGGTCCGCTCGATCAGGTCGGCGGGCGTGCCGGCGGCGACGACCTCGCCGCGGTCGAGCGCGACCACGCGGTCGGCGTCGGCGGCGCCGGTCAGGTCGTGGGTCGCCAGCAGAACGGCGACGCCCTCGTCGGCCAGGGCCGCCGCCAGCCCGAAGACGTGGTCGGTCATCGTCGGGTCCAGGTCGCCGGTCGGTTCGTCGAGCACGACCACCGGCGGGTCGCCCAGCACGGCCATCCCGACGCCGACCAGTCGCCGCATGCCGCCCGAGAGCGCGTCGATCCGGCGGTCGGCCACCGCGGCCAGCCCCAGGCGCTCGAGGGTCGCGTCGACGTCGACGGGCGCGGCCAGCAGGGCCGCCCCGAACGACAGCGTCTCCCGGACCGTGAACGCCGGCCGGAATTGCGGGGTCTGGGGCAGGTAGCCGACGGGCCGCTCGACGCCGGTCGAGCGGTTCACCTGCCCGCGAGTCGGCGCCAGGAGCCCGGCGACGATCCGGAGCAGCGTCGTCTTCCCGGAGCCGTTCGGGCCGACCAGTGCGACGGCCGTGCCGGACGAGACTTCGAACGAGACGTCCGACAGCACCCGGTTGTCCCCGTAGAGTTTGACAACGTCCTCGACGGACAGCACCGCGTCCGCGCCGGCGGGTTCGGGACCGACTTCCGATCGTTCGGTCACGCGTCCACCTCCCCGCGGGCGGCGGCGTCCGCCCGAAGTCGCCGGACCGTCTCGGGGCGTACGGGCCGCACTCGCGGCGCGTAGTCCATCACGCCGGTCGCCCGGAGGCCGGGCGCGACGTCGGCGACCGCCCGGAGCAGCGAGACTGCAGGCGACCGGGCCAGCGTCTCGGCGCCCGTCCGGCGGCCGGCCAGCGACTCGACGGTGCCGGTCGGGGCGTGGGCGCGGTCGATGGTGCCGTCGCCGTCCCGGTCCTCCCCCGGCGCGTTCGCCCAGTAGTTGCCGGCGCCGTTGCCGCCCCAGATCCGCAGCGGGCCGAGGGTCGCGGTCGCCGCCTGGTCGTTGCCGACTACGTCGTTCGCGAGCACCCAGTTGGAGGGGACC
Organism: Halobacteriales archaeon; assembly: GCA_036626315.1. Classification (GTDB taxonomy): domain Archaea; phylum Halobacteriota; class Halobacteria; order Halobacteriales; family PXRE01; genus PXRE01. The sequence continues at coordinate 5,971 of JAZKSB010000011.1, forward strand.
AGCGCGCTCGCCCGGAGGCCGACGTCGCTGTACGCGACGACGTTGCGCTCGACCAGCGACTGCTGGGCGGCGACGCTGATGCCGACGCCGTCGAACGCGAGCACGTTGCCGGCCACGTGGTGGCCGAAGCCCGAGAGGCTGATCCCCCGGGCGCTGTCCCGGACGTCGTTGTCCAGGATGTAACTGCCCCGCGGGCGGGTCATCACGATGACGCCGGTGTCGGTCCGGCGGACCGTGTTGTTCGCGACGAGCGCGCCGTTGGTGTACATCTCGTGGACGCCGAAGCGCATCCCGGCCATCCGGTTGTTCCGGACGACGACGTCGTGAGCGCGGTGGGTGTAGACGGCGTCCCGGCCGTCGAGAAACGTCGAGCGCTGGACGACCAGCCGCGACTGCATCGCCATCACGCCCATGAACCCGTCCATCGGTTCTTCGGTCCCCCGGACGGTCGCCCGCTCGACGACGGTGCCGTTCGCATGCCGGGCGACGATGCCATGGGAGGGCGTCTCGACGGCGACCGACCGGACCAGCGAGCCGTCGCTCCGGTTCAGTTCTACGCCCGCCGGAGCGTAGCCGTAGCCGAGTTTGACGTGGTAGTCCCAGGCGCTCTCGCTGACGGGAATATCGGTCCGGGTGCGGTTCGTGCCGACGCCCGAGATGGACAGTCCCACGACCCCGACCCGGTCCGCGCGGACGTCGATGACGCTGCCGTTGCCGTCGCCGGCCAGGTGGGTTCCGTTGCCGGCGCCCCGGAGCGTCAGGGGCTTGCGGATCGTCACGTCGTCAAGGTCGTAAGTCCCGGCGGGCACCTCGACGGTCGTGTTCGGCGGCGCCGCCTCGACGGCAGCCTGGAGCGTCGGCGCGTCCTCGCCGACGACGACCGAGACGGGACGGTCGAGCAGGCGGCGCGCGTCGGCGACCGTCCGGTCGGCCCACGCGCGACGCTCCGCCGCAGCCGCCGTCATCCGCTCGCGGGCCGTCTCGACGGTCGAAAACTCCCCGGCCCGAAGCGTCGACCAGTCGCGCACCTCGCCGCCGTGGGCGTCGGCGAACGCCGTCGCCGCCGCCCGATCGGAGAAGGGGACGACGCTCGCTCCCTCGGGGCCGGCGTCCGGGGCGACCACGAAATGTGCCTCCGGCGCGGGGACCCAGCCGTGGTCGCCGTCGGGCGTGACCAGCGACCCGTCGTCGGTCCGCTCGACGCCGGTGCCGGCGAAGTCGGAGACGTACACGACAAGCGGGCGGCCGAACTGCTCGCTCGAGCCCTCCCGCTGCAGCAGCGACACAGCCGGCGCGACGCCGTAGGTGCCCACCACGTAGCGGTACTGGGAGAAGAAGATCTGGGCCTTCGGCATGGCGACCCCCTGGGCGCCCGCCTTCACGCCGACCGCGGTCGTCCCCGCGACCACGACGGTGTCCTCGAACGGTGCCGGCTCCGGGCTGGTCGCGCCGACGTCGAGGACGAAGGCCGCGCTGGAGACGACGAGCAGCGCCGCCAGCACCGCCGCGGCGACCGTCCCTGACCGCCACCCGGTCGAAACAGTCATCGTTCTTTCGCTTGGGGGCCGTTGGGGGCCCCGTGGCAAGTACCCACGGGTCGTCGATGGGGCGAGCGATACGGCGGGCGACGAGGCCACGTCGTCGCTAGCGCGGCGTACCGAATGCGACGGGCGACGAGGGCGCGTCGTCGCTGGCACGCGGCGCACCGAATGCGACGGGCGACGAGGGCGCGTCGTCGCTGGCACGCGGCGCACCGAATGCGACGGGCGACGAGGGCGCGTCGTCGCTGGCACGCGGCGCACCGAAAGCGACGGGCGTCGGCGAATCAACGCTGGCGCGCGATGCGCCAAGAAATAAACGAACACGGGCCGTACGCGAAACCATGACCGACGAACGGCCGCCGCCGGTGGGCATCGACGACGTCCGGGAGGCCCGCACCGCCCGACGCGACCGCGCGAGCGCGGACGGCACTCCCGCCGTCGGCCGGCGGGTCGTCCTCGGGGCCGGCGCGGTCGCGCTGGGCGGCCTCGCTGGCTGTCTCGGCCTGGGCGGGGAGGACACCCCCAGGGCGCAAACGGTCCCGGACGGCACGCCCTGTGACGTCTGCGGGATGGTGGTCACGAAGCACCCGGGACCGAACGGCCAGCTGTTCCTGTCGGACGCCACCCCCGACGGCCACGCGAATCCCGCCCGGTTCGACTCGCTCAAGAAATGCCACTTCCCGTATCTGTTCGACCAGCAGGACCGGGGCCTGTCGGTCGCCGCCGAGTACGTCACCGACTACTCGTCGGTCGACTACGACCTGACCACGGAGGGGAACACGACCTACGTGAATTCCCACGCCGAGGCCGACGCGTTCGCGCCGGCGGCGGATCTGTACTACCTCGTCGAGAGCGACCTTCAGGGCGCGATGGGTCCGGACTTCTACCCGTTCTCCGAGGAGGCGGATGCCCGCTCGCTGGCCGACGAACACGGCGGGTCCGTCGTCGAGTACGACGACATCACGCCGGCGCTGGTCGGGACGTGAGCACGCGACGGGTGGTTCGCAGGCCAGCTCTCCACGTCCCCCCGGCGCCCGAACCCTTTTCTCGGAGCGGGCGAAAACCCCGTCCGTGGGCGCCAGCAACGGCTACGCGCGGTTTTTCCCCTACGAGGAAACCTACGAGCACCAGGGGGAGGCGATGGACCGCATCTACAACGCCCTTGTGCGCGGCCAGGACGTGTTGTTCGAGGGCGCCTGCGGGACGGGCAAGACGCTCTCGGCGCTGGTGCCGGCCCTGGAGCACGCCCGAAAGACCGACAGCACCGTCGTGATCACGACCAGCGTGCACCAGCAAATGCGCCAGTTCGTCGCCGAGGCCAGGGCGATCACCCGGACCGAGCCCATCCGGGCCGCGGTGTTCCGCGGGAAAGCCTCGATGTGTCACCTGGAGGTGGGATACGAGGAGTGTCAGGTCCTGCGGGACAACACCTACGAGGTCGTCGACGCCGAGCGCGACATGGCCCAGCTGGAGCGGCGCCAGCGACAGTTGCTCGACCGGATGCAGGACGGCGACGGCGGGGCCGACGACGCCGCCGAGGCCCGGTCTGCAGTGATGGACGAACTCGACGCCGTCGAGACGGAACTGTCGGCATTGCAGTCGGCGAACACCTGCGAGCACTACTACCGGAACCTGACCGCCGACACCGACCACTTCTTCGAGTGGCTCTACGAGGACGTCCGCACCCCCGACGAGGTGTTCGAGTACGCCGAACAACAAACCCTGTGTGGCTACGAACTCCTAAAGGAGGGCATCGAGGGCGTGGACCTGGTGGTCGCAAACTACCACCACCTGCTGGACCCGTTCATCCGCGAGCGGTTCTTCCAGTGGCTCGGTCGGAGCCCCGACGAGGTGGTCGCGGTGTTCGACGAGGCCCACAACATCGAAAGCGCCGCCCGCGACCACGCTCGCCGGACGCTGTCCGAGCGCACCGTCGAGAGCGCGCTCGACGAACTTGCGGAGGTCGACGACGACAGCGCCGGCGACGCCGCGAACGTCCTGGGGGCGTTCCTGTGGGCGCTCCGGGCGGTCTATGAGGGCGAGGCCGCCGGCGCGAGCGAGAACTGGTCGGACGTCCCCGTCGACAACGACGACCGCAAGGACGACCTGACGCTCCGGTTTCTCGAGGAGTACACCGGTCGGGGCTTCGACGCCGACCTGGACGCGACCGCGGAACTCGGCCGCAAACTGGACGCCGAGTACGAGGAGGCATACCGCAACGGCGAGACCGACACCCGGCGGGAGTGCCCGACGCTGGACGCCGCCGAGTTCCTAGCCGACTATCTGGAGGAGGCCGACGCCGTCGGCCAGTACCCGGTGGTCTCGGTCAGGCGGGACGACCGCGGCGGCGACACCTACGGCCGTGCGGAACTGTACACCACCATCCCCCGTGAAGTGACCGGCGACCTGTTCGGGGAGGTCCACGCCGCCGTCCTGATGAGCGCGACCCTGCGACCGTTCGACGTCCTGGAGGCGGTGCTGGGGCTGTCCGAACCGGCGACGATGGCCTACGGGCTCTCCTTTCCCGAGTCCCGCCGTCGAACGTTCGCCGTGGACGTGCCGCCGCTGTTCGCCAGCGAGCGGGACGACCCCGAGACCCAGTCGATCCTAACTGACGCGCTGGCCGACGCCGTCAAGTTCACGCCCGGCAACACGCTGGCGTTTTTCCCGAGTTACGACGAGGCCGAGCGCTACCACGGGCTGCTTGCCGACCGGGTCGACGGCACCGTCCACCTCGACGAGCCGGGGGCCCGCGCCGAGCAGTTGCGCGAGGAGTTCGTCGCCGCCGACGGCGACGCGCTGTTCACCTCGCTGTGGGGCACCCTCACGGAGGGGGTCAGCTTCGACGGCGACGACGCCAGGACCGCGCTCGTCGTCGGCGTCCCCTATCCCCACCTCAGCGACCGGATGGAGGCCGTCCAGGACGCCTACGGCGCGGCGTTCGACGCACCCGGCGACCGGGACGCGGGCTGGCGGTACGCCGTGGAGATCCCCACCGTCCGCAAGACCCGCCAGGCCATCGGCCGGGTGATCCGGTCGCCGGAGGACTTCGGCGTCAGGGCGCTGCTGGATCGGCGGTACACTGCCGGTGCGGCGGCGGATCTGGGACAGTACAGCGTTCACGACACTTTCCCGCCCGAAGAACGCGAGGAGATGGTCGACGTCGACCCGGAGAAGCTGAAGTTCGCGATGCTGAACTTCTATCAGGGGCTGGACGCCTACGACGACTCGCCCGCGCCCTGAATGACTGCCGGGGGCGAACTGTCCGCACCGTTCGGATCACGCGGGGAGCCGGATCCGTCCGCACCGTTCGGATCACGCAGGAAGCCGGATCCGCCCGGCCGGTCCCCCCGTGCCGCTCGCGTCCGCCCGGAAGACCAGTTCCTCGACGGTCCAGGTGACAGGCCCGACCTCGCGGCCGGAGAGCCGTGCCGCGGCCTCGGTTGCGCCACCGCGGGCCAGCGTCACGTGGGGGACGTAGGCGTCGCCTTCCATCCCCTCGACCGCCGTGAACTCCTCGACCAGCCGTTGGTGTGCCGCCCGGAGTCCCGCTTCCTCGACCGCGAGGTAGACGACGGGCGCCGGCCCAGCCGGCGGCCGCTCGAACCGACCAACGCGGGCGATCCGGGCCTCGAACGGTCCCGTGCCGGCCAGCGCCCGTCGGGCGCGCTGCTGGATGCGGGCGTGCTCGTCCGGGTCGGGGTCGCCCAGGCGCTTGAGGACGAGCGTGTGCCTGTCCCGCACCCTGTCGAAGGCCGACAGCTCGGGTGCGAGGTCGGCGGCCAGCCGGGCGACCCGCCCGGGCACGGGGACGTTCAGGCTGTACACGGTTTCACGTCGGCGTCCGACCGGCAAAGGAATGACGGCGGCGCCGGTCGCCGCGAGTCGACCGTCGCCACTCAGAGCCTGTCGAGCAGCCACAGGACGATGAGCACGAGGACGACCAGCCCGATGAGCGGCTTCACGAGCCCGAAGACCGGCCCGAGCAACAGCTTCAGCAGGTCTGTCAGCACCTCTAGCGCGATCCAGACGACGACGAGCACGAGCAGTATCTTCAGCAGGTCTTCGACGTCCATGTGCGAGGCGGAGGCCGCACCGACCAAAAAAGGCGGGCCAAAGTGGCCCTGCCCCTGTCCCTGTCCCCGCCCTCGCTCCCACCCATCGCGTCCGGTCCGTCGGCGGAACGGGAACAAGACCTATCCGCTGGCCGCGAGTACGCCCGCCGATGACAGCGGGGTACGAACGCACGGTCGTCGCGCTGCTTCTGGTCGCGGTCGTCGCGGCCCCGGTCGCCGGGGCCGGCGCGACTGCGGGCGGGGTGTCGAGTCCGGACGACACGCGGGCGACCGCGCCGGAGGCGTTCGCCCTTCAGGAGGTCGACGCCGACGCCGTCCAGATGGACGTCGTCCTGCAGGCGAACGGGGACGCGAAATGGACGATCGAGTACCGGGTCCGCCTGGAGACGGACAACGAGACGGACGCGTTCCGCTCGTTGCGGGAGGAGGTGCGGTCGAACCCGGAGAACTTCACCGACCGGTTCGGCGATAGGATGGCCGCCACCGCCGCAACCGCGGAGAACGCGACCGGCCGGGAGATGGCCGTTCGGAACGTCACTGTGTCGGCGGAGGTCCAGGAGGTGCCGCGGTACGGCATCCTCACCTACCGGTTCGAGTGGACGAACTTCGCGGCGACCGACGGCGACGAGATCAGGGCCGGCGACGCGATCGCCGGCCTGTTTCTCGACGAGCAGACGCGGCTGACCGTCCGGTGGCCCGACGACTACGAACTGGCGACGGCGACCCCTGAGCCGACCACGACCCGGCAGCGATCGGTCGTCTGGGAGGGGCCGCTGGACTTCGGCGGCGAGGAGCCGCGGGTCGTCGTCACGACGACGGGCGGACTCATCGGCGCTCTGCCGGTCGTCGCCGGCGTCGTCGTGCTCCTGGTGCTGGCCGCCGTCGTCGCCGTCTGGTGGTCTCGGGGTGGCCTGTCCCGGGGCGGTGCTGGCGACCCGGGGGACGAACCTCAGCCGGAGCCGACCGACGCGGCCGGCGCCGCAGACGCGGCCGCCGACGACGGCCCCCCGCCGGAACTGCTGAGCAACGAGGAGCGGGTCCTCAGGTTCGTCGAGCAGCGCGGCGGGCGGGTCAAACAGCAGGAGATCGTCGAGGAACTCGACTGGACGGAGGCAAAGACCAGCCAAGTGGTCCGGGACCTGCGCGAGTCGGGCGAACTGGAGGGGTTCCGGCTCGGTCGTGAGAACGTCCTCCGGCTGCCGGACGCCGACGAGGCGTCGGACGGAAATGACAACTAAAGCGTTTCGAATGTTCAGGGCCGACTCGCCTGGGGACTTCAAAAACCGCACGCAGTAGCCGGGTCCGAAGCCGAGTTAATCCGGCTTAAGCGACGGAAATCCGGGTGCAGCGCCGCACATTTATATGGGCCAGCCGGGCGTCGCTCCGGGTGATGACCCGAACCAGCATCCCCGTCGTGCTCGCCCTGGTGGTCGGGCTCGTCGCGGCCCCGGTGGCCGCGTCGGCCCTCCAGGGCGGCACGGCGACGCCGACCGCATCCCCCGGCGACGAGATCCGGCCGGGCGAGCAGCTTTCCGGCGTCGTCGCCGTCCAGGACGCCGAACTCGACGGCGAACTGGCCGAACGCACATTCGACGTGCAGGTCGCACGCGCGAACACCAGCGCGGCGAGGGCCGACGTCGTCGCCGGAGAATTCGACGACGCCAGCCGCCAGCTGGAACAGATCCGCGAGCGCAAACAGCAGCTTCAGCAGGCGCGCGAGAACGGCTCCATCTCCGAGGGGCGGTACCGCGCGGAGATGGCCGAACTCGCCGCGCGCACCGAGACCGTGAAGCGGCTCGCCAACAGATCGGAAGCCGTCGCCCGGGGCCTCCCCGAGGACGTGCTGGCCGAGCGGGGAGTCAACGTCTCCGCGATCAGCCAACTGCGGCAGAACGCCGATAACCTGACCGGCCCAGAGGTCGCCGAGATCGCGCGGTCGATCGCCGGCGACGACGTGGGCGGGGCGATGGCGGGCACCGGCAAGCCGGGCGAACTCCCGGACGGCGCCAATCGGTCGGCTGACGGCGGGCCGGGCGCCCCCGACGACCGGGAGCGCAACGGCAGCGACGCGGGGAACGCCCCCGACAACCGCACCGGCGACGCACCTGACGACGGCGCGGCGGGCAACGCCACGAACGCCAGCGAGACGATCACGCGCGCCGAGGCCGAACTCGACCGCGCCCGGGACCTCGTCGAGCGGGCCGAAACCCGTCTTGAGGGCTCCAGCAACGACACGGCACTCGCGGCCCTGGCGGACGCGAAGGACAACCTGACCGCCGCCGAGGACGCGCTCGCGAGCGCCCGCGAGGCACTCGATGCTGACGACCGCGAGCGCGCACTCGACCGCGCCGAGGCGGCGCTCGAACGCGCCGGAACGGCAATCGAGAACGCCCGCGAGGCGCTGGCCGACGCCGATACCGACGGCGGTTCCGGCGGGGACGACGGCCGCTCGGGACGCCTGACCGCCGCGCCGGTGACGACCGTGTCGGGCTTCTGACACTCCCGACTCGACCAAATCATGTTCGATACGCACGCGAGCCGAGTGGCAACGGTCGTGATCGCCGCAGCGCTCCTCGCGTCGGCCGCCGTGCCGGCGGCGGGCGCCGCAGAACAGCCCGACCCCGGGCTCCAGGTGGACCTCCGCGAGGACGGCACGGCTAGGGTGACGCTGACGCTGACCTACGACCTCTCGACCGACGACGAACGGATCGCCTTCCGATCGCTCGAAAACGACTCCGACGCCAGGGCGGCCGCCCGCGAGCGGTTCGCCGACCGGATGGCAGCGATCGCGGAGAGCGCCGCAACCGAGACCGGGCGAGAGATGACCGTGGCCGACCCCCGGATCGAACTGGCGACCGCCGGCGACGTGGGAGTCGTGAAGCTGTCGGTCCGCTGGACCGGGTTCGCGGCGGCAGACGACGACCGACTCCGGGTCGCCGAGCCGTTCGCGAGCGGGTTTCAGCCCGATCGCCGGGTCGTCGTGACGCTGCCGGACGGCTACGAGGTCGCGACGGCGTCGCCCGATCCGTCTGAGAGCGGCGACGGACGGCTCGTCTGGGCTGCCGGCACGGACCTGTCCGGGTTCGAACTTGTTGCCGACGGCGGCGGCTCCGGCACGCCTGCCACCTCGACCGACGACAGCAGCGTCCTCAGCCCCGGATTCGGCCCCGTCGTGGCCCTCCTGGGGGTGGCCGGCGCGGTCCTGCTCGTCGCCCGTCGGCGGGTCACGGGCGACTGAACGCCGGGTAGAGCACGCCGAGCAGGCCGCCCCAGACGAGGTGGCCGACCAGTGGCTGCAGCGACGCCGGCGGCAGGTACGGGAACGGGGGCGCGCCCGGCAGGCCGACGGCGTTCAGCCACAGCGGCCAGATGACGACGATGTTCGCGAGCCACAGCAGGGCCCCGTAGCCGGCGCCGACGACCGCGCCGCTGGTCGGGTCGGCGGCGTACTCGTGCAGCGCCGGCACGCCGGTCACGAGCGCGAACACCGCGGCGAACAGCGCGCTGTGGCCGAGATGGGCCACCCACCCGACGGAGGCGCTCGGCTCCCCGAGCGTGTACAGCGCGCCGATGGCGGTCATCCGTTCGAGCACGAACTGGATCATGATCCCGAAGACGATTCCGGCGGTGATGCCGGCCACCGCCGCGAGCAGTAGGTCTCGGGCGGTCTCCTGCCCGCCCTTCGTGACGTCTGTCGCCATTGTTACCTGTCTCCGGGGAGTAACTCGGGCGTCAAATAGGTCCGGGCCGTTTTCGCAGCGACCCCGACCGATTTAACCTCCGGCGGCGTGGGTCCTCCCATGAGCGAACCTCTTCGCGCGCCGGCCGGGGAGCTGTCAGCGGACGAGATATTCGCGGCGCTGCACGACGGGCGCCGGGTCGTCATCCGGACGGAGGTGCTGGGCAACGAGTACGAGGTCACGCTCCGCCACGACGGGACCGTCTACTACTGTGACACCCCGACCACCCTCCACAAGCACGAAAGCGAGGCGGAAATGCGCCAGTGCATCGCCAACCAGGGGTACGTCCAGGACGTCCGCGAGGAGTTCGGCGATGGGGCGTGAGCGTCGGCCCCTCGCGGCGTCGGTAACGCCCCCGGGTGCGTGTCCCGATAACGTCCCCGTTACGGGATGAGTGAGGGGCAGGCTTGGATTTATGCCGACCGGGGGGTAACTGCGGACCATGTCAGGGGGCGAACCGGAGCGCGGAGCAGGGCTACTGCACGAGGATCCGGAGCTGCGGGAAGTGATGGCGTGCGTGTTCGACGTCCAGGACCACGAGATGCGGACGTATCTCGCGCTGCTGGACAACCCCGGGAGCACCGTCGAGGAACTCGCGGCGGTGCTCGATCGGGACCGGAGCAACGTCAACCGGTCGCTGACGACGCTTCTGGAGATGGGGCTGGTCGGCCGCGAGCGGCGCCTGCTGGACCCGGGCGGCTTCGTCTACCAGTACACCGCCACGCCGCTCCCGGAGGCGAAGGAACTCATGCACGACGCCTTCAATGCCTGGACCGAACGGGTCCACGACCTCATCGACCGGTTCCCCGAGAGCGCGTCCGAGTTGCGGTGACCGGCCGGGCGACTGCAGCGGGCCGGCGACAGACCGCTCCAGTTTACTACGCCACTCCCGGTGAAAACTTGCTTCTCCTCGCTCGCCACTCCCGGTAAAAACTTGCTTCACCCGCCCGCCACTACCGGTGAAAACTCGCCCCGACCCGCCCGCTTTTTCTCCCGCGGGGCGCTCGTTCGGCTGATGGACTTCGACCTCTCCGGTCCGCCGTCGGCGGCGGCCGAGGACGGCACCTGGCTGGCCTGCATCGAGTGCGGCGCGACGGTCGCCCCCTTCGACGGCCCGACCTACCGCTGTCCCGACTGCGGCGGCCTGCTGGAGGTGCGGTACGACGACTACCCCGACTGGCGCGACTTCGGCAGCGCGGGCGAGCGAACAGACGCCGACGCGGGCGAGCGAACGGACGCCGACGCGGGCGAGGGGTCCACCCCGGGTGGGCACCCACGACACGACGGCGTCTGGCGCTACGCGGACGCGCTCCCGGTCGAGCGGGAGGTCACCATCGAGGAGGGCGACACGCCGCTGTACGACGTCCCGCGCCTCCAGGCGGCGACGGGCGTCCGCACGCTGCGGGTCAAACACGAGGGGATGAACCCCACCGGGTCGTTCAAGGACCGCGGCATGACCGTCGGGGTCGGCGTCGCCCGCCGGATCGGGGTCGACCGGCTCGCGGTCGCCTCGACGGGCAACACCAGCGCCGCCCTCGCGACCTACGGCGCCCGCACCGGCATGGAGACGCTGGTGCTGCTGCCGGCGGGCAAGGTCGCCGCCGGCAAGGTCGCCCAGGCCAGCCTCCACGGCGCCCGCATTCTGGAGGTCGACGGCAACTTCGACGACTGCCTTGACGTCGTTTCCGACCTGGCCGACAAGGGCGAGGCGTACCTGCTGAACTCGCTGAACCCGTTCCGCCTGGAGGGCCAGAAGACCATCGGCCTGGAGATTCTCGAACAGGCCCGCGACGACTACGGCCGGTTGCCCGACCGCATCGTCCTGCCGGTCGGCAACGCCGGCAACACCGCCGCGATCCACAAGGCGTTCCGGGAACTTGTCGCGGCGGGCGCGCTGGCTCCCGGGGAGGTGCCGACGCTGACCGGCGTCCAGGCGGCGGGGGCCGCGCCGTTCGTCGAGGCAATCGAGGAGGGCCGCGAGTCGGTCCGCCGCTGGGATGACGTCGAGACCCGCGCCACCGCCATCCGCATCGGAGACCCGGTCAATGCGCCGAAGGCGCTGCACGCGGTCCGGGAGACCGGCGGCACCGCCGTCGCGGTCCCCGACGAGGCGATCACCCGCGCCCAGCGGGACCTGGCCGGCGAGGGCCTCGGCGTCGAACCGGCGTCGGCCGCCTCGCTGGCCGGCCTCCGGGAACTGCGCGAGCGGGGGGTCGTCGACGAGAGCGAGGACGTGGTGCTTCTGACCACCGGCCACCTCCTGAAGGACCCCGACGCCGCGGCGGCGGCGGGGACCGAACCGGAGCCCGTCGGGGCGACGACGGAGGCCGTCCTCGACCACCTGCGTGGGGCGTGACCGCCGACCGGGCGCCACGTCTCGCTTTCTGGTTCGCCGGTAGCTGAACGCTTTTCCAATCCCCGCTCCTACGGGCATTCGTCATGACGGACCTCGAAGACATCGACCTCGACTTCGTGCAGTTGGGGGACACCGGGCTCCAGACGAGCGAACTCCAGTTCGGCACCTGGCGGTTCGGCAAGGAGACCGAGGAGGGCAACGTCGAGATCGGCGAACAGCGAGCGAAGGAACTGCTGGACGCCTACGAGAAAGCCGGCGGCCGGTATATCGACACCGCCGACGTCTACGGCGGCGGCGACAGCGAGATCTGGATCGGCGAGTGGCTCGAAGACCGCGACCGGGAGCGATACACCATCGCCTCGAAGATCTACTGGCAGATCCGGGAGGGCGACCCCAACAGCCGCGGGACCAACCGCAAGAACGTCCGCCACCGCATCGACGCGCTGCTTGACCGGCTCGACACCGACTACGTCGACGTCCTGTACATCCACCGCTGGGACGACGAGACCGACGCCCGCGAGATGATGAAGACGCTGAACGGGCTAATCGAGGACGGCAAGGTCCACTACCTCGGGGCCTCGACGCTGCGACCCAACGCCTGGAAGGTCGCGAAGGCAAACGAGATCGCCCGACGGGAGGGGTGGGAGCCGTTCACCGTCCTCCAGCCCCGGTACAACCTCGTCGACCGGGAGATCGAGGGCGACTACCTGGAGATGGCCCGCCACTACGGCGCCGCGGTCTGTCCGTGGAGCCCGCTCGGGCAGGGTTTCCTCACCGGAAAGTACGACCGCGAGGAGGGCCTGACGGCAGAGTCGAAGGTCGCCGAGTCCAGCCGGTTCGAGGACGCCTACCTCACCGAGGAGAACTTCGACCTCCACGACGTGCTCGACGAGGTGGCGGACGAGGTCGACGCCACGCCGGCCCAGACGGCGCTGGCGTGGCTGATGCATCGGGACGGCGTCACCGCGCCCATCGTCGGCGCCCGCACCGTCGAGCAACTGGAGGAGAACCTCGGCGCCGCCGCGATCGACCTCTCCGAGGAGCAGGTCGAGCGGCTCGCGGAGGCGAAGGGCGGCCCGTACAGCGACCTGTGAGCCGGCCACGATAGTGGCGTCAGAATGATCCGGGGGCTTCGAGTGGCGAGGTCAGATCGCCCCGGGATTTGAGTAGCGGGGTCAGAACGCCCCGAGATTCGAACAGCGTGTTCCCGTTTTTGCGCCGCCGGCGAGCGGTTCTCACCGGCCGATCGCCAGCACCACCACGGCCGTCACCAGCAGGAGCCCCCCGAGCCCCGCGAACGCCGGGACGTATCCCGCCGTGCCGGCGACGAACCCGACGTAGGTCGGGCCCAGGCTCCCGAGGCCGATGTAGACCGTCCGGGCACCGCCGAGGTCCCCGCCCATGCTCGCGTCCGGGAAGACGTCCATCAGATACGCCTGCATCACCGGCGGAAACGACATCAGCCCCGCGGCGAACCCAACGACGGCGACGGCGACGACCGCGGTCGCCTCGGCGACGAGCACGGTCGAAAGCGAGACCAGCCCCAGCGCGAGCGCCCCGGCCGCCACCGCAGGTTTCGGCGCGCGGTCGCCCAGCGATCCGGCGACCGGCTTGACGACGGCGCCCACGACGAACAGCGCCGCGAACCCGCCGCCGGCGAGCCCCGGGGGAAACGCCTTGGCCTTCTGCAGAAACGTCGGCAGGAAGCTGACGACCCCCTGCCAGGTGAACGCAAACAGCACATACGCGCCCAGGAGCGCCGCGAGCCGGCGGTTGCCCAGCAGCCGCCGGGCCGTCGCGCGCACCTCCAGCGGCACGCGCCGGAACCGGTAGGGGGCAGGCCGATAGCGGTGCAACAGCGCGAGCACGACCGCCAGGACGGCGACGACGGGGAGGTAGGCGGCCTGCCAGGTGGCGACCGCCAGGACGACAGCGGAAAGCGCCGCCGCGGCGGCGCCGCCGACGTCACCGGACGCCGTGTGAAACCCGAACGCTCGCCCCCGCTTGGCGACGAACAGATCCGACAGCAACGCGCGTGCCGCCGTCGGGTAGAGTCCGGCGCCCGCCCCGACGACGGTCGCCCCGAGCAGAAACAGCGGGTAGGTCGGCGCCGCCGACAGCGCGAGAAATCCGACCGCTACAAGCGCCACGCCCGGCACCAGAAGCGAGGTGCGGGACAACCGATCGCTGAGCCGCCCGCTGGGAAACTGCATGACGGCGTACAACCCCCACATGATGGTGAACGGAATGCCCGCCTGGAATTCCGTGATCTGCAGGTCGGCCATCACCGCCGTCAGCATCGGCGACAGCACCAGCCGCCCGGCCTGGATCGCCATCCAGCCGAGCGAGGTCGCGACGAGCAACCGGCCGGCCCGCCCAGACAGCAGTCGCTCCCCGCCGTCCGTGCCGGCGTCGCCGTCGGGACCGTCCCGGCCGGCGGACGCTCCCGCGGGTAACGGCGAAGCCTGTGCGTCCCCCGAGTCGTCGGTCACGGCCGGAGTACGGTCGGTGTCGGTTTGAGACCGCACCTATCGGCAGGACCGGCCGGTTTCGTCACGCGGGGAGGACGTCAAAATGCCACCGGCCGACCGGGGCCGGATCCGGTCGGTCAGTAGTTCTGGGTCTGCCGGCCGGTCGTCTGCTGGTGGCCGCCCTGTTGGCCGCTAACAGCAGTGGCGTAGGCGCGACCGTACATCCGGAGTATGGCGGCGCCGGCGTAGAAGTACAGCCACGGCAGGAGGATGATGCCGATGATGGTGATCTGGAGGATGATGGCGACGATGCCGATCAAAAAGCCGACGACGATCGCCATCACGAACGCCTTCAGGTACTCGCCGTGGGTGATGACGTCGGTGATCGTGCCGAACTCGAAGGCCGCACCGAAACTGCCCTTGTAGGCAAAATGCGACAGCGCGGCGGGCGCGAGGTACGCGATGAGGGCGTACACCAGAAACAGCAGGAGGAAAAACAGCAGGCCGAAGCCGGCGACGATCCCGCTCGAACTCCCGTCCGCGCCGGCGCCGAGCACGCCCATCAGCACGGCGAAGAGGATCAGCGGCACGATGCTGTAGACGAAGGTGATGATCGCCGCCTTCAGGCCGTCGACCAGCAGGGTTCCCCACTCCTGGAACGCCGGCATCTGGTCGTAGCCCTGAATCGTCGTCCGCAACACGGCAATGTAGTACCCCTGGACGATCAGCACAGGGAGGACGAGAAAGCCGAACACGTTCAGCAGTCCTCCGATGAGCAGGTTCTTGACCGCCTCGTTGCCTTCGAACGGATAGGATAGCCCGTCCTCTATCATGGTTCCGAGCCGTTATTCTCGGCAGGATTTTATAAAGCTGGGGGGGATCGGATAGCGTCAGTGACGGCGCCGTGGGGTGCTGGGGCGCCGATCGCGACCTGCGACGTTCCCGGCAGGCCCCAAATTATTGGCGTCTGGAGCGGAATCGTGGACCCATGTCGGAAAATCCGGACGGCAGCCCAGGGGGTCCGGACCGGGAACCGTCCCTGGACCGCTCCGTCCCGACTTCGGACGGGACGGCCGACTCTCCCGGCCCGCCCGACGACGGCAGCGACGGGTCCGGAGACGGGGCGTCTCCGGAGCGTGCAGTCCGTGCGGGCGAGGGCGGCGAGACGCCCGCCAATGAGGAGGCGGAACTCTCTCCCGACCGGGTCGACCCGCCGGAAGACGTGGCCGGCGCCCCGGCGAGGGGATGGCTGTCGGAGGTGCCCGCCGAGCGGGCGTCGCACTTCTCCCGGACGGCGCGCGATCTCCGCCGAACGGGCCGGAACCGTTCGAACGCCGACTCCTCGCCCGTCACGTCCGACGAAGGCGATCCGCCGGCAGATGGCGACCAGCGGGGAGGCGGTCCCGAACCAGGGAGAGACCGACCCCCGTCGCCGCGAGAGCGGTCCCGCGGCGTGGACCGTCGCGTGCCCGTGCCCCCGTCCCGGCAGGACGAATCGCACCGCCGGCCTGCTGACCGGTCCGGAACGCCCCCGCCCCGGGAATCACGCCCGCCGCCGACGCCGAGCGGCAAGCGGACCGAGCAGCGATTTCCGCCCCCGCCGAGTCCGGCTGGGGGGCGGGTCGACCAATCGTCGCCGCCGAGTCCGACCGGGGGGCGGGCCGAACGCTCGTCGCCGCCGGGTCCGACCGGGGAGCGGTCACAGCGACCGGCCGGTGCAGAGAGCGATCGGCGATCCGACCGTCCGGCGGGTCCGCAGGCAGCGGTCGACCGCGCTGGCGGTGGCGCGGGCACGTACAGGGGCGGTCGCCCGCCGCGTCGCCGACGGGAGGACGGCCCGAAGGACCCGGGCGTCGCCGCCGTGCTGTCGTTTTTCTTCGCGGGGCTCGGCCAGATATACAACGGCGAGGTGGGGAAGGGACTGGCGCTGGGGCTGTTCGAACTGGTCAGCGTCGGGTTGCTGTTCGTCGTCGTCGGGTTCCTGACGCTGCCGCTCGTGTGGCTGTTCGGCATCTGGGACGCCTACGA
>JAZKSB010000012.1:0-22058 GCA_036626315.1 Halobacteriales archaeon
CGTCGTCCGCGAACCGCTGGCCGACCCGGGCGTCGTGGTCGCGGGCGTGCTCGCACCCCTGCACGCCGGCGCGACCATCGCCTTCCCGGCGGCGACCGACGGCGGCGACGTCGCAGTCGCAACCGGAGACGCGCCCGAACCGCGCGTGATCGACCCGGAAGCGGTTTGAGCAGAATGCGCAAAACGACGGGAGTGCTCGGCGCGGCGCTCACTCGGCGGGGTACCAGGCGAGGCCGTGGTCGGCGACCAGTTCGACCGACACCGGGTCGCCGACCCCGAACTCCTCGGCGTGGTTGTGCATGCAGTGGACCACGTCGCCGGTCTCTAGTTCGACCCGGTAGGTGAACGACGGGCCGCTGTACTGCCGGTGGACGATGGTCCCGTCGGCGGCCTCGCCTCCCGGCGCGGCCCGCAGGTCGTCCGGGCGCACGAGCACGTCGACCCGGGCGCCCCGGTAGACGGAGACGTCGCCGGCCAGGCGGCCGTGGCAGAGCGGGCCGATGGCCGTCTTGACGCGGTCGGCGGCGACGTACCCCGACACGAATCCGGCCTGGCCCAGAAACGACGCGACGAACCGCGACTCGGGGTTCTGGAACACCGTCGTCGGCTCGCCGACCTGCGCGAGCGTCCCCTCGTTCATCACCGCGACGCGGTCGCCCAGCGACAGCGCCTCCTCCTGGTCGTGGGTGACCGAGACGGCCGTGACGCCGGCCTCTTTGAGGATGCGCCGGACCTCCTCGCGGGTCTCGACCCGAAGCCGAACGTCGAGGTTCGAAAACGGCTCGTCCAGAAGCAGCACCGACGGCTCCGGCGCCAGCGACCGGGCTAGCGCGACCCGCTGGCGCTGGCCGCCGGACAACCGGTCGGGGGTGCGGTCGCCGAACGCCGAAAGGCCGACCAGGTCCAGCAGTTCCGCCACGCGGGCCGCCGTCTCGGCCTCGCCGCGGTCCTGCAGGCCGAAGGCGACGTTCTCCGCGACTGTCAGGTGGGGAAACAGCGCGAAGTCCTGGAAGACGAGTCCGACGTCCCGCTCCTCCGGCGGGACGAACCCGTCGCCGGCGACTTGTTCGCCGTCCAGCTGGATCCGGCCGCCGGTCGGTCGCTCCAGCCCCGCCAGCAGCCGCAGTGTCGTCGTCTTCCCGCACCCGGACGGCCCCAGGAGCGTGAGAATCTCGCCGTCCCGGACCGAAAGCGAGAGGTCGCGGACCGCCGTCTCGGCCCCGTAGGTTTTCGAGACGCCCTCAAGCGCGAGCACGGCGTCGTCGGCGTTTCGCCCGAGACGGCCGGCGCTCCCGTCGGCCCACGGCGCGCTGGCCGCCGTCGTCGTCGAGGTGTCGGCGTCGACGGATGCGGCCTCCGTGGCCCCGCCGTCGCCGACCGGTCGGTGCGGTTCGTCGTCGCCCCGTCCGTCGTCAGCCGAACGTCCGTATCTATCAGCCATTGTCTCGCTCCCGTGCCGGAATGGCTTTCATCGGAAGCCAGTCGATCCCGGCGAGTGCCGACATGACGCGCCCGGGGAGGCCTCCGGTCCGTCCGTCCCGACCGTGACACGCCCGCTTTACCAAGCTGCCGGGGTGTGCCAGCGAGGTCGTCGGATGTCCCGTCATCGTCGGAGGGTCTTCGGATCGGAAGGAATTAGGCCAGCCTAAAGTATCTGGCTATCCGGACCTGTCACGACCCCTTTCAAAGAGATGAAGCGAGACGGGATGGGACATGACGAGACCGGACGGCATGGGGCGGAATGGGTCGCCTCCGGGGGAACAAAAGACACTTGCCGCGGAGCGCCTCTCGGACGACCATGTCATCCACCCGTCGCGAGTTTCTCGCCGCCTCGGTGTCGACGCTGGCGCTGGCGGCAGGGTGTCTCGGACCGGATCGAGCGCTCCCGGAGCGACCGACCGGGGCGTGGCGTCACCGCGCAGGCAACGCTCGCAACACCGGGGCGTCGGCGGTCGAGGTGCCGCCGCGGGGAACGCCCGCCTGGGACGAAGGCGAAATCCACACCGCCGCCCCGCTGGTCGATGGCGGCACCGTCTTCACCGTCTCGGGGGAAGCGACCGCGCTCGACGCGACGGACGGCAGCGAGGAGTGGGCCGCGGAACTCGACGGGGAGGTCGACCACGCGCCGGCGCTCACCGACGACCGTCTCGTCGTCGCCACCGACGAGGCGACGGTCGCGTTGGACCGTACCGACGGCACCGAGGTCTGGTCGACCTCGCTTCCCCGTCCTGCGAGAGGGGCCGTCACTGTCGACGGGGACGCCGGCCTCGCGACGGTGCCGCTCGGGGAGCGGGGCGTGCAGGCGCTCGACCTCGACTCGGGGGCCCGCCGCTGGCGGGACGGCACCGTCGGCCCGAACCAGGCGGGAATCGCAGCGGGCACCGTCTACGTGACGGGCTATCGCGACGACGGCGACACTGGCGTCCTCCGAGGGCTCGACGCCGTCGGCACTCGCCAGTGGGCCGTCGACCTCGATCATCCGGACGCGCCGCCGGTCGTCGCGGACGCCGGACTCGTTGTCTCCGACGCCGGAACGATCGCCGTCCACGACCCCGACGACGGCACGCGGCGTCGCGAACTCGGCGACTTCGGCGACCGGATCGACCCGCCGCCCGCCGTCGCCGACGGGACGGTGTACGTGCCGGGCGACGACGGTCTCGCGGCGGTCTCGCTGGCCGACGGCACCGTGGAGTGGTCGATCGACGCCAAGGTGACTGTTGACACCGGTGTCACGGTGGCCCGTGAGGCGGTCGTGGCGCCGGTGACGGACCTGCCCGGCGTCGTCGCCTTCGAACGGGCCGACGGAAGCCGTCGGTGGGAACACCGCATCGAGGGCTTCGACGCGGCAGCGAGCACGCCCGCGGTCCCAGCCGACGGCGCCGTGTTCTACGCGAGCAACGAGAGCATCGGCGTCGTGGCCCTGGGGGACCTGCCGCCGGAGACGGAGTAGCGCTCGGGCTGCGTCGTGCATCCCGTTCGGACCGACCCCGTCGTGGTCGATGGCCGGGTTCGAAGCCGTTTTGAGTCGTCCGGGGCCAACACGAGTCGTGACTGACGACGCCGGCCCCGGCACGGCGGGCGCGACCGGGTCCGACCGGACGGGGACCCTCGCGACCGTCGGCGGCCTGTTCGTGCTCTCCGCCGCCGCGGCGGGCTACGAGATCGTGCCCGCCAGCGTCACGTCCGTCATCATGGCCGACCTCGGCATCACCGAACCGGCAGCCGGGTGGCTGGTCAGCGTGATGTTCGCGACCGCCGTCGTCGCGAGCATCCCGGCGGGAATTGTGCTCGATCGGGTGGTCGTCCGGTGGGCGGTCACCATCGCGGCGCTCGCACTGCTGGGCGCCGGCGTCTGGGGGTACGTCGCGGCCGCCGCCGGCGACTACTGGTTGCTGGTCGCCTCCAGGGTCGTCGGCGGCCTCGCGTTCGTCACCATCTGGAACGCGGGCGCGGACCTCGCGAGTCGGTCGGTGCCGCCCGCACGGCGGGCGACCGCCGTCGGCGTGTTCACCGCGAGCGCGCCCGCGGGTTTCGCGCTCGGCCAGTTCGGGGGCCCGGTGATCGAGGCAGCGTTCGGGTGGCCGGCCGTCTTCCCGGCACTGGGTTCGCTGGCGGTCGTCGGCCTGGCGGGGTACCTGGCCGGCACGCGTCGGCTCCGGGCCACCGGCAACGTGCCCGCCGCGTCCGAGCCGCCGACGCGCGCCCAACTGGGCCGGGTGCTGGCCGATCGGCGAGTGTGGCTAGTCTGCGGGATGGGGTTTGCGAGCTTCGCGCTGTATCTGTTTCTCAACAGCTGGCTGCCGACGTTCCTCGTGGACCGGTTCGACGTGCTGACACTCCGGACGGCGGGACTGCTGGCGGCCCTGTTTCCCGCGGTCGGGATCGTCGCCCGGTCCGGCGGCGGCGTGCTGTCGGACCGCCTGTTCGACGGGCGACGCCGCCCGGTGACGCTGCTGTCGTTCGGGGCGTCCGCCCCGCTGGTCGTCGCCGTGAGCGTGGTCCGGGAGGTCGCGCTGCTGGTCGTGCTGCTGGTGGCGGCGGGCGCCGCCGTCCAGTTCGGGCTGGGGCTGCTGTTCAGTTACGTCCGTGAGGTCGGCCCGGAGGCGGTCGGCGCGACGGCGGTGTCGATGCTGACCAGCGCCGGGCTGTTCGGAGCGTTCGTCGCGCCCATCGCCGCCGGCGCGCTCATCGAGTCGACGGGCGGCTACCGAGTTGCCTTCGCCGCCGCGGGCGGCGTGGCCGTGTTCGGGCTGGGGCTGGCCGTTCTCGCGCCGGAACCCGCGCGTCTGTAGGGAGCTGCTGGCCGGCGTCCCGTTGCAACGGCGTGCTCGCGCCGTTCACGTCTCCAGTCGGAGGCCCGGATGCCGATCGACCGACGGATCGACCGCCAGCAGTTTCCGGAGCCCCCGGTCGTGAAGGCCGCTCTCCTGTTCGTCCTCGGCGATCCCGTCGCGCACGCCGTCGAGGTCCTCGACCGCCGCGCCGCCGACGACGGGGACGCCCGCCTCGAACAGCGGGGTCGGGTCGAACGAGGTGGTCGCGCCCAGCACGACGACCGACTGGTCGGCGTCGGTCGCGTCGAGATACCGCTGCAGGCCGCCGTAGACGAACGTCGACCCGGTAACGTAGACGACCCCAGCCTCCGGTATCACCGACTCCGCCGCTTCGGGGGGGTGGAGGTCGACCGTCACGTGCTCCGGCGTCTCCGCCGGGACCGTCATCGAGTCGGGGTCGCGCTCGATGACGTCCACCTCGACGTCGCCCATCCGGGGGACGACGGGCGCGAACAGCCCGATCATGGCGATCCGATCGACGGCGGGGTCGAGCAACTCGAACGGGTCCGCCGACCGGTCGGCGGGTTCGAACCGCGAGAGCGCGTTCAGCGCCGCGATCCCGACCGCCCTCGTGGCGAGGTCGTCTGCCGTGGCGCCGCGGCGGGCGACCGCTGCCGTCGACTCTCCCGTCACGTCCGGGAGCGGGCCGCCGGGGTTCAGGGCGACGCCGGCCCCGGTCGTCCCGTCGCGGCGTTCGCTCGTCACGAGGAGGAGTTCGATGCCGCCGGTCACCGACCGAATCCGGGGTTCGCCGTCCGGGTCCAGCCCCGAAGCGAGGTCCCGGAGGACGGTCTCGGCAGTTCGTGGTTCCGACATCTGTCTCTCCCGGCAGTTCGCTCCGGGGAGCGATAAGCCCGTTCATCAGTAACCGCCGGTTCTCGGTACGACGTCGGTGGCTTGCGTCTTCAGTGTCCTGAGCCCGGATCCCCGGACCCGTCCAACCGGCGCTCGTACTTCGCGAGCGACGCCGACAGCGCCTCGCTCGCGTCCTGATCCAGCGACTCCGCTAGCGCCAGGAGCGCGAACAGCGCGTCGCCGACCTCGTCGGTCGCGACCGCCACGTCGTCGTCGGCACCGTAGTCGGTCGACTCGTTGACTTCCTTTGCGAGTTCTCCGACCTCCGAGGCCAGATCGAGGACCCGGTGTGCGGGATCGGCCCCCAGGCCCTTGGCCGCGAGAAACGAGGCAACCCGTTGCTGGTCGTCCATAGGGACAGACGGGCAGGCCGCCTCGAAAACGTTGGGGTCGACGCGTTGGGTCGCCGCCGGGGGTTCCGATACCCGGAAGCGCCGAGGTCACCCGGTTCTTATAACTTCCCGCCCCCCCTCGGCGGCCACATGGACCGCGTGGCCATCATCGGCGCGTCGATGACGCAGTTCGGCGAGCGCGACGCCTGGATCCGCGAGTTGCTCGCGGAGGCCGCCACGGCGGCGCTTGCAGAGGCCGGCGCGACGGCGGGCGACCTCGAACACCTCTACGTCTCGAACATGGCGAGCGGCGAGTTCGAGGGCCAGACCGGCGTCGCCAACGCCCTCGCACACGACCTGGGCGCGATGCCCGCCTACACCCAGCGGGTCGACCAGACCTCCGCGTCCGGCGGGGCCGGCATCTACGCCGCCTGGCAGTCGGTCGCCTCCGGTGCCTCCGGGATGACGCTTCTGGTCGGCGGCGAAAAGATGACCCACCGCACGACCGCGGAGGCCACCGACGTCATCGCGTCGCTCACCCACCCCTTCGAGTACAAGCAGGGCGTGACGCTGCCGAGTTTCGCCGGGCTGACCGCCCGCCTGTACCTCGACCGGTACGACGCCCCCCGCGAGAGCCTCGCACGGGTGGCCGTGAAGAACCACCGCAACGGGGTCGACAACCCCCACGCCCAGTTCCGGCGGGAGGTCGACGTCGAGACAGTCATGGAGTCGCCGATAGTGGCCGACCCGCTGCGCCTGTACGACTTCTGTCCGATCACCGACGGCAGCGCTGCGCTGCTTTTCGTCCCCGAATCGGTCGCAGCGCAGTATGTCGACGACTACACCGTCGTCGCCGGCATCGGCGGCGCGACCGACACCCACGTCGTCCACGAGCGTGCGGACCCGACGGTCATGGGCGGCGTCGTCGACTCCGGAGAGGACGCCTACGAGATGGCCGGCTACGGCCCCGATGATGTGGACGTGGCCGAACTTCACGACATGTTCACCATCCTGGAGGTGCTCCAGAGCGAGGACCTAGGCTTTTTCGAGAAGGGCGCGGGCTGGCGCGGAGTCGAGGACGGCGTCACCACCCGCGACGGCGACCTGCCCGTCAACACCTCCGGCGGCCTCAAGTCGAAGGGCCACCCGCTCGGGGCGTCCGGCGTCGCGCAGGTTCACGAGATCCACCGGCAACTGCTCGGGGAGGCCGGCCCCCGCCAGGTCGAGGCGGAGGTTGGGCTTGCGACCAACGTCGGCGGGTTCGGCAACTGCGTCACCACCACCATTTTGGAGGCGGGCGCATGACCGACGACGGAACTGCCGACCCGAACGCGGATGCCGGTGGCGGAACTGCCGACCCGGACCCTGACCCGGACGCCGGCGACGGTCCCGACCACCCGCACCTGGAGGCCCATCGCTGTCCGAACGGCCACCTCAGCGTTCCGGCCCACCCCCGGTGTCCGGAGTGTGGCGAGCCACAGACGGAGGTCGTCGACCTCACTGACCGGACCGCCGAGGTGGTCACGTGGACGACCAGCACGGCGACCCCGCCGGGCGTCCGGGAGCCCAATCACCTCGCTATCGTCGAGTTCGACGTGGCCGGTTCTTCGGTCCGGGCGATCGGCCAGGTGACGACCGGCGAGGTGGCGGTCGGCGACGACGTCGAACCGGTCCACGTCGATCAGTTGCGCGAGCCCGATGCCGGGATCCGCGAGCCGTCGAGCCAGAACTGGGACGGGTTCCGGTTCGACCCCGTTTGAGCCGGCATCGCGATCCCGTCACGGTGGCGCCCGGAGACTGACTCGGGAGCAGTCACATTCCGGAGCCGTTCACATCACGTCCCGCCGCCGGAAGTGGAGATAGCCGGCCAGCGGGAAGACGACGGTCGCGACCGCCAGCACGATCAGGGCCAGCTCCAGCGAGAGGGCAAACGAGTCGGTCACCGGCTCTCGCGGGAGTTCGAACCGCGGGTTCCGAGGGCTCCGCGCGACGTCGCGGGGGATCGTCAGCAGTGGATGGCTCCCGGTTTCGACCAGCCCCATCGTCGCGCGGACGAACGCGTTGATCGGGTTGATCCGGCCGAACCAGAAGTACCACTCCGGATAGGGACGGGGCTCCTGCAGCGACTGCAGGCCGGCCCACTGGAGCGCCGGCCAGCCGGCACGCAGGATGGCGAACCCGCCGACGACGAGCGCGACCGCCCGGGTGTCGGTGTCGGCGAGCGTGGAGGCCGCCAGTCCGCCGCCGACGAAGATGACTGCGTACCACGCCGACAGTCCCGCCAGCAACACCATCGGACGGTAGGAGCCGGACTCCGCCACGGGCACCACAAGCAAACTCGCGAGTCCGAGTCCGACCAGAAGCGGCGCGACGACAGTCAGCGTCCGGCTGAGGAACTTGCCGACGAACGCGTCCGTCCGGGAGTTGGGCAACCCCAGCAGAAAGCGGAC
Organism: Halobacteriales archaeon; assembly: GCA_036626315.1. GTDB lineage: Archaea > Halobacteriota > Halobacteria > Halobacteriales > PXRE01 > PXRE01. The sequence goes on from JAZKSB010000012.1 coordinate 7,972, forward strand.
GCTGCCGGTGGTTCGCTCGCCGACGATGGCGGAGTAACTCGCCAAAAGCGCCACAACCGGCACCAGAAGCGAGACGATGGAGCCGAACACGACGACCATCTGCGCCATCTCGGGGGGGTACTCGGAGTTGCTGGTGTAGTTTATCAGTGCTCCGACCCCGGCGGTCAACACGACGAGGACGATGGCCACGGAGAAACCCAGCCGGGATCGGAAGACGCTCCGAAGGTCCCGCCGGAAGACGTCGCGCCAGCTCATGCGTCGGCCTCCGTGTACTCCGAGAAGACGTCGCTCAGCGAGACCTCCGCGAGGTCGAAGTCGCGGTAGACCCCGGCGTCGGCGACCGCTTCGAGGGCCGCCAGTTTCGAGTCGCCGTTGCCGTCGGTGCCCACTTCGAGCCTCCGGGTGCTGGGGCTTTCGACCGCGTCGTTCGCGGTCACCTCGCGAACGCCGTCGATGGCCCGGAGACGGTCCGGCAGCGCGTCCGGAACCGACGTCACCTCGACGGTGAGCGTCGTGCCGGCACCGAGTTCCCGCCGGAGTTCCGTCAGGGACCCCTCCGCGACGAGGCGCCCGTCGAGCAGGATCCCGACCTGGTCGGCGACCGCCTGGACGTCTTCCAGCACGTGGCTGGAGAAAAACACGGTCGCGCCGCGGTCGGCTTCCTCGCGGACGATCCGCCGGAGCCGACGTGCGCCGTTCGGGTCCAGGCCCGTCGAGGGTTCGTCGAGCACGAGCAGTTCGGGGTCGCCGACCAGTGCAACCGCGATGGCCATCCGCTGGCGCATCCCCTTCGAGTAGCCGCCGGCGGCCCGGTCCGCCGCGTCGGCGATCCCGACCCGTTCGAGCAGTGCGTCAGGGTCGTCGTCGGCGTCCTTCGTCGCGATGGCGTGTTCGACGTGTTCCCGGCCGGTCAGCCGCGGATATGCGCCGTACCCCTCGAGGAGGGTTCCGGTTCGCCGCCGGATCGCAGTCGAGCGCCGCTGGGCGTCGTGCCCGAAGACCTCGACGTTGCCGGCGGAGGGTTTCGTGAAGTCCAGCATCACGTTGATCGTTGTCGACTTGCCCGCACCGTTCGGACCGAGAAAGCCGTACACGGTGCCGGACTCGACGGACAGCGAGAGCCCCGAGAGGGCGGTGACCTCGCCGTACCGCTTTTCGAGGCCGTCGACCTCGATGACGCTCACGGCGACTCACCTCCGCGCTCGGGTGGATGGCCGGTTGACGGTATCTGATGTTCGGGGCCGGCGGAGCGGCCGTCGGAGGGAGGACCTGTCAGGGCGAACATGAAATACGGCGAGGCATCTGTCGTAATAAGTCTTTTTGAAAACGACGGAATCGTCCGATCCGGCACGGCCCGGTTGGAGCCTTGCCGGCCTGTGGCCGGTCTAGCCGTCCTTCTTCCCGGTCCCGTCGTCGCCGTCCCCGTGGCGGCCCACCCCGTCTCTGTCCTTACCGGTCCCGCTGACGCTGGCCTCGTCGTCGTCCCCGTTCTCGCCGTCCCCGTCGCCGCCGTCCTCGTCGAAGTCGTCCAGGTCCGCCTTGATCGACCGGAGTTCGCTCTCGACGTCGACCGGGACCTCGCCGGTCGGGCGTTCGCCGTCCCCGCTGCCGTTTCGCTCCGTCACCTCGCCCGCCGACCGGTCGTTCGAATCGAGTTCGCCGTCGGGCGCCCCGTGTTCGGTCTCGGCCATCGCCGAGGCGAGTTCCGCACGGAGTTGCCGCGCCCGTTCGATCACCGACCGTGCCTCGTCGTTCGACGGGAGGTCCCGGCCACTGGCGGCGGTCTCCAGGTCGGCCAGCACGCCGTCCAGGCGGTCCAGCGACGTGCGACTGACCTCATGGGCCCGGTCGCGGGCGGCGCGCGCCTCCTCGCCGGCGGCTTCGCCGGTCTCGACGGCCCGGATAGTCGCCTGGAGCAGTTCGAGCGCCCGAAGATTCGCCTCCAGCACGGCGATGGCGAAGGGGATCGCATACTCGTCGGCGAACTGCAGCAGTTCGCGCGGGCGGGGCGGGGCCGGCAACCCGAACGGGCCGCGGCGCTCGCGGCGCAACTCCGAGCGCAGCGATTCGAGTTCGTCGGCGAGTTCGCCGGCGACCTCGGCGGGGTCCCGTGTCGACTCCCCGCCGGCGGGACCGCCGTTCGACGCCTCGCCGTCGTTGGTATCGGTCATTGCCCTCCGTTGGTCGTCGCGCGACAAAAGGGTGCGGTCGTCGGTGGACGCCAAATTCCGCCGAAATGCTTAATTGATGCGCGATCTAATTTCCTGAAAGATACGATGGTGGATGGATCCGGAGGGTCCGACGGCGCCATGTTCGCACAGGCGCTGTCGGCGCTCAAAGAGCGGGGGAGCAACCTGCTCGTCGTCGGAGGGGCCAATCGGGAGGTACACCTCAGGGCGTGTGATCGGTTGCTCGGCGAGGACGACACTCAGCCCCGGCGGCGGGTGTTCGTGCGCACCGACGGAACGGCGTGTTGCGACCCGGAGGCACACGGGGGTTCCGCCGCCCGGAAACGGGTGGTGGACCACGCGGCGACCACCAGAAGCGCCGCCGCGCAGGCCGCCCCGGCCAGCCGTCCGGTCGACGCCGGTGGCGACTCCGACCCCGGCGAACTAGCGTCGTCGATCCGGTCGGCCATCGGCGAACTCGAACCCGGCGGCGGATACGACCCGGCGGAGCTTCGGGTCTGCTTCGACTCCCTTTTGCCGCTTCTGTCCGACCACGACGAGGAAACCGTCTTCCGGATGCTCAACCTCGTCACCTCCGAGGTGCGGTCGGCAAGCGGAATGGCCCACTTCCACCTTCCCGTGGCGGCAAGCGACCACGCCGTCGTCCTGCTGGAGCCGATGTTCGACGCCGTCATCAGCGTCCGGATGCGCGACGGGACCCCCCAGCACAACTGGCGGCTCGTAGAGCGGGAGATCGAGAGCGGCTGGCTGCCGCTGTAGCGCGCCTGCCGCCCTCGCCGGTCGCCGTCGGCTTTGCCGGTATCCCCCCTTTCTCACAGCCGGCGCCCCTCGGACTGGCCATGGGACTGTCTACCGACGACGTCATGCAACTGTCGCTGGACATGGTCGGCTGGGACGACGTGCCGGGCGACTCGACCGTCTACGTGCCTGGCGACGACGTCGAGACCGCGCTGGGCGGCATCGACCTGGAGAGCCCGGAGGTCCAACTCGCCAGCCGAGAGGGCTACGACCTCGCGCTGGCACACCACCCCGTCGGCGGCGACGCCCGACTCGAGTTTCCGCGAGTCCTGGACCGCCAGGTCGAGTTCATGGTCGACCACGGCGTGCCGGAAGACCGCGCCGAGGAGGCGGTCGCCGACCTGCGACGCGATACCGAACACGGCGCCCATTCCAGCAACTATCGACACGATCCAAGCGTCGCCGAACTGCTCGACCAGCCGTACATGAACGTCCACCTCGCCCCGGACGAACTCGGCCGGCGGCGGTTCGTCGAGGTGGTCGAGCAACTCGACCAGGACGACACCGTCGGCGAACTCAAGGCGGCGTTCCGGGAGGCGTTCCCCGAGATCCGGGCGGCCAAGACCGACGTCGTCGCCCGCGTCGGCGACGACGACAGCGAACTCGGCGAGGTGGCCGTCCACCACGCGGCGGGCACCAACGGCGGCGCCGAGGTGGCAAAGGCATACTTCGAAAACGGCGTCGACACCGTCATCTACATCCACGTCGGCGGCGGCGACACCGCGGAGTTGCGCGAGGAGTACGACGACAAGAACCTGGTCGTGACGGGCCACATCGCCAGCGACGCCGTCGGCATGAACGAGTTCGTCGACTTCCTGGAGGACCACGGGGTCGACTGCACCTGCATCTCCGGGTGCGGTCTCGGGCGGTAGCGCCCGGCGGTACCTCTTTGCCGCTGTCCGTCGAACACCCGCTATGGTCGACCGCGAGCACCTCGAAAGCGGGTTGCTGGCCCTCGGGGCAGCAGTGCTCGCCTACGTGCTGTTCGCCCGTGGCCACCTCGGGCCGACCTGGGAGTGGTGGCGGCTGTACGCCGCCGCAGTCGGCCTGTTCGTAGCACTCAGAGTCGTCGAGTGGGGCACTCGGCGGATCGTCGTCGGGTGACCGCCCTTGTTCGCCCGGCCGACAGCCACAAACCGGGGAGTCGGCTACCGGAGGTAATGCGCGAAATCACGGACGCACTGGACGGCCGGCGACTGGTTCCGAGGATCGCATAGGGAGCGTTCGTCGTCGGATTCTCGCTCGTCGGTGCGGTCGGCTGGGAACTGACGGAGTATCTCGAACTCTGGCCGAATCGCTCCTGGTGGGGGATCGAGAACTCGCTTCTGGACCTGTCGATGGACCCCGTGGGCGTCGGGGCCGTGCTCGTCATGCTGCGGACGCGGCTTCGGCCAGCCGTCGACCCGACTCCTCGATGTCCTGGGCGAGAGGGGGGTACGGAAGGACTGGGCGAGAACAGTGATACGGGGAAACTCCTGGAGCCTCCCGACCGCCGACCGCTCGTCGCCTGCCGCCGAACGCTTTAACCTGCAGGCTGGCGGCCCTCACTCGTGGCCGGCGACTTCGATCGGCTCGTAGGGTTCTTCGAGCCAGTCGACGTCGTTTGCAGAGAGGTCGACGTCGAGCGCCTCGACGGCCTCTTCGAGGTGGTCGACGCTGGTGGTACCGACGATGGGCGCGTCGACGTCCTCGTTCTGGAACAGCCATGCAAGCGAAATCTGGGCCATCGACACGCCGTACTCGCCGGCCAACTCCTCGACTCGCTCGTTGATGGTCGGTCCTCCGCCGGCCCGGTACTCCTCGTGGCGGTCGGACAGCGTCTCGCCACGCTCGGTCGCGTCCAGTTCCTCGTGGGGCCGGGCGAGATACCCCTGTGCGAGGGGGCTCCAGGGGATGACGCCGACGCCTTCGTTTTGGGTCAGCGGCAGCATTTCCCGTTCCTCCTCGCGGTAGGCGAGGTTGTAGTGGTTCTGCATGGAGACGAACCGTTCCAGGCCGAGCCGCTCGCTGGTGTGGAGTGCGTCGGCGAACTGGTACGCCCACATGGAGGAGGCGCCGATGTAGCGGGTTTTCCCGCGGCGGACCGCGTCGTCGAGCGCGCCCAGCGTCTCCTCTATTGGGGTGGTCTCGTCGTAGCGGTGGATCTGATAGAGGTCGACGGTGTTCATGCCGAGCCGTTCGAGGGAGTTGTCTAGTTCCTGTTCGATAGCCTTCCGAGACAGGCCCGAGGCGTTCGGATTCGACTCGTCCATCGACCCGTAGACTTTCGTGGCGACCACCGACCAGTCGCGGTCGTAGCCCGCCAGCGCATCCCCGAGTATCTCCTCGCTCTCGCCGTTCGAGTAGACGTTGGCGGTGTCGAAGAAGTTGATGCCCAGGTCGATGGCCCGCTCGATGATCTCGTGGCTCTCCTCGGGATCGAGCATCCAGTCGCGGCTGGACCCGAAGCTCATACATCCCAGCGCGATCCGGCTGACCTCGAGGCCGGTGTCGCCCAGCGTGGTGTACTCCATGGGCGGGACCCACGCGGACGGCCGGAAAATAGGTCCGGGTGGCGGAATCTTTCGGCCCAGCGGGTAGGGTGGCGGAATCTTTCGGCCCAGCGGGCAGGGTGGCGGAACCGCTCGGGCCAGCAAGCACGGACCGTCGCGCCGCCCGGCAGCGACGGTGGCAGAACGGCTAAGTCGGTTGGGCACGCGAGACGTTCGCATGCATCCCCGCGCCGCGGAGTTCGTCGAGTGTGCACGGCAGCAACACGGCGTCGACGTGGAGGTCCGAGAGTTTCCTGAGGGAACGAAGACGGCCGCCGACGCCGCAGAGGCACTCGACTGTTCGGTCGCACAGATCGCGAGCAGTATCGTCTTCACCGTCGACGGCGACGCGACTGCCGTCGATGCAGAGCGAACCGACCTCGCCGTGGTGATCACGAGCGGCGCCAACCGGGTGGGCGAATCGGCACTCGCAGACCTGCTCGGTGCCGATCCCAACGCCGTGTCCCCCGCCGACCCGGACCGGATCGATGAGACACTCGGATGGTCGATCGGCGGCGTCCCCCCGTTCTGTCACGAAACCGATGTCCCGACATTCCTCGATCGGACGCTGCTGGGGTTCGATACGGTTTGGGCGGCTGCAGGAACTCCAGAGGCCGTTTTCGCGGTGTCGCCGGAGCAATTGTTGTCGATTAATAGTGTGAAACGAGCCGGCGTGGCAGAGTAATTGACGGGTTCTCGACACGGAGTGATAGCACAAGTTCTTAACCACGGGCGAACGAACTCCCGAACACGATGGCCGATCTATCGGGGCTGTTCGAGCCGAGCCGCGTCGCCGTCGTCGGTGCCACGGAGCGGGAGGGCGCCGTCGGGCGGGCCATCACCGAGAACCTCCTCGACGAGTTCGACGGCGAGGTGGTCGCGGTCAACCCCTCCAGCGAGACGGTGCTGGGGTTGCCCTGCCACGACTCGCTGGTCGACGTCGAGGACGTCGACATGGCCGTCGTGGTGGTTCCGCCGGACATCGCCCTTGACGTGGTCGAGACGGCGGGCGAGACAGGTATCGACAACGTCGTCGTAATCACCGCCGGATTCGGCGAGTCCGGCAGCGATGGCGCGACCCGCGAGCGCCGGCTCAAGGAGCTCGCGGAACAATACGACCTCAACGTCGTCGGGCCGAACAGCTTGGGCATCATGAACACCGGCAACGGCATGAACGCCTCGTTCGGCCCGTCGTCGCCGCTGCCAGGAGACATCTCGTTCATGAGCCAGTCCGGGGCGTTCGTCACCGCGGTCCTGGACTGGGCGCTGGCGGAGGGCATCGGCTTCCGGGACGTCGTCTCGCTGGGCAACAAGGCGGTGCTCGACGAGACCGACTTCCTGAACCACTGGGGCGGCGACGAGAACACCGACGTCGTCGTCGGCTACCTCGAAGGGATCGACGACGGCCGTCCGTTCATCGACACGACTCGGGAGGTCACCCGTGACACACCGGTCGTGCTCGTCAAGTCCGGGCGCACCGAGGCCGGCGCGAAGGCCGCCGCCTCCCACACCGGGACGATGGCCGGCAGCGAACGGGCCTACGAGGCCGGCCTGGAGCAGGCCGGCGTCATCCGTGCGGAGACCCCCGAGGCGCTGTTCGACTACGCCCGCGCGATGGCGAACCAGCCCGTCCCGGCGGGCAACAGCGTGGGCATCGTCACCAACGCCGGTGGCCCGGGCGTGATGACGACCGACGCCATCGGCGACTCGGGGCTGTCGGTCGCGTCGCTGTCCGACGACACCGTCGACCGACTCGAAGAGGTGCTACCGCCGGCTGCCGACGCGTTCAACCCCGTCGACGTCATCGGCGACGCGGACATCGACCGGTTCGCGGACGCCATCGACGCCGTGCTGGCGGACGACGTCGTCGACATGGGAATGGTCGTCTCGGCGCCGGTCGCTGTGCTGGACTACGGCGACCTGGCGGACGTGATCATCGACCTCCAGCAGAAACATGGAAAGCCCGTCGTCACCACACTGATGGGCGGTGACACGCCGGAGGAGGCCACGAGGGTCCTCGGCGAGGCGGGCATTCCGAACTACTTCGACCCGGCCCGGGCCGTCAGGAGTCTCGACGGCCTCGCGCGTTACCGGGACATCCGCCGGCGGACCTACGAGTCACCCCGGGAGTTCGACGTCGACAGTGAGGCGGCCCGCGAGGTGCTGGAGTCGGCTGCCGAACGGGGCACGAACCGCCTCGGCGTCGAGGCGATGGACCTGCTCGACGCGTACGGCATTCCGACGCCGGACGGCGACATCGTCGAGGACCCGGGGGCGGCCGTCGAGGTCGCCGAGGCCATCGACGGCCCGGTCGTGATGAAGATCGTCAGTCCGGACATCCTCCACAAATCCGACATCGGCGGCGTGGAGGTCGGCGTCCCCGACGAGGAGGTCGGAGACACCTACGAGGACCTGGTGACCCGGGCGCGCAACTACCAGCCCGACGCCACGATCCTCGGCGTCCAGGTCCAGGAGATGGTCGACCTCGACGACGCGACCGAAACGATCGTCGGGGTCAACCGCGACCCGCAGTTCGGCCCGCTGGTCCTGTTCGGACTGGGCGGCGTGTTCGTCGAGATCTTCGAGGACAACAGCCTCCGGGTGGCTCCCGTCAGCGAGCGGGAGGCCCAGGAGATGGTCGACGACCTGCAGGCCGCGCCGCTGTTGCGCGGCGCCCGGGGCCGCGAGCCCGCCGACGTGGACTCGGTCGTCGAGACCGTCCAGCGGGTCGGGCAGCTCGCGACCGACTTCCCGGCGATCCTCGAACTCGACGTGAACCCGCTCGTCGCGGGACCCGACGGCGTCCAGGCAGTTGACATCAGGCTCACGCTCGACACGGAGAAGCTATGAAAACGCTACTCGTCACCGGAATGGAGGAGAGTACAGGCAAGACCGCGGTCGCGCTGGCGCTAGCGCTGGCCGCAAAGGAGCGCGGCATCGACGTCGGCTACATGAAGCCGCTCGGCACGCGCCTGCGCAGCGCGGTCGGCAAGACGCGCGACGAGGACCCCCTGCTCGCACGGGAGTTGCTCGACGGCGACGACTCGCTCCAGGAGATGGAGCCGGTGGTCTACTCGCCGACGTTCGTCGAGGAGGCCATCCGCGGCCGCGAGGACCCCGAGGCGATTCGGGACCGCATCAGCGAGGCGTTCGACGACGTCAGCGAGAACCGCGACCTCATGATCGTCGAAGGCGGCGGCACGCTGGCGACCGGCGGGGCCATCGACCTGACCGACGCCGACGTCGCCGAACTGCTCGACGCGGATGTCGTTCTGCTGTCGTCCTACGACGAACCCGGAGACGTCGACGAGGTGCTGCTCGCGAAGGACCTGTTCGGGGACCGGCTTGCCGGCACGCTGTTCAACACCGTGCCCGATGGCCTCCAGGACAAACTGGAGGGCGAGGTCGCGGGGTATCTCGAAGGGCAAGGCGTGCCCGTCCTCGGCATCGTGGGGCGGGACCCCGAACTGGCCGGCATCTCCGTCGAGGAACTCTCGACGGAACTCGGCGCCGAGGTGCTGACCTCGGAGGCGCCAACCGACGCGCTGGTCGAGCGCTTCCAGGTCGGCGCGATGAGCGCGGAGGCGGCCCTCCAGTACTTCCGCCGGACCACGGACGCCGCCGTGATCACGGGCGGCGACCGCGCGGACGTCCAGACGGCGGCGCTGCAGGCCCCTGGCGTGAAGTGTCTCGTCCTCACGGGCGGGCACCGGCCGTCCAGCAGCGTGCTTGGTCGCGCCGAGGAGGAGGGCGTCCCTGTGATGCTGGTCAGCGCCGACACCCTGACCACCGTCGACCGCGCGGAGGACGTCATTCAGGCCGGCCGGACCCGCGACGAGGCGACCGTCCGGCGAATGAAGACGCTGCTGTCGGACCACGCGGACCTGGACGCGCTGCTCGGCGAGTAGCGAGTCGCCGGCAGCCGTCGAGCGCTGCCCGGCGAGTGGCGTCCCGACCGTACAGTTACTTCTCCGGGCGAGGGCGAGGGTCCCGGGCAAACCGGCCCACGCCGATCAGTCGTCGAGCGACGTCTCCGGGCGGTATTCGCGGCTGATGGCCTTCCACTCGCCCGTCGAGAACCGCCAGTAGTTGATGGCCGCCGGCACGACCGTCTGGGCGAAGTAGGAGAGATACAGCCCCCACAGCCCCAGCGCCGTCGTCGCGCCGACGTACGTGACCGGAATGGCCAGTCCGACCATCCCGATCGCGCGGCTGTAGAACGGCCACCGCGTGTCGCCGGTGGCGTCCAGCGCCCCGGCGATAGTGCTGGTCACGCCCTGGAAGACGACTGCGAGGGCGGCGGCGTACACGAGCGGGATCGCGATCGCTATCGTCTCGGTTTCCCCGGCTCCGACGAACAGCGAGACGATGGGTTCCGCGAACGCGATTGCGATGGCGGCGGCGACGACGTAGGTGGCCACCGAGACGAGCGTGATCTCCCGGGCGAATGCCTCCGCGGTCGTCTCGTCGCCCTCGCCCAGCGACTGGCCGACCAGACTGCTGGCCGCAAGGCCGAATCCCCACCCGGGCGTGTTTATCAACCCCCAGATGCGGCGGCTGATGACGTAGGCGGCGACGACGGTCGGGCCGAACAGGCCGACGATGGCCAGCATCGGGAATCGCGAGACCGTCCACACGAGGTTGCGACCGACGACGGGCGTCCCGATGCTGACGACGTCGGTGATGGTGTCGCGGTGGGCGTACCGGCCGGCGGGCGAGACACGGATCGGAAGGTCGCCGATACCGGGGAACCGACCGGCGACCAGCGCGCCAGCGAACGCCGCGGTGACCAGGACGTTCGCAAGCACCGTCCCCAGTGCCGCGCCGGTCACCCCCATGTCGAGCCCGAAGATGAACACGGCGTTCAGCGCGACGTTGGCCGTCGCGCCGCCGCCGCGGAACAGCATCGGCGTCCAGGCGTCGTCGACGCCGATGAACGTCCTGCTGCCGATCAGGTTGAGTCCGGCGAACGGGACGCCGAGCGCGAGCAGCCGCAGGTACTCGACACCGTAGCCGATGGTCTCGGGGTCGCCGGTGAGCAGGCCGATCAACTCCCCGGGGAACGTCCAGAACAGCACCGACAGGGGAATCGAGAGCGCGACCACCAGCAGGGCGCTCGCCCGGACCGCGACCCCGAGTTCGTCGTAGGCTTCCGCCCCGAACCGCTGGGAGACCAGCGCGATGGTTCCGGCAGCCAGGCCGCCGCCGATCGTGAACGCCGTCCCCCAGAAGGGGCTGGCGAATCCGACTCCCGCGATGGCGGTCGGCCCGACGCCGACGCCGACCATCGCGACGTCGGCGGCGTTTTTCGACATTCGCGCGATGCCGGTGACGATCCGAGGCCATGCGAGGTCGACCGTCCGGTCCACCCGGTGCTCGTCGACGAGGCCGGCGCGTGCGAGCGCCAGGCCGATCTGCCTGATGAGCAGTCGAACCGGATTCAGGGCGACCATCGGGGACGTGTTCCCTTCCGCCGTACGAGGGGTATGCCTTCCTGAAGCGGTAATCGGTGCGGGCTACTTTCGCGCTTCCTGTCGTCCACCCGGCCGGGACCGGGACTGCGGTTCATCGGCGACCGGACGGACGCTCCAGGTCCCGGCCCTACGCTTCGACTTCCAGCAGTCGCGCGTCACACTCCGTGCAGGACAGCGCGACGACGTCGATCGACCGACAGCACGACTCGACGGTGTCCCGGGAGAACGCCAGTTCGCCCTCGCAAGTCGGACACGACTCCAGGAACACGCGCGTGCCCTTCAGCAGACTGCCCTGAGCGCGCCGGCCGTAGTCGGCCCAGTCGTCGATCCGCTCGGAAAGCAACGGGTAGGCGGCCATGTCCGCCAGAAGCGCCGGATACGACTCCCAGCGGGCGACCGGTTCGCCTTCTGCCCGGACCAGCACGTACTCGTCGCGCTCTTCGACCGCGACGCCGTCGGCGTCGACGCCGATCGTCGCGGCCACGCTCGACTCGACGCCGCCGTCGCGAAGCGACCGGATCTCCTCGCGCCAGGCCGCGGTGAACTGGTCGGTCGGACACAGATCCTCACCGCCACGGCAGATTTCGATGGCGCCGGCCTCCAGCAGGACCGGTTCGGGTTCGAGGTCGGACGTCTCGCCGGCGACCGGCGCGTCCGCCCCGTCGTCGACGGCCTCGATTCCGCCCTCGGTCGGTGCCTTGTCGAACCAGGCGAGCACCCGGTCCGGAAAGTACCGCTTGGTCAGCGCGGGGGTGTACGGCACCAGGTAGCCCCGGACGTAGATGGACCCCAGCGAAACGGCAAGCACGCCAGCTCCGAGTCCGCCGGCGACCGGAACCTCCCAGTTGGCTGCCGCCCCTGCAGCCGCCCCGACCGCCAGCAGGACGGCGAGCGCGGTGTTGACGAGCGTGCACGGAATGCACCGATTCTCCCCCGTGTACTCCGGCTTGCGGAGCCTGTCGACGACCCCCGTGCTCATGGCACACGGTGGGACGGACCGAAATAAAAGAGTATCGGAGGTCCGGGTCGGGGGATGCCCCGAGCCGTTCAATTCGATCGTCGCTCGCAGTCCGTTCGGTTCGATCGCCCGTCGCGGGCTGTTCCGTTCGATCGCCCGTCGCGGGCTGTTCCGTTCGATCGCCCGTCGCGGGCCGTTCCGTTCGTCACCTCGTCGCCGTCAGGCCGCCCGCTCGAGGAGGTCGAGAATCCTGTCTTTCTCCTGGACGCCGATCATCTGCTCGACAAGTTCGCCGCCGCCGTAGATGTGCATCGTCGGGACGCTCCGGATGCCCATCTCGCTCGCGAGCTGCTGGTGTGCGTCGATGTCGACCCGGAGGACCGTGGTGTCGGTCTCCTCGGCGATCTCCGCGACGATCGGCTCCAGCATCTTGCAGGGGCCACACCAGTCGGCGTGGAAGTCGACCAGCACCAGGTCCTGTCGTTCGAGAAACGACTCGTAGTCGCCCACGTCGACCAGGTCGACCGGTTCGTCGTAGTCGTCTGCACTCCCCATCCCGTCCCGGGCCGGCGTTCCGTCGCCGACGTCGGTCTCGTTTTCGTTCATCGTACCCACGGTAAGCGACTGCGCCGTTTAACCGTTTGGTGACGGCACCGCCACGGGGTTACCGTTCCCTGACTTCTCCCACGACTGCAGTCGTGGGGGTCTGCTGGCCACAGACCAGCGCCCGTCACAGACGGGCATCCCCACGTGGGAGTTTCCCGGTCGGATGCCGGGATTCCGGGCCGAGTCAGTACGGCCCCCGACCGAGACAGCGGCGTTGGTGGGCTTGCCTCGGACTCGGCATCAAACGATACGAGCGGATGCCAACTCAAGCGTACGCGCTTCATCTCACGACTGCAGACGTGGGCTTTCGCGCTGTTTCTGCTGTAATCGCGGCTCATTGCCGGGGCGAACGGCGCCGCAGCCGGCTTATCCCTCGCCGAGCAACACGTCCTCCAGTACCGCGACGGCGCCGCCCTTGTCCAGCGGGTCGTTGCCGTTGCCACAGTGGGGCGACTGGACGCAGGCCGGACAGCCGTCCTCGCAGTCACAGTCGTCGATCAGGTCCCGGGCCTGGCCGGCCAGCTCCACCAGCCGGTCGAATCCCTCCCGCGCGAGTCCGACGCCGCCCGGGTGGCCGTCGTAGACGAAGACGGTGCTCGCGTCCGTGTGGCGGTGATGGGGCGTCGAGAGCCCGCCCACGTCCCGGCGGTCACAGAGCACGTGCAGCGGAAACAGCGCGATGAGGGCGTGCTCGGCGGCGTGGATGGCGCCACCGAAGACGGACGCGGGGCCCCGGTCGCCCGCGCGGGCGCGCTCCCGGACGCGGCGCTCGACGGCGGCCGGCACCGTAAAATACAGCCCGCGGGTCCGCAGGGTCGTCTCGGGCAGGTCCAGCGGCTCCCGGCCCAGCACCTCACCGGTTTTTGCGTCGCGGCGCTCGAAGGCCGTGATCCGCTTTCGAACCGAAAGATCCGCGAACCGGGCGGTCGCGTCGGCGTTCGGCACCGCCCGCTCGTCGAGATCGCGCTCGACGGTGACGGTCTTGTCGTGCAGTACCCGGGTGTAGTAGTCCACACGTGCGGGATCCAGTTCAGCCCGGTCGCGCTGCAGGTCTATGTCCGTCACCTCGTAGGTCCGGCCGGCGTGGTGGTAGACGGCGCCGGGATGGACGTCCCGCAGGGCGTCCTCGAACGGTAGCGACCCGACCCGCTCGTCCCGGCGCCGGTCGAACAGGTCGATTTCGCGGTCCGACGTCGTCCGGAGGCTCATTTCGTGCTGGGGACTGCCGCCGCCGTCGTACGTCCACCGGACGCCGCCGTCGGTCTCCCGGCGCTGCAGGTCGCCGGCCGCCTCAAGGGCGCCGACCAGATCCGGAAACTGCCCGCCGAAGTACTGCTCGTCGCCGGGCGACAGCCAGTTCTCCCGGGCGGCGGACCGCACGTGGTCGGGCAGTATCGCCCCGTTTTCCGGGTCGACGACCGCCCGCTCTGGAGGCTTCTCGAAGAAGTCCCCGGGGTTGTCCATCAAGTACTGGTCCAGCTGGTCCTCGCCGGCCACGAGCACGACCAGGCTGGCGTCGTCGCCCCGTCCC